>JBKPCS010000178.1:0-26317 GCA_046727495.1 bacterium | reverse complement strand
AGGGCTGTTGGACGGACTGGCATGATGCACGCGGCCTCGGAATAGCGCTTAGCGATCGGCGGACACTCCTCCTGTCCGCCAGGAATTCTTATCCCAAGCCTGGCGTGCCACTTTCCCTGGCACGCCTCGACACTTCGAATGCACTCACCTTTTCGAGGAGGCGTGCCAAAGGCGTGCCCGAAATCGTTCATTTTCGTGCATTTCCAGTGCATTTAGCTGCATAATGCAGGAATCCACGAGACGCATCTCGTAACGCACAATTTTCTCATTGCGAGCGATTTACGAGTGGTTGCGGGGGCGGGATTTGAACCCGCGGCCTTCAGGTTATGAGCCTGACGAGCTACCAGGCTGCTCCACCCCGCGATTTGAAAGGAATGTACATATGCTCGTGTTCAGAAGGGAGTGCAACTAAAAATTTGGCGTGGCTACGCGCTACAAAACAGTCCGAGCAGCGGGATCGCCCAATAGAATATAGCCGCCGGCGTCGTTTCTTCTTGCCCAGGCTAAAACAAGCTCCTTTGGATCGACATCACCGCCCACTTCGCGGGTGTCTATCAGGTCAGTCAATTCAATGGAGCTAGCGGCGTACTTATCATAGAAGTCCTTTAACGCCTGGCCGATCGGGCGGCCTTTTAACGAGCGCCGAATGGCGTTCATGAAAGGATTCAGCAATTCTTCCGACCTTTCACTGATGAAAGAGAAGCCCCAGGCGCGGTCGATATGTCCCAGGACTGCAACCGCTGCTCCATCCGGCTTGGAAAGGAGACGGCGCGGCAAGGCGCTAAAAAAGCTGGTGTTCGCGATCCGACACGGCGCTCCTTTTTTCCGAAAAAATCGATCAAGTGAAGGAGTTGCTCCGCTAAAGCAAGCAAAGAAGAACGCAATCGTTCCGGTGAAATCCAGGTTCGGTGTGATATCAGCAGCAGAAAAGATGTCATCGTGGGCAACAGGGCCGGGTTCCTGTGTTCTCTGACAAAGCAGACCGCCTTGATACTCCGCTTGGTCTTCATCGTTCAAGTCGAGTCCGAGCCCGTGGGAGGCAGAGAACAGGAACCGAGGAGGGCGCTCCCTGAGGTGATCGAGGAGACTGGCCTTGCTTGCGTCCTCGCGAAGAAGTTGATCCACGGACATCCCATCAGAGAGTTTTAGCGCCAGCGGATTGGCCAAATGCTCGCAGCTCAGCTGTGTAGCTGGGTCATGGCTGGGCGCAAAAACGAGCAGATCGCTGGATTGTTTCTTTGCATCCTGATGTTCAGATCGAATCAGCGAGTCGATGTAGTTCTTGTATTCAGTAGCATCAGAGAACGGCAACCGGCCAACACGGTACTCCATCCCGAGACGTTGGCTGAAAGAAAATGGGATGGTTTCAGGGTTACCCGCAATAAGCAGATAGAAAGGTATTTTTTCCGGATCGATGTGACCGCTGCCAACGCCCTGGTCAGCTAACCATCGATTGAGGTTTTGACCGGTACGATAGCGAAAAGTCTTTATAACTTTTTTGGGTATCTGAGTTTTGCGATGCTCGATTAAAGCCTGCAACGCAGCGAGAGTGTCGCGCTCCTCTTTCTCGTGGCAAATGATACCCCACCCCGCTTCTGCCGGATTGTTTTCATCTATATCTTCGAGCAGCCCGGCAACGGCTTCTTTGCTATGTAAAAAGTTTCGAAAACCGGTCTGATCAGCCTGATCGATTCCAGCGACCTGTTCGATAAAATCATCGGCCGTGGCAGGAGAGACTAAATAATCGCCTGTCTTAGGATTGATTCCGTTAAGATAGATCATCACCCACGGCCTCAGGTTTACTGCGACTTCGATTGAGAGAGGTCAGGTAGATCTTCAAATGTCTTTTCATATCTACCTTGTTGGTCGTTATTGCTCTCGACGTAGAGCGCCCATTCCGGGCCGAACATGTTGCGATTTATCATCTTTTTAGCCCGATCAAGGATTGCCTCTGTCGAATAGCGCGTTTCCGGCCAAGAGAAAACTCTGGGGCTATCTCCGGCCGTGTAGAGACGGCCGTCGGGCGAAACGGCGGTAGCGTAAACTCCGCCGACATCGTGTCGAAGGGTTATTGCCAGGGTCAACTTGTGCTTTCCCTTGGCATCGTAATCCCAGACTTTGACGCTGCCGTCTGCACTGGCCGAGAAAAGCCGACGTCCATCAGGAGTCCAGGCCAAGCTTTCAATCGTACGATCATGCGCTACAAACGACTGAGTTTCCGACGAGACTAACGACGCTAACATCAAGGCACCACCGGTTGTGCCAATTGCGAGCAGTGAGTCGGTGGGATGCACCTCCACTGAAAGAATCGGGGCTGCAACCGAAAGCGTAAGCGGGTCGAGTTCAGTAAGCGTTCGACCGTCGAAGCGAAAGCGGAGGATTTGCGATTTATTCGGATCACCGTTTAGTCCGTTCAAAGGGAGGAAAAGCATATCCCCAGAATTCGACCAGATGAGCCTACCGACGTCTCCAGTGCGGCGGTTCTGAGCACTGGAATTTTCATTGTTTGATCTTTCGCCTGTTCCAGGTGCATTTGCCGTTCCGCGATCCGAAACGATCCTCAGATCTGGCTGGGTAGGTACCGGCTGCAATTCCGGCACGGTTCTCAATCCCAATGTTCCTCGACGGGTAACGAACGCGACGATGGCTCTAGTCGGATGGCAATTCACCGCGCGAATCGCCTCTCCGATCCGACAAAATGTCGGAGTTGAGTTCTGATGTGAATCCCAAACGGCTAACTGCCCGCCAATAGAGGGACGACCGTATCCGATAACAAAACTTTTGATCTGAGGATGGAATTCGACTGCCTTGATGTCCGATTGAAAGAGTGATGCGATCTGGGTTTTTTCTTCTTTCTCGGAAGCCGGATCAAAACGATAAACTCGGCCGTCTTGGTCAAAGCTAAGCACCTCAGAGCCCGAGAACGCGAGCCGGATAATCGTGCTGACGCCGTTTCCATAGACCCTATTGCGAGCAGGAGGATCACGCTGGTAGATTCGAATTGCGCCATCGTCATTCGCGGTCGCGATCAGCTTCGTGGCTGGGTTGTAGGAGAGCTTCCAAAGGTTCGACGTGGTGACCTGTTCAGAGGGAACATCGGTGGTCAGATCGGGCGTCTTCCAGAATTTTACCATGCCATCGTCGCCTATCGAAACGATTGCCTGATCGTTGTTGATCCAGGCAAGATCCCGGACCCATGCATCGTGTGCTTGAACTTTGCGATTTAGCTGCGAAGCAACCGGGCCCTGTGCCAAGCTATCAATCTTCCAGATCGAAATGGAATGATCCCAACTACCAGATGCCAATCGCCCATCCTTAGACCATGCCAGGCTCCAAATCGCCTCACTCCCTGCCGAGACCGAGACGGGCCCGGGATTCGTAATTCCCGGCGTCGGGAAAATTTGCGTTCTACTCCAAAGGCAAAGATGGCCAGCGGCGTCGCCCCCCGCCAGCACAGCACCGGTATCCTGCCAAGCAACGGCATGAATGGGCTTATTTCCGATATTGTTGAGCACCACCAAGGGTTGTGCGCCAGCAAGCTGTGACGCATGAACGAGATCAGGCCAGATATAAATTTTGCCGTCCTGGCATCCGGCGGCCAAATCACCTTGGCCGTTCCAACTACAGCTCCAAACCTCTGGAGTACGGTTGTTGGAACCTGGAAACCCGAGTTGAACGGGGGCTCCCGATTGCGAAGAGTCGTCTGGAGCGTAAATCGACACAAATCCGTTTTCTGTTCCAATTGCGACCAATTTGCCATCTGGCGAATATGCCATAGATCGGATTTTGCCTCCTGCGACAGGAATGGGATCGCTAAGAACGTCACGGTGCAGGATCCGCATCCTTGCGTTTTCGTCTCCGGCCACCAGTGTTTGTCCGTCGGGTGAGTAGGAAACGGCTAGAACCGGAATCGGGTTACCTACGTTCTTTGATGCGGGCGATCGGTAATTCCAGTGCGTTTCCAGCAACCGCTGGCGGCGATCCAGAGACCGGTCCAAAATCGTGACGATGTCTCCAAAAAGCACTGGATCAATCGAGGCTTTCCGGTCCCCGAGTTGCTTAGCCAGGTGACTCGCAAAAAGGATGTTCCGATCGGCACTTCCTGGCGTCCACGCCGTGTATAACGGCCGCAAGACAGTGAAGAGCTTGTAATACTCAAGGTCGCTCTTCGTTCGGTAAAAATACCAAGTAGTCCACAAGGAAAGGAGGATGAGAAACAATGCGCCAACAAGCGGACCCCAGAATCGAAGAGCGGCGACGCGCCGGACGTTTCTTGATTCGCGAATGAAGTCATTTTCATCCGCGGATAATGTCCGCGCCTTCGAGCCGTATTGGAGAAGCGCTTCCTTCAAATCGCGGCCCTTCAGCAAATAGAATGGATCGCGTTTGTTTTTGAGCCATATCCGGCACCCTTTACCTATTGGTCCAAGGTTTCGGTCAAACCATTCTCTGTTATCAATTAGAATTGGTTGGACCAAACGATCATGCGCGAGCTCATACCAGGTTGCGTTCAGGCGTCTCTCTTTGCGTGCCAGATAAGCATTGGAGAGCTTCTCGATCGCCTCATTCTCTAACCCTTCAGTCGTTCGCACACCCTGACGAACCGGAATTCGAACTCCATTCACATCGATAAGCTTTTCCTCAATCCAAAATCGCAGGTCTTTTTCCTTCTGCTTATCGCCGCCGGCAATCTGGGAGAGTTCGCTCCGGTAATAGGCAGCCAACGCCTCATCCACACTCGTTTCCGGCCTTGGACCTCCATTTCTAGTTCGCTCGAGGTGATGAGTTTCGATCTTCGTCGTTCCCTCTGGAAGCGCCTGAATAATGTACTGACAAGCAACCTGAAGATGCAGTGGTTCGACAAATTCGCCCGCCACGGTTTGAAATTTGCCGTCAGCTTCTTGGACATTCACGATTGCGAGATCGTCGACCAGCCGTTTTAGCGCCTCGGGACTGAATTCGTAATTGCCAAGATTTGCGGTTTTCTGGATGACTTCGCCAGCCGTCTCCTTGCTCAAGAAATCGAGCCGAAACGTCTGCTTAAGCCGTGTAGGCAGAACTCGGCCGAGATCAACAATCGGTGCGAGGAAATCTTCCCGGACCGCAAACAAAGCCCAAATATTCTGATCGGCGAGCGTATTACCGAGGTCTGCGAAGAACGCCCTCTTTGCCATTTCATGACCTGCCGGAAAAGTCACGCATTCTTCAAACTGATCGAAGACCAGGCAAATACACCGTCCGTTCGCTTTCTGTTTTCCGCGAGAAAGCAGATATTCAGCAAGCGATTCGTAGTCGTCGGAAGCTTGGCCGTTGTTCTCCGCCTGCTCGAACGAACGCACCACCGCTTTGGAAAAAATTGCCGAGCCGGTCTCTTCCAATCCGGCGGCAACGCTCAAGCGGATTGTCGGAAAGATGTAAAAATCGTCCTCGGTTTCACGCGAAAAAGATGACAAAAAGCCGGCCTGGATAAGCGAGCTTTTTCCGGCTCCAGAAGGCGAGTGCAGAAGTACGATGCGCTCGGCCAGCAAAAGGTGAGTGAGGCGTCGAATCTCGGTGTCCCTGCCGAAAATCTCCTCACCATTTAAAATCGGTCTTGGACCTACAAATGGATTCCTCGTTACTGTAGGCGGCATAGCAATTACGCCTCCTGCAGCACCGGCACAGGGGGTTGGGGCGTTCCGCTCAGGCCGGCCAACAATCGAGATAGGAAATCTTCAGGCCTTCCCCAAAAAATCTGCACATTGCCCCATTCGGCCACCATCCCGGCTAGAAACGCGGCCAGATGAATATTCTGGTTTTGGATATCATCTGCGCGATTGAGTTGAACAGCCACATGAACATGCCGGCCTAAGGCCTGCCGGCTCTCCTGACTCTTTAAAATGTATTGCAGCACCCTCAGGCTCCAGTCGCTGAGTTGAAAACCGAGGAACGCCAGAGAGCCATGCATGGTCTTGCTGCGAATCACCTCCGGTATCAAGTCGCGGTTGTTTGTCGCCTCGATCAAGAATTCAAAGAAATCCTCCTCGGTAAGAACAAGTCGCTCCTCATTCTCAAACGTTCCGAAGACATGGTAAACGATCGGCTTTTTCGTTGTCTCTGGTTCAAGTGCAAGTGGCGACCCATTACTGCCTCGCCAAGGACATTCAACGACCTGTGGTTCTTTACCCTTCGCTCTCAAGGTCTCGGCCAACAGCTGATCGCGCGTCGTCGTCACAAAGACCGGAACATCTAAATCGGCCAGGAGATCATAAGCATCTCGATGACCATTCTTGGACAAAGCCTGACGGACAGTCCAAAACAGGCTTTCCATCTCGGCGTTGACGAAACATTCCTTCGGGACGGCGTTCCCGTGATAACGCTGGACCTGTTCGCAAAGAGCCTGGCGAACATGATTGATCGCCGTGTCGCGTTCTCCAACAAACGCAAGAAGCGACTGGCAAACCTGCGGAAACGAGTCTGTCGTCGAAAGCAAGCGGGGCAGTTTATGAGTATCGATGATGTTCTTGGCGAGATCCCGAAGATCACCATGGATATAGTCACCAAACCCGGGACCGATCACTGGAACCAGCTTTGTTCTTTTTGCGCGATCGATAATTGTGTTCCAGAACGCTGGAGTATTTGGTTGAGACGCGAACCCAGCGTCGAACCAAATGCGGTTGTTTTTTAATCGGGAAAACAACACCGGCATCCAGCAGTCCGGGCAATCTCGAATAGCGTCTCGCGCGGCAGCGACCGCATAGTCGATAACTCCGTGTTTGGTCAGTTCGGAAAAGAGCGTCATTGTAAAAAGCTCAAGCGTCTCCAGAGAGATTGAATCCTGCATGGCAACCACCGCTGGAATTCCCGCTTCTACCAGGCGCGGTCCCAAAGCTATGTTCGTGAAACTGCTCTGACACGAGCCCAGTACAACCAACCGCGGCACGCGCAAAAGCTCGGAAAAACGGTCGACGAATTCCTGGGGTTCAGCATAAGGCGGTCTATTCGGATCTGTCCGTTGGATAAAAAATGCGGGCCGCCGCTGGGAAGTACCGTGCCCGAGAAGGTAAAGGATATCGTATTCCTCTTTACGCAGTTCATCCCAAAGCTGAGCGAAACTAAGCGGTTTATCGCCGCCGATCGCTTTGGAGGAGAGTCCGGATAGGGCCTTTTGTGCACGGGCGATTTCGTCACTCGCGTCGAGCGATGCCAGTTTGAATTTGGCCGTTTGATCGGGCGTCAGTGTCGATACGGCAATGAGCGCTCGGATGTTTCCGCGGGGTCGCAGCTGTACCGAGCGGAAATCCCGGCTGAAAAGATACCGGGAAAATAAAACATGATCACTAGTCGAAAGACATTCGTGATTATCCGGCTTTTCCAGCAACTCCCAGCGGAGCCTTTGCAGCTCCAACGCGGAATTGCCGATGAAAAGTCTTAGCCGGCAGCGATCGCCATTTGCCGAGGTTGAATTGATGGCGGAAAGGAATGTGTCCCTTATTTTCGAATCCTCGAAAAAGTAATCGGTCAGCTGTCGCCCATACTCTTTCAGATCAAACTCAGATTCCAGCAAGTGTGAGTGATCAGCCTGCAAACTTCCTTCGCAGGAGGCGTTGACGTCCGCATGATCCTCGTAGTTAAACCTCAGTTCAACGCTGTAAGAATCAATTTGGGTCTTTCTGACGGATATTTCCAGGTCTGCTGCGTCCATAAGCGACCGTCACCCGACCGTGATTACGACTAACTGAGCGAAGCCGAAGCGGCAATACTCCTTTGGTGTCATTATCGAACTGGCTCCACACCAAAAATGTGCAGTCGTGTGAACTAACTGAAAAACGCAGGCCCACCGCAAGAATTGGTATGGACTGATCACCTGCTCATGCCTTCGGCATGTCCTCGACCCGCAGCCGGACTGCGGGATCACCAAAAATCATAAAGTTCCGTGCATCGTCTCTCGCCACCCAAAGATTACCGAGCACTTTCGGAGAAACTTTTGCACCGTTCAGCAGATCCTGGCACAGATCGCTCAGCTCCGTGCTCAGGGCGGCCCACCGGATGTTAAACATGTCTGTAGCCTGACCAATTCGCTCGCCACGTAGCAATCGACCGATAACGTCGCGAAACCCCTGAATTTGCGCGCCCCCTCGCTGACTTTGGAACGAATAGGCCCAGGCGCGTTCAATGTGCGCTAGCCCAGCCAGCAAACTACCTTCGGGATGGGCTAGCATCTTCTGTGGTAGCCGCGAAAAAAACGGTCTCTGCGCAATCCTTCTCGGCTTGCTGTTTAGCCGATCGTAGTCGTCCAGTTCCGGGCAGCCGCCGCCATGGCATGCGAAGAAAAAATGTATCATGCCCTGGAGTTTTGCGTCCGCCGGCAGGTCTGAGCCAGCGAACCAGTGCTCTTCCTTAATGTTGCCGAAGCCAAGCCAGTCCTGGCATACAATAGCGCCTTGGAGAGCCGCTTGGCGGGCATCATCGAGTTCAAACTCCATCCCATGGCCGCCGCTGAACAGCACCGCGGGCGTACTATTTTCTTTGCCTCGCAGAATGCTTTCTAATGCAGATCTTGTCGCTTGACTCCCGAAAAACGTCTGAAGATCGAATCTCTGCCGCGCCCACACTGACTGGGTGTCAGACCCTCCGGCCGAAAGCGGCCGAGCTACCTGTCGCATAAACAACTGCGTGGCTGGATCAAAATCGTGTTCTGTAGCGAACATAATCGCTCGCCGCCCGGTCGGGACCGTTGCCGCTTTTTCATACTGCACCACACTTTCGGCGTATTGCCGGAATTCCTCCGCCGTTTCGAACCAAAGCCTCCCCACGGCCCAATAGATGTCGAGCGTGTATTGAAACTCGAAGGGAATCTCATCGGCTGCCCCCACAATCAGCAGGTAGAAAGGCACGCCGAGGTCTGGGTTGACGACATCCATTCGAATGTTCCGCCGTTTAAGCCAACTTTCGGCAGTATCCCCTTTGCGATAGCCGTCAGAGCCGTCGAAAATTTTGAATGGTTTGGCCTGTGATTTGCGGTGATTGAGCAAGGGCTCAAGAGCATCTTTGACTTTCTGTTCGACGCTGGGGCCAAAGATAACTCCCCATCCGGCCTGCCCTAGATCGTTTCCATCGATCCCACCTTCCACGGCAAAAGAGAATTGCGTAGGATCCGCTCGATCAGCTAACGCGGCCGCTTCAGAACTAGATTGGTTCTGGCGCCGGAACGCTGCTTCGACAGCTTCGTCGCTCAATGGGTTGAGAGGCCGTCCTGTGTTCGCGGAAATGCCGAACGGAATTGGCGCTTCAGTTTCGCTCGTCAAGGGCATGCGCGTATCCTCACCTAGATCGACGCGAAGGCGGCCGCCCAGATAGCATGCGCCACTTCAGGGCCAGCAATGTCGCTATGAGCGCCGGCAGGGCCATCTTTATGCGCGATGTAAGCAGAGCCGTCGAGATTGTAGACTTTGCCCTTCTCGAAAGTGTAGTCGGCCGTGGCCTCCTTCATCGCAAGTTTATTGTTTAAGTCATCCGCGATACCTTGTATGCCATAAGAGCCGATGGCCCCGAACTCCGGCAACCCGCCGGCAAATGATGCCGAGCCTTTGATGCGGGACGCCAGAGGATAAAACACGCCTACAGCGTCATCGAACTTCGATCGGGTGGTTAGAAGCGGCCCTCGAACTTTTTTCTCGGCAAGAATTCGGCTGAAGTACCCGGCGCCGGCGCCGGGGAACGGTATCGCCGAAGCGTAGCACCACAACGAGACCGCCCCTTGGACCAGCGCAACCGAATCGACAGATCGGACGAGTCGTCCCTGCGCGTTAGCTCCGCCGATCATGCCCGAAACAACAATAGTCCCGAAGCTGTGGCCCATAAGATGAATACGGGTGTTCTGCGTGGCGGTCGCCTCCTGGAGATCATTCAAGAACTTGTGCATCCCGCCTTCGCCAATGTCACGCGCTCGCTTCTTCATGGTCCAGTAAGAGAGCTGACGCAGTGGACCCAAAAGACCGCCAAAGTTGAAATCGACGCCGAAGGACATCGCCTGCTCATTAGCCGCTTCGAAAGAGCTTTGCGGATCGAAACCCTCGCGATCGGCATCCGGAGCCCCGCCAACGCCTTCGCTCTTAAGACCCAACGCATCATTCAGATCAAGATAGGCCTGACATAGATGCGAGGGGAGTTCCTCGGGCGCCGCGTTCTTTCGCGCCTCATCGATGATAATTTCGAGCAAACGGCGGATTTCTGGCCCGTTGCCGAGTCGCTCAACGTACATTTCGACCAGGGCATCGCGACCCGACACGCCACTTGGGACGCCAAATGATCCCCCTCGGAGTTCTTCGTCGCCCCAAGGTTTGCTAGGCCAGTGCAAACCTATCAGCAACGGTCGAAATTTCGGAAATCGCTGCGGCGCCCGTTGCCAGTCAGCGGAATCCGCGAACGCTCTTAGCCACTTGCCATATTGATCTTTTGCTGCCGGTAAATCCCCTTGCCAGCCGTGACAGAAGAAAAAGACATTGGTAATCGAATCATCGACGGCCCTCTTGATGATCGCTTGACTTATCAGACCGGACTGTTCGCTGCGCTCGTTGCCATCGGCATCGAAGCTTATCAACGCGTATTGAATGTCAGTTCCAGGAACGGTTTCCAGACCCATTTGCTCTCAGGGGTAACTGGTCGAAACCTTAACAGACCCTTCGGAGCATGCCCAGCAAAAGCGTCTGGACACAGTCGAATCTTATAATTTGTGCTCGCTACAAGCTCCGCTTCCAAGCCCGGCTTCTCATTCACCCAATACCGCCAAGTCAAGCTGGCGCAATCGTTCGGGCTCGGCGATGACGTCGAACTCGGCGATTTTCCCCTCCTTGAATTTCAGACAGATTACGAACAGTAGTTTGCCGCGCGGGGCGACAACGATGCCGACAGATCCATTGATCAGAGCCGGTCTTGCTGCCACGGCACGGCCTTGGACTGCGCGCGCTACTGCCGTTGAGCCGTGAATTTCCGCCTCCGCACCTCGGCGAACGGCGACACTGTCGGCATGCGCCACGACTTCCGGATCGAGCACCCCGAGCAGCGCCTCGAAGTTGCCATCTCGCGAAGCAGCGAGAAAGGCGTCTACAATTCTTCGCTGATGGACTAGCTCGGGTTTGTGAACCTGCGTTCTTCCTCGTACCCGGCGCCGAGCCCGGCTGGCCAGTTGCCTGGTCGCGACAGGCGAACGCCCGACAATCGAAGCGATCTCATCAAAGGGAATTTCGAACATGTCGTGGAGCACAAACGCCACCCGCTCAGCCGGAGCAAGAGTTTCAAGCACGACGAGCATGGCCAGACCAACCGAATCGGCCAGCAATGCTTCGTTGGCAGGGTCAGACCGAGCCTGGTGAATCGCCGCCGCTTTGGACGCTTGTGTTTCGAGCGATTCTTCGCGACGCGACTTTCGCGAGCGCAACATGTCCAGGCATACCCGGGCAACGACCGTCGTGAGCCATCCGCCGAGGTTCTCCACTCCGGTAGTCCCTGCGCGGCTGAGCCGCAGCCAGGCTTCCTGAACCGCGTCGTCGGCTTCGGCTTGCGAGCCGAGCATTCGGTACGCTACTCCCGCAAGATGGGCACGATGTGCCTCGAATTGCTCGGCTAATAAATTTTGTTCGTTCATCGACACCCTTTCTGAGTGGCGCCAGCCTGGCTAGCGCACGAGGCGCCGACCCCTCCGCATCCGCCAATGGCGGAAGCGTTGCTGCCGCGGTAAATCGGCGCCCTATCGACGCCGCACTTTGATCCCAAAATCGGCGGACTACTTACTTCCTTTTTGTGATGTCACACAGCATATCGGAATGAATGTTCAAACCGATATTAGTCATGTTATACAGATGCTCACTGGCGACCAACCATATAATCTCGCAGATCTCCCGTTCGGAATAATAGTGTGACAAACGGGCGAACGCTTCCGGATCTACCTTTTTCTCCTTTGTCAGCCGCGTCACATAGTCGAGCGCTGCGCGTTCCGCATCGGTGAAAAGAGAGCTTGTGCGGTATTCCTCCAGCGCATCGAATTTCGCCTGATTCATCGACGCTTTGATCGTGAACGCCCGACCGATATCTATGCAGAAGAGACAAACATTGATCCGCGCCACTTGTTCGCGGACAAGCATGGCTGTCTCCGGTGGCAACACCAGTTTCTTGTCCAGCTGCGCTACCTTTGAAAAGAACATGCCGAACGCGGCAGGAAGACGCGCTGAGAACACTTTTAGAGGTGTAAGCACCTTACCGAATTGCTGGCGGGTGAAATGATACGCCAGTTTCATCATCAGCCCTTTAGGTTTCTCAATAGGAGGAAGAAATGGACCTAGATCTGTTCCTCCAGTTATTGTGGCCGTGCTACTCATGGATTTTTCCTCGTTTATCAGATAATATCAATGTTTTCGTCATAGGAATGACGGATCAACCCCTTCTGATGTGACACGTAGGAGCGCAGCATCCGCAGATCTCGAGGTCTCAGTTGGAGGCTGTAACCGACTGGACAAATTCAAGAGGCAGTAGCGGAAACCCGCCTTGAACGAGGGAAGCAGTTTTTTGAAATGGCTACTTAATAGGTAGCGGCATTCCGCTTGGTTTCGTGCGGCTCGAGCAAGCTACACCAGCGGAGCACCTCTTTTTTCCAGCTTGCCGGATTCGATGTGCAATAGATGGAAGCAATACTGCTCAGTGTACTGCGACCCTTAAAGGGTTTTCGATTTAACAGATCGGCCGCGTAATAAATGGAATCATCCGGCGTAGCAAATCGTTTTGTTTTTCCTCTAGCCTTCAAACCCATCCAGTTGTGCTTCACCCGTGCAGCTTTGCTCTTCCATGCGCCTGACTCGTGTGCCGAAATCGCTGCAAGGATCAGCGGGTCGATATTGCTCTTGCGACCTGCATCTATGAAAACCTGGCCGAATCCAGGCGGAACCTTTTGGTCCAACTGAATCGGATCGACTGCGCGAAACGTTCTTATGCTATCTTCCTTTGCGTAACCCGGTATTTGAAATCCAAGTGCTAAGGCGCAAACGATCCATGTTCTCATGTCGGGGCCTTTCTTCGCGAAATTTTTCGACTTCGCAAGTAATTATCGCAACGCGCTACGACAAGCGCCGCGAAATTTTTGTTGGGGGAGCGATTAAACTAGGCCAGATCTTATTCTGGACGCAAGCCTTATCTCCAGGAGACAAACAAGTCGATTTCGTCCGGATCGTCCGGCGTCAAGTGCAGAGACTTTTCGTAGGTGAAGCCGAGCTTCTGGAGAAGCGCGATCGAGCGCGTGTTTGCCGGAGAAACAACTGCCAGGATGCGGTCGAAGCCGAGAATCTGTCGAGCGTTCTCTAACGTCGCTCGAGCCGCTTCTTCGGCGTATCCCATACCGCGAAACTGGGGCAGGAAGGCAAAGCCTAAGTCCACGTCGGTCAACGTTTCTCGCTTGATCAAACCACATCCGCCAATGGGCTCTCCCGTCGATTTCAGCTCAACCAAATTAAAGCCGAAGCCGTTTCGCGCGTAGCTGGCGAGCGGCCCTTTGCGCAAATATGCACGCGCGTGTGCCAATGTTCGGACACCGCGATCGCCAATGTGCTCGAGCCACGCGGGATCGTTCACCAACTCCAAAACGAATGCAGCATCATGGATCGTGAACGGACGGATTACCAGCCGCGCGGTCTCTATTCGACTGGCCGTTTCCATAACGTTTGGATTCTCCTTTCTTTGCGGCATCGGTCAACGAAGTCGCGAGTGCTCGACTATGCGGGGAAGTCCCGCTCTTCGCGCAAGATCAGGCACCGGTTCAGCGCCATCGTCTTCCTGTCTTCCAGGATCGGATCTCGGACGAAATCCATCCTTTTCATAGAAGGCAAGTTTTTCACGTTTTTCATCTTGGGAACGGCTGGAAATCAGCTATGATCGGCACGATCCCGGTGGCCCCCCAGGACGCGATAACTCATATCGTGTGATTGATATCAGGAATATTCCTGTTGTGGAACGCCAGGAAGGCGAAATGAATAGCGCTGGTTCGGGTCGATGCCGTCGAGCGTTTGGCAGAGTGGCCACACGCTTCCTTTTTTTGTTGGGACTAACGATGCTGAGCCCGCCTGGGAACGCAGCTGATGTGCTGACTTATCACAATGACAATGCGCGAACGGGCCTGAATCCGAACGAATTCAAATTAACACCGAGCAACGTTCGTGTGGGCACATTTGGCCTGAGGCTTAATCTGCCGGTGGACGGCAAAGTCGATGCACAGCCATTGTACGTGTCAAACACGCCGGTTTACGCTGGCGGCAATTTCGCCGGTAATCATGATCTGGTCATCGTGGCGACCGAACACGATAGCGTCTATGCGTTTGATGCTGTCACGGGTGCTCTTTATTGGCATGACGTTCTGTTGGGCGCTGGAGAGACCCCATCGGACCCGCGCGGATGCGGCCAAGTGGTTCCAGAGATTGGTATCACTGCTACGCCGGTAATTGATCGTACTAATGGATCGGCGGGAGCGAACGGAACGATCTACGTGGTGGCGATGAGTAAGACGGCGAAATCCGTCTACTATCAACGACTTTACGCGCTGGACCTATCTACAGGCCGAACCGCTCGCGTAGCCAACGTTCAGGCAACCTATCCAGGGAATGGTCCCAACAATGACGGCCACGGTCATGTCATCTTCGATCCTGCGCAGTATAAGGAACGGGCCAGCCTGCTTTTGCTGAACGGCATTGTCTACACCGCATGGTCATCTCATTGCGATATTCCTGAATACACAGGCTGGATCATTGGATATGATGAAAAGACTTTGGCTCAAAGGACGGCTCTCAACATTGATCCAAACGGCTCCGCATCTGGAAACTCGTTCTGGGGTAGCGGAGCCGGGCCGGCCGCCGACGCGGCTGGAAACATTTATGCACTCTCGGCGAATGGCCCGTTTGATACCACCCTCACTGGAGCTGGCTTTCCGAACCAAGGCGATTATGGTGATACCTTTTTGAAATTATCGACGAACGCTGGGTTACGCGTCAGCGACTACTTTACACCATTCGATCAAGCTAAAGACGCTGTACAAGATATCGATCTTGCTTCGGGTGGAGCTGTCGTCCTTCCGGATATGGTAGATGCAGGCGGGGCGACTCGGCGTCTGGCAATAGGTGCTGGAAAGGATACCAATATCTACCTGGTGAACAGAGATAATATGGGAAGATTCATTCCCGGCGCGACCTCGAACAGCAATATCTATCAGGAGTTAGCAGGGGCTTTGCCCGGAGGCGAATTTGCTACAGCTGCTTATTTCAACGGCTCAGTCTACTACGGGCCGGTCGGTGGAGCTTTGCGACGATTTACCTTCCATCAAGCCCGCCTCAATCCCGGTCCGGCGGCAATGACATCGACCCGGTTTGCTTATCCTGGAACAACTCCCAGTATTTCGGCTGCCGGTAATAACTCTGGAATCGTTTGGGCCTACGAAAACCCGAGCTCAGGAAATCAGGCTATACTCCATGCGTACGATGCGAGGAGCCTCGCCGAGCTCTACAACAGCAGCCAGAATCCGGCACGCGACAGCTTTGGAGCCGCCAACAAGTTTATCACGCCGACGATCTGCAACGGTGAAGTGCTTGTCGCTACTACTAATTCGGTGGCTGTTTTCGGCTCGTTGGCGACGCCGATCCAGGCAGCAGTGGACCTTAATGGAGATGGGCACAGCGATGTCGTTTGGTTCAATCCAATTACCAACCAGGTTTCGGTTTGGCTGATGAACGGCAACAACATACTCGCGCACCCAATCCTCGGGAGCGCCCCTCCCAACGGCCAAATTGTTGCGGTGGGGAATCTCAACCGCAATGGAAACCCGCAAATCATCTGGTACACCGGGTCCAAAACATATATTGCGTGGTCGACTACCTGGTCTGGATACCATCCGACAACCACCGCGACTTCATTTTCGCTGCCGACAAATTATCCGACGCTTGCGATTGCCGACTTTGATGGAGATGGATTCCAAGACGTAGTTCAGTGGGATCCATCCTCCAGCAAGCTCTCGATCGCAAAAAATAACGGCTCCTTAAATTTCACTCAGCAGTACTCTGTCGTGGTCTTACCCAATTGGGGCTTAGTTGGTGTAGCCGACCTGAATGGTGATGGTCATCACGAGTTAGTCTGGCGGAATCGTGTAACCTGCCGGGTCGGTGCCTGGGTGATGAACCGTTTTCAACCGGCGCACTGGGTGGGATACCATTCGCCGGCGCTCTTCTGGCGGATTCGTGGCATTGGAAAAGTTGACGCAAGCAACGCCCAAGGTTTGATCTGGCGAAATGAACAGACCGGCCAGACCAGCTCCTGGAAACTCAATACGAACGGTCAAGTCACGCACGCTGTGCTGCCGACCGGAGCTTCTCCGTGGGAAATTGAAGGTGCTCCATACTTCGACGGAATGAATGGATTACCGGAGATCCTTTGGTACAACACCCAAACCGGCTCCGTTAGTGTTTGGCGGGTGAGGGGAACAAGTATCACCCCTTCTGTAGTTGCTGTTCCCGGCACCCAATGGACGATCCAACCAGCTGTTAACGGGGATTAGTCGCGTCGTCTCCCTGCGCCGGCTCTTCTCGACATAGTTCCTCCAGGACCATGCGCTTATATCTTTCCACCAGGAGATCGCCTTCGGCGCGGCCGACTGAAATCGCCAGGCGCATGGTTGCTTCTCCAAGGTACATAACCAGAAAGGCCGAAGCTGTTAGCCGCTCCAGGTCGGCATTGGGACGAACCCGGGACAACGCTACCACGACCAGCTCAGCATTTGCTCTGCTCTCCGCTATTTCGAGTTCCGCCAATGCTTTGTCGGCTTGGGTCGCTGACCAGATGTCCCGGATAACCGGTTCCGCCAGAAAGATTCCGTAGTAAATGTCAATTAACCGTGCGAACGCTTCCCGGAACCCGTCGATATCGCGAACGTTGGACAGTTCGGCCTCGATACATTTCCGGCCTTCGGCGTTGTAACGCCTGGCCAAGGTCTGGATGATTGCACTCTTGTCAGGAAAATATTGATAAAGCGAGCCGATCGATATGGCGGCCATTTCGGCAACTTCGCGCATCCGCATGGCGTCACTCCCCTTTTCCGCGATCAGCGTCCTTGCGCAATTCAGGATTTTTTCGACCCGCTCCCGACTGCGACGCTGACTAGGCAGCCGTCGCAGGGGCGACTCGGTTTTGGTGGCAGGCGGGTTCTGGATCGGCATCAAAACTAATTCAGCAAACTATTGCGATCGAGGCGACTTGACAAGCCATACATGAGGGTTTATCACATTCTTCTGAATATGAGCACTCCTCACGTTAGCAAGCCGTCTTCAAGCCGCTCCTCCGCGACTCCCACGCGGGTACTCGGCGCTACTGGCAAGACCGGTCGCCGCGTTGTCGACCGCCTGAACAAGCAAGCCCTGCCGATCCGCCTCGGGTCTCGATCTGCTGAACCACGATTCGACTGGGAAGACAGCCAGACCTGGGGCCGCGCTCTGGACGGCGTCGGTGCGGTGTACATCAGTTTTCAGCCTGATCTAGCCGTGCCGGGCGCTGTCGACGCTGTCCGGTCTTTGGCTGAGCAGGCATTGGAAAGAGGCGTTCGTCGAATGGTGCTATTGTCCGGCAGAGGAGAAGAAGAGGCGCTGCGAGCAGAGCAAGCGATACTGGGTTCAGGAGCCGACTGGACAATCCTGCGATCAAGCTGGTTCGCTCAGAATTTCAGCGAGAGTTTCCTTCTCGACGCGATACTAAGCGGCGAAGTCGCTTTGCCGATAGGAGAAGTTCCTGAGCCCTTTATCGACGCCGAAGATATTGCTGAGGCGGTGGTCGCCGCGTTAACTGATGACAAGCATATCGGCCAGATTTACGAGGTCGCAGGACCGCGACTCCTAACGTTCCGCGAGGCGGTTGACGAGATCGCCGAGGCCAGCGGCCGCGCGATCCGTTTCCAGCAGATTCCAGCAAAACAATATGCTGAAGCGCTGAATCAGTATGGTCTTCCCGAAGGATTTGTATCGCTTCTAATGTATCTCTTTACGACCGTGCTGGATGGTCGCAACGCACATGCGAAGGACGGTGTCCAACGAGCCCTGAACCGGCAGCCAAATGACTTTGCCAACTACGCGCGCGCAACCTCAGCGACATGGAAACCATGAATAACACGCTCATTCTGAGCCTAAGCGCGCTGGCCGCCTTGGGAAGCGGTTTAATGGCGGGAACGTTCTTCGCATTTTCGACCTTTGTGATGCCGGCCTTGACTCGTATCCCGCCGAGTCAGGGAATTGCTGCGATGCAATCAATCAATGTGGTAGTGATAAATCCCTGGTTTTTAGGGGTATTTGGCGGAACCGCGGCGCTCTCGTTAGTCCTGATGTTTCTAGCGCTTCTCGGCTGGACCGATCATCGCGCCATTTACCTTCTCATTGGTGGCGGACTCTATTTGCTGGGTACGATCGCAGTAACGGGTCTATTCAACGTACCGTTGAACGACGCCCTGGCGACGGTGAAACCGGAGAGCGAAGCTGGCACGCAGACGTGGGTTCATTACGGTGCTACCTGGACCGCGTGGAACCACGTTAGGACGGCCGGATCGCTGCTGTCAGCCGCCTCTTTTATCCTGGCGGCACGTTGAAGAAGGGTGTCGACGTGTCGGCGTGTCGGCGTGTCGGCGTGTCGGCGTATCGGCGTATCGGCGTATCGGCGTATCGGTGTGTCGACATGATAGTCAGGTTGGCGGCAGAATGCGCCAAACTGACGGTTGGACCCAGTAAGCAGTTGACAAGTTGCTTTTGAGAGTCATTCTCAATCTATAATGCAGAAGATCCCTCCGCGCGCCGGGTCCGCTGTTTCGCTCGACGCTTCCGGTCCGAGTAACGTGCTGAGGCCTATTCTGCAGGGATTGCTCGCGCTGGGAGCCGTTTTCGTTGTGGGCATCCTCTGCTGGCAAGCGCTAGCCGACCACGGAGCGCCGGATCCGACGCAACTGCACACAAGCCCGACGGTGGCTTTTCTCAACATCGGAGTGCTGGTTTTCCGCGAAGGTTTGGAATGTATCCTGGTTTTGTCGGCGATCACCGCCAGCATGGTCGGGCCAAATCTTTCGCATCGGCGTCCAGTTATTGTGGGGGCCGGCGTAGGTTCAATTGCAACGTTGATTACCTGGTTCATCGCGATCGGAGTTATCAGCAGCCTTAGCCAGAGTGTGCCGGCGCTACATATGCAGGCAGCAACCGGACTTCTGGCCGTGATTGTGCTGCTTGTGGTGATGAACTGGTTTTTCCACAAGGTTTATTGGGGAGGCTGGATCTGTCTGCACAACCGTAAGAAAAAAGAGCTGATCCAACGCGCGAGAAACGCCGAGATCTCGAAGCGGCGCCTGCTGTTTGGGCTGGGTCTGCTGGGGTTTGCCACTTTCTATAGGGAGGGCTTTGAGGTCGTTCTCTTTCTACAAAGCTATCGGTTGCGGCTCGGCGAGCAGGTTGTGGTGAGCGGCGCGTTTCTTGGAATTTTCCTCACCGCCATCGTTGCGGTCTTAACATTCATCGCGCATCACAAGCTTCCTTATCGGAAGATGCTTGTGTTCACCGGCGTCATGCTGGGCCTTGTGCTGCTGGTCATGGTGGGCGAGCAGGCACAGGAGATGCAATTGGCGGGCTGGCTGCCGGCCACCAAGATTGGCTGGCTCGACAACATCGTTCCCGACTGGGCGGGAGTCTGGTTCTCCGTTTATCCGACTATCGAGACGCTTACAGCACAGTTGCTGGCTGCGCTTCTGGTGATCGGCTCCTATTTCGCCGCACGGGTGCAGTCCCAAGGGAACGCCGTGAACGCCAGCAACGCCGTCATCGCAGCGAACTAGTAGATTCGCACTTCGAATTGCCCAAAGGTCTTTCGAAAGCGCTTGGTGATCCGAACGTTAGCCTCTTTGGATTGTCTCTGGTTGCGACGTCGCTGCGCTTCAGTTACCGGCGATCCCGGCGTTACCGGCGTTGTACTCCTTGTCAGAAACATACTCCGCCCAAACGGTTTCTACGTCGTTCTCGTCCGCTTCATGGAGCGCCAGATGGACCATACCATGCTGAGGTGAGGCGCCGTGCCAGTGACGTTCGCCGGGGGCGATCACGACTGTGTCACCGGGCTTGACTGTACGTGCAGACTCTCCTGCCGACTGCACTCGGCCAACCCCCGAAAGAATATGTAGAACTTGTCCTAAGGGATGGGTATGCCAAGCGGTTCGCGATCCCGGTTCGAATGTGACGCGTACAGCCCGCAAGCGCGCCGGCGGCGATCTGCGT
This sequence comes from bacterium, assembly GCA_046727495.1. Taxonomy (GTDB): domain Bacteria; phylum Verrucomicrobiota; class Verrucomicrobiia; order Chthoniobacterales; family JAFAMB01; genus JBKPBY01. The sequence continues at coordinate 6,023 of JBKPCS010000178.1, read as the reverse complement.
GCGATGTCGTCCAGCCAAACTGTACCGGTAAACCAATCGGTTGGTCCGCGCCTCGACGGACGTTGTTCAGCTCCTAGGATTTCCATGAGTTACACTCTGTTAGCGCGGTGTTCAGTTCCGGTGTCGAAAGGAAACTATTGAGCGGATGGATTTCCAATAGAAACGCGGGCCAGTTGATACAGATCGGATTTCCATTCGAGTGCCGGTTTTTCATGCCACACACTGAGATCGACCAGCTCCCAAGCGGTTGGATCAAATCCAGCAACATGAAACAATGCGCCTTCTCCACGCCCGCGGCTAGTCCATTTCTGGAGGAAGTCGCCAACCTTGGCCGTGCGAGGAATCCCGACGATTTGCCGCAGGGCAAACCTTGCATCCGTTACCGCCGTGACTTCGCCCTCAATTAAAAACGGCAGGCACGAGCGGGCGGACGGTCGGGCAAATGCTTCCGCGTAACTGTCGAAACGGTCACCGGCAAGAAACTTCCGCATCGGATCGTTGCCAGCCCACAAATAGATTGAGCTGTATTCGTTGATCACCTGCGGCCCGGCCGCGTTTACGGCGTAGAGCTTGAAAAACATTCCGGGATAATTGTCAAAGGCCGGAGCCACTTCTTTGATCCTGCCATTGAGTTTCTCGATATCGTATTCGTCCGACAGAGGTGTTGCGTACTGCATTAGGACAGATTCATCGATCGAAGGTTTCATAGCGATAAGATCTCTTTCTCAAGCAAAATCGACCCAGCGCTTACATAAAACCATTCAATTTAATTTTGCTTTGGAATGAGTTTCTTTAAAGTTCTTATTTCCAGATAGCCGGGCTCCCGAACATCCTCTTCGTAACGTTTCCACTGCGCTGAAAGCACTTCGGCTCTGCCCAGATAACCCACCACTTTCCAGTGCTCGGCATGATCGACAACCGGCAAACGGCTATGATTCGATTCGAGCATCTTTTTTAAAGCTTCTCGAAGCAACTCTTCGGGATACGTCACCACCATGTCCCTGGTTGCCAAAGAGGCGACCTTCTCTTCAGCGCGCCCACTCTGCATCGCTTGCAAAAGATCCTCTCTCGTTACGACGCCTCGCAACATTTTTTGTCCATCAACTAAAAGTACTGCCTGGCGTCGACAGTCTGCTAGCAACGAGCTGGGATAAGACATAAAGAGCCCGATGATATCTCGCTCTACGATATCAATCAAATGAACCGGCTGAACCCCTGTCCTTATTCGGACTCAAATCGGATCGATTTACATATAAGATAATTTGATCTATTTACGGAATTGCTTGAGTCTTTCTCAAATATGATTTCGCCCCTGCTCGAACTCGAATTACTTCGAACGTTGGTGCTTGCTACAGATGTTGGCAGCTTCAAGCAAGCTGCGTTGGTGGTCGGCAGAACACAATCTGCCGTCAGTCTTCAAATGAGCCGCCTGGAGGAGCAGGTTGGCGCTCCAATCTTCCAGCGGAGCGGTCGAAAATTGAGCCTGACCTCAAATGGCCAGGTTCTTCTGGAGTACGCCAGGAAGCTTCTCGCGTTAAACGATGAGGCAATCCAAGCTACTATGGGAGTGCAGCTGCGCGGTAAACTACGACTCGGGTTGCTGCAAGATTTTGCGGAATCTATTCTTCCGAGGACTTTAGCCGCGTTTTCCCAGGCGCAGCCGGGGGTAGAAATGCATGTCCGCACGGAATCCTTGGTAAAGCTTCTCGAACTATTGCGCCGGAGAGAACTCGATCTAGCGGTCTATTTTGCCAGCCAGAGTCTCGTTTCAAAATTGCAAGAAATTAGAGTCGCTAAAGTGCCGATGGTCTGGGTTTTTCCGGACAACCAGCAACCCGCGCCCCCATGGACTCTGGTTTTGTTCGAACCACCATGCGTTTTTCGCGACGCTGCAATTGCGACCTTGAAAGAGAGACGATGGAAACAGACATTTTCCAGCCCTAGTCTAGCCGGCACTTGGGCAGCTGTGTCAGCCGGACTAGGGATTTCGGTTCGTACCCCCATCGGCGTTCCAGCCGGACTGCGCGTGCAACGGCAACTGCCCGGATTCAGGAAACTGCCAACTGTCGACATCGTAATCGCGCTTTCGAGTGAGTCGGCACCGGTGCAGCGGTTATGCCAGGTCCTGGATCAAATGCTCAAGACCTGGTCAGCAGGATTCGCGATTCCAGCCTGAAAAAGGTAGGCGGGGTGAGCCGTTCCGTTCGTGTGGGAAATCAGGAGAACGAGGACGGGAACGGTGAAGAAATAATCCAGCAAAATCTATGTGGCTGGCTAAGATCAGATCCGATGGCGAGCCTCAACATTTTATCGATCCAATCCAGCGTCGCGTACGGTCACGTCGGTAATAGTGCAGCCGTTTTTCCACTGCAGCGTCTTGGAGTCGAAGTGTGGCCGGTCAACACGGTTCTTTTTTCGAATCACACCGGCTACGGAACCTGGAAAGGCGCCGTTTTACCGGTGGAAGCTGTTGCGGAGGTGATCACAGGGATTGCTGAGCGTGGAGTTCTACCGGAGTGCAACGGGGTTCTTTCGGGATACATGGGTGACGCGTCGCTCGGGGACGCGATACTCGACGCGGTGCATCGGGTCAAAGCAGCTAATCCCAACGCCGTCTATTGCTGCGATCCAGTGATGGGCGATGAGGGTCGCGGTTTTTTTGTGCGACCGGGTATCCCTGAATTCATGAAGACAAGAGCAGTTCCAGCCGCAACGCTGATTACTCCGAACCAGTTCGAACTCGAATACCTAGCAGACACCAGTGTGACCGATCTCCAATCTGTTCTGGCAGCGGCAGACCGCCTTAGAGAGTCAGGTCCTTCGATTGTGCTGGTGACCAGCCTTCGTCGACAGGATGCGCCGAAAGATTGCATTGAGATGCTGGCGGCTAACCAAAACGAAGCGTTTCTCATTACGACCCCCCTTTTGCCGATGACGGTGAACGGAGCTGGAGATGCCACGGCTGCTCTTTTCTTTGTTCATTGGCTCCAATCCGGGTCAATCCATGAGGCGCTCCAGAAAACGGCAGGAACAATTTTTGCCGTGTTAGATGTAACGTTAAAAGCCGGCGCAAGAGAGATCCAACTGGTTGCGGCGCAGGAGGCGATTGCGAATCCGCCGGCAAGTTTCAGGGCGCAGCGAGTGCGCTGAGCGTTCGCCCTTACTGAACAGCGAATCCATTTCTTGACTTTATAGTCATTCCCTGTACTCTATCGTCAAAGGAAGCGCCTATGCGTTCGCCTACTCCATCCTTCCGGGATAGACAGCGTCAGTTTCGCCAAGATGCGATCCTGGAGGCCACACATGAGTTGCTTGCCCAAAAGGGTTTTATGGCCATGACAATGGATGATGTCGCGCAGCGGGTCGGTATCGCTAAAGGAAGTTTGTATCAGCATTTCAAATCCAAAGAAGAGCTGTTAGCCGCCGTACTCATCTCGTTCATGGACCGGATTTCGACGTTTATCGAGAATCTGCCCTCAAAGCAAAGTGCGATTGATCGTCTGAAGCAGACATACCGCAGAGCAATCGAGCTCCGGTTTCAACAAGGGTTTCCCGATCTATTCAACGCCAAGTCGGCGGTGAAAGATGTGCTGATCAAGAATGCTGCCTATGTAGCTTCTTCGGATCGAATGTGGGAAGCACTCGAATGCCTTTTTGATGATGCCAAGCAAGAGGGCAGTATCACAACCGATATCCCAAGCGAGGTTCTGGTTTATTCAGCGATCGCCAGAGTAAGGGATTCGGAACTTGATTCACTCATCGATACGGGACGAATCAGCCGAGAAGTTTTATCCGACTTTCTGATTCAAATGTTTTTTGAAGGCATAACTGCGCAGCAAAGCGCGAGAAGAAAAAACCGTTCAGCAAAGCGAAAAAGCTGAATCGGGCATCACGAGACGGAGACAAAGATATGAAACATGTTGTGATCACCGGCGCGTCGACCGGAATCGGGTTCGCCATAGCAAAGAAGCTTATTGATCAGGGCTATCAAGTCTTCGGTAGCGTCCGGACCAGCGCAGACGCTGATCGATTGCGGCAACAGTTTGGTGATCATTTTGTACCGCTTCAGTTCGATGTCACCGATGAAAACGCCGTAACAACCGCCGCGGCCAACGTTGGTAAGCAGCTTGGGAACGGCACCTTAGCCGGACTGATAAATAACGCTGGAATCTCCGTCGTGGGGCCCCTGGCGTATCTGCGAACAGATCAATTCCGGCACCAACTGGAAGTGAACCTGGTCGGTCCCATGATTGTGACGAGAGCTTTTCTTCCTTTACTCGGCATGGATACAAACCGGGAAGGTCCACCAGGTCGAATCGTGAACATCAGCTCAGTCGGCGGAAAGATCGCCGGACCGTTCTTTGGTGCCTACGCCGCATCAAAGTTCGGGTTGGAGGCGATGTCAGAGAGTTTGCGGCGTGAATTGATGCCATTTGGCATCGACGTGATCATCGTTGGGCCAGGTGCAGTGAAAACACCGATCTGGAAAAAGGGTGAGAAAGGCGTTGCACAGCAGTTCCAGAGCACTCCCTACCGAGAAAGTCTCCTGAAGTTCGCGAAATTCGCAGCAAATGAAGAGCGTTCCGGTTACGAGCCTGAAGTAATTGGTGAGGCGGTCTGGCAAGCTCTGACAATTGCGCGGCCAAAAACTCGTTACGCAATTGTACCTCAGCGATTCACCCATTGGGTTCTGCCACAACTCTTACCCAAGCGAACGCTGGACAAGTTGATTGCGCAGACCATGGGGTTAACGTCGACATCGCCGACAGCGTCGTAATCGCCGACAGCGCCGGCGCTGTCGACGTTGACGGCGTTGTCGCCACTACAAAATCTCCAGCGACTTCTTCTCACGCGGGGGCGGAAACAGACGATCCAGCTCCCGTAGATCCTCTTCGGTGAGCTTCACGCCGAGCGCCCCGTAGTTTTCTCGCACTCGGGTTTCATCACTCGATTTCGGAATAACAATCACATCATCCTGGCGCAACAACCATGCGATCGCGACTTGAGCAAGCGTAGCTCGATGCTTGCTAGCCACAGGATTCAATCTTTTGTCCAGACGCCCCTGGTCGAGCGGTGAATAAGCCATCAGAGGAATGCCGTGTGCTCTGCACCACGGCACCAAGTCATATTCCACCCCTCGGCGGCGAAGATTGTAAAGAACTTGATTGGTCGCGATCTCGCTGCCAGCCGGCAACGCAACCGCATTCTGCAATTCAGTAACATCAAAGTTGCTGACCCCGAACTCTTTGATTTTGCCGCTCTCTTTCAAAGCTTGGAATCCTTCGAGAGTTTCGCTGAACGGAATCGAGCCCGGCCAATGCAGAAGATAAAGGTCCAAGTAGTCAGTCCGCAGCCGATGGAGACTTCGCTCGCAAGCTTTTGCGACGCCCGATCGGCTCGCATTATGGGGATAAACTTTGCTAACAAGGTAAACGTCGGAGCGCCGGCCAGCAACGGCGTCGACGACAACCTCCTCGGCGCCCCCATCCCCGTACATCTCTGCCGTATCGATCAAGGTCATCCCAAGGTCAATTCCAGTCTGGAGAGCTCTAATCTCTTTGCTGCGGGAAGCGCGATTCTCGCCCATTCTCCAGGTCCCCTGCCCCAGAGCCGGGACCTCTCGTCCTGATGAAAAGCGGATAAATTTCATCGTATCTGAAAGGAACCTACAACGGGTTACTTCACCGATCGCCCATCTTTCTCTCTATTGACGGGTGAGGCCACCAGTTATCGCGATCAACGACACACAAAGCCCGCGCGTTTCCGCGCGGGCTTCTGAATGTGCTATTTTCTTATCAAACAAGAAGCGCGGCTTCTTTCCTAGTGCAGCTTCTTTCTTAACGCATCTTCTTGCTTAATCTTCGAGCCGTTCAACTTTCACTTGCCACCTCGCGCCGGTGACTCGGTCCAAATAAACTTCCTTATTACCTTTCTTTTCGATCAGTTGGTATCTCGAAGCGTCCAAAGATCGAACGAATGTATCCACTGTAGGAGCACTGGATTCGGTCACAACAACCTGCTGG
>JBKPCS010000177.1:0-7243 GCA_046727495.1 bacterium | reverse complement strand
GTTCGGTCAAAGATCTCGATCGCAAAATTATGCGCTACATCCGCTCCTACAATCGCAAAGCAACACCCATTAAATGGTCTTATAAAGACGCCTCCGATCACATTAGGACTGCTTTGGAATTAAATGAAACAGTGCACTAGTCTTGGGCCGATGAGAGAACCAGCACCAATTGCGCTGCTGCCTTCGTAGAGTTCAACCGCAGAATACGCATCAACCCCGAGGCGCAACCCGCTTTCAAACGCAACGGCAACTCGATAATCGTCTGGAACTAGATCGGTAACTTCGTCCACCCACACGCGAGTGTGATAGGTGCCGTAGACCGTAAAACCAAACCCCGAATCGACAGTCAGAATTACTGTGTCGCCAACATCCCAGCCGCTGTAGCCAGCATGTGCCGTTTTTAGTTTAAGCCGCTCCGGTGAAGGCACCAGTGGCGCATGGCCCGCGTGGTTATCGATTTCTCTTATGGCTAGCTGGTGACCGCCAGGATTTCTTCGTGCTTCCGTTTAAGCTCCACAGCTTTGGTTTCATCGAGCCGGCGCCTGGCTTGCTCTAGCTTAGTTTCATCCAATCTTTGGCGCGCCTCATTAAGTTCTGCGGGGCTCCATGTGAGGCTGTTGTTGTTGATCTGCTTACCGATGACGGGCTCAGCGCCCGCTAAATCACCAAGCGAACGAAGTGCCGGAAGAGTAAATGCCTGCCGTGAAGCCATTGCTCTAGGGGCGTGAAATTCCTGTGAACTGCTCGTCGAGTGCGTCACCCATCACCCTTCTATACATCTTTTTTCTATGTTGAGTCGGTGACGCATGACGCAGTTGACTAAGGGTTACTGGAAAATCACGGAGCACAAATCCTCCATTCCCTTCGGTCTTCCGTGCGGGCGTTTTGCACCCGAAGAGGTTTCATTTTTGCGAGTTCTCCCAGGTATTGGCCGCAAGCGTTGGTCCAATTCAATAACCGGTCGCCATCTTTGCGAGTCCGGTCATCCGCTATGAGAAGTTGGCGTAATTCTGTAGCGGTGCCTTCCCATTCGTTGCTTGCTTTACCCCACGGTTCCAGCTGGTCTATAAGTTCCAGTAGGGCGAAAGCAGGGCTTAGTTCATCGAGGGCTTCCATTAACTCTGGGTGATGGAATTCCCTGATTCCAAACCGAGGAGACACCCACCCTTTCGGAATCTCGAACTGGGTTTCGAGCCAGTGCAGATACCCCGGCAGTTCGTCCATGAGTCTTTCCCAGAAAGCAGCCTTTTCGTCCGCTGTCTCTGTTCGCGCCGGCATTGGATGTCGAATCGCTCGAAGCAGAATGATTTTATCCGACACATCGTTCGAAAGGCGCGGTAAAATCATCATCCGCTCCGGCTCATTGTTTAGGCTGATGCTCAGCCGCCACCGCGGGCAGAGGTTTATAATATCTCTTCGCTTCCCGTGACACTGATGAATTTTGTTTACCGCAATTGTCTTGATTCCAGCGCCAAGCGCGGATCGAGCCATGTGCGATGTGCTCGCAGATTCGTCCTCAAGAATAAGGTGCTCAGCCCCGAACAGCTCGGAATTGAAATCGGTACGGCCTTGTAAGTACATCACGGTCGCAATGCAGGAGCACTTGCTTTCTCGCAAGATATCTGACGATCCGAACACCTTTCTTTTTCCTTCACTGGCTGGGAAAAGTGGCGGGGGCCGGAGCGGTCGTTCACTCTGCGCAGCTTTCACTCGCTCCGACACAGCTTCATCTCGGCGCTGGCAAATCCAGGGGTTAGTAGCGAATTGCGACGCGCTTTGAGTGGGCACGCCAGCGAAGAGATGCACGCGGTCTACACCCATCATGAGCTCGAAACGATCCGTAAAGCGGTCACAAGCATCCCGAGACTCCCAGGAAATTAAGGCCGCGGCTCGCTTGCTTGATCCTGCCTTTGTTCGAGATCTCCGCGCAAAGGCTATCAGCTACCTTGTTGGAGCTGATAAGGATAAGGCACCGTCAACAAAAGCGCGATTTCCTAAGCGCGTCACGGAAGATCCACTCTTTCAAGCGATCCGTTATTTACGCCGGCGGTTTGAGGCAGAGCAAAAGGTTGCCAAAGAATTTCCCGAGCTTCTTAACGATATACCAGGCCCGGAAGAGCCGGAGCCTGCGAAGCTGTTGGCCGAAACATTCACCAACGCTGTGCGGCGAGGGGACATTAGACGATTGAACGATATCGTTAAACTGTGCGGGCTCCACGAAACCAAAATATTCCGGCCGCCAAAAGAGCGTCAGAGCGATCCGCGGCGCTGGCACTATTACGCTGGAATTGTTGCCTGGCGGTTTCTCAAGGAAGCAATCGTCCCAACCAAGAAGCAGGTTAAAGAGGCTGCTTTGAGAGAGCGGGCCATTGTCGAACTTCCAGTATGCAATCCAGGCTGGAAACCCAAAGAGGTTAGGATCGACACTCCCGGCGATGCTCGTCGCTACTATGAGGCGCACGCAGCAAGGCGAGCCAGATCATGACGCATCGCCTGAAACACCGGTTAAGCATGATCTTTCCGACAAAAAGAGGCAGCGGATATTCCAATTCCGAGCCCGGTACACATGGTGACTGCTTGCAGCGCAAACGAATAGTCCAATGGCAACGCGAACAGCAGGCCGGATCCAGAACACAACGACTCGAAATGCTCGCAGAAGTAAAAGAAACCAGCGTTGGTAAAGGATCGTGAAAAGCGAATAGCCGCCAAGATCGAAGAATTGCGGTTGCTTTATAAACCCAAGACTTGGGCACGAACCTGGGCGCGAGTCTTTAGAGACTTGGGGCTAAGTGAACTTCCGCGATATTGACAACCAACCGTAAATCAGTTGTCCATATGGAAACCCTTCTAGTCATGTCACAAGTTCAGCGGCGTGACGAACGTACTTAATCAATCCAATATCCTGGCGGACAGTCCGCCTGTTGAAATTCGACAGCGTCCCGAATGGCTTCGAGTCGATGCCGCGGTTAACCTCTTCGGGATTTCTCGTTCGAAGATTTACGAACTGATCGCCGATCGCCGCATTAAATCGTTCTGCCTTCGCGAGCGGAATAAGGTCAAAGGAATCCGGCTAATTTCATTCGATTCGCTGCGCGAGTTTCTCGAGAAGGAAGCCCAAGCGCAGGAAGGATGAGAACCACATGGACAGCCCGGGAAACGATTCGGGCGCCCCGGAGGATCGTCCTGAGCGGCACCGAGAAAAGGACATCGACAACGAGATAATATTAGCCCCCGCGCCTTTTGCAAAGCGGCTTTTGGAACAGTGGGGAACGATTTGGCTCTTTGAAGTCAGGGAAGGCCGGCGCATCAGCTACGTGGTCGAACACGGAAATCAGCGCTGGCAGTTTCGGCTCCTCTTTTCGGCTCGCAGCAAGTTCGAACGGGAAGCAGCCAAGCAAGGTTATTCCATCGGTCAGAAAGGGGATTCACGATGAATGCGGCTACATCAGTAACGCCACGAACCCGGATCGAAGAGGCCAAGGCAAGGTTCACGATCCCGGTTCTTTGGCGAATGTTCAATCTTCGCGGCGATCCCGGGAGTCCGTGCCGCTCGCCCTTTCGTGAAGATCGCTCGCCGAGCTTTTCGGTCTTTGATGATGGCCGGCGGTGGATCGACCACGCAACAGCCGAGCGAGGAGATGCCATAGACTTCTTGGCGAAGATCAAAGGTATTTCAAATGCCGAGGCATTCATCGAACTGCTCAAGAGGGTGGATGGAATCGCCCACCAGTACTCTCCACGCAACACCCCAGCCAAGAGCGGTTCGCGAGCCCATAACCCCGATCCATCAACTAGCGCAAGCTGAGCGCGAGTTAATGTTAAGCGCATCCATAACGTTGCGAAAGCAGCCAGAGCTAGCGATAAAGGTTCGCGAGAACCTGCCACTACAAGCGGTTGAGCAGACCGCAATCGAAGGCGATCTGGTTTCTGTCATGAATTGAGTTTTGCGGGCATTAGTGGCCCGGCGCTTTTGTTTGGTTACTCGCACGGAATTAAAGCGCGTTGGCCAGGAAAAATAATCCGGTGGCGGTGCGGAAATGCGGCCGGGGAATGCTGGCGGCAAAGTTTGCTGCTCAAGGCTCACCAGATGGTCTATTTCACCGAAGGTGAAGTCGACGCGCTTAACCTCGTTGTAGAGATTCCCAATACAGAACTTGAGAAATCGGCGCTGCTATCCGACATCGAAGGAAAGCATGTCAAAGTCTCTGGGCGGATCGAGATGTATAAAGGAAACCCGGAAATTCGGATAAATGCAGCCTCTCAACTCGAAATAGAGTAATTGAATTCGCGCCTGGCTTTCTCACACCGGCGTAGAGGCGCTCGCCCGCTTGTCGCTGGAAATATCAGTGCCCGGTAAGCGGGGCGTACCCCTTTTCCCGGGTCGACTAGATGGCCCAATGGCTTGTCCTGGCCTTATTCGCGATGCTCGCCGGTCCCGCAGGCAGCGGTCCCACTCCTTTATCAGGTATCCAGAGTGAAGCCGACCTTCACTGTCACCTGCCAATCCGCCACCTTGTTATTCTCGAGGTGGCCGCGCACCTCGGCGACCTCAAACCACTTCATATTTCGGATCGTCTTGCCAGCTCGCGTGATCGCGTTATTCACTGCGTCTTCGATGCCGTTTGGAGAGGAACCGACCAGCTCAATCTTTTTGTAGACGTGGTCACTCATAAGCGCATCAAACCATTGCACGTGGCGTCGGGCGAGCACATTCACTAGATCGAAGGATGCCGGGCATTTCTCAAAAGGCTCCAAGATTTTCTCGTGAGCATATTCTCATTCCGCGGCAGTGACATCGGATGGCAAACGAAATCACTCCGCTTGAGAACATTCCGGTGTGTCCGAGGCATTTCTCGTGACACGCCGCTACTGTCTCGAGGTCTGATGTTCCTCGCCCGGACAATTGGGCTGCCGCATGGAAGTGGAGTCGGCAGTTCGGTTATCTTTTGAGTATTGACGGGCGCGAGCGCATGCAATCGCTTGCGACACAGCGGACGAATCTTCAGAGTGATCTTTCAGCTGCCTACGCGCGGCTTGTAGAGCACCTGACTTGGCTAAAGCTGCGCGAAACATTGGATCAAGAGCTAAAATTAGTATTTGGTCTACTGACCAAAAGCCCGAGGAAATTTGACTTTGTGATCGGAACCGTCGAATGGTTCCTCGCGTTTTTAGTCAATTCGCACAATGCGGTACAATCTTAACGGGTCAAGGGGTTTTCGCCTCTTGGCCCGTTTTGTTGTTAGTATCTAACAACAGATACAAAACAATGTGCGCCTTCGATGGCGCATTTACTCAATAGAAGCTTAATTAGGCCGCCAGAGTTCCCCGCTGGTCTGGATTCTCTGACCAAAGCTTCCTGCACGATCACATTCATGGTCGCTGCCATATACGCGCGTGCCAGAGCTTCCTGGTATTCTGGTCGGGCCATACTGGCGATTTTGAAAAAAGCCGGCTCGCCTTGTTGGGCTGGGACGGCTGGCCGACGAAACCAATTGATGCCTGATCCTCCGTCTTCGAGCGAGTATTCAATGTCTGCTGTGCTCATCTCAAGTCGTTCGAAACATCCTTTTCCGAAATCCGCCAATGTTTTACTCTTCGGCCTCTGGTAAGAGCTTCTTTCGATCGACTAGGGCGAGCGTCGCATCAAGGAAGCTATCGTCAGAGAACATAGGCTTCGGCGGGTTGACGGTGATGACTAGCTTCGGTGGCCAAACGGCGCGATGCTGGTACATGAGCCAGCTTCACAATTTGAGTGATTCGAAGAACTCGTTAGCTTTTTCGCGCACAGCAATAATCTGAGCAGAATCGGCTTCCTCGGCCGCTAGCTCTCGATTGTACAAATCGATGTCAATAACTCGATCGACAGCTCTCTCTAGCTCGTTCGCCAGATCCGCCGGTGCCATCGCTTCGCATTCCCAAGCTTTGGTCGTGCCGTAGCGTTCAACGTACTTCCGATAAGTTGGGCTTTTTTTGTTAGCCTCGCCACTAGGCGGAAGCTCGTACTGCTGGACCTGCTCAAAGGTTAGCCCAGCCTTGTAGACCTCGATCTTTTCGAGCCCGAAATCTCGCCGGAAGCTTTTGACTAGATCCTCGGCTATAGCATCACCGGCCGGGTCGAGATCGCTGACTACCAAGAGAATTAGCTTATCCTTTTGGCTTGCCCGGTAACGATCAAGGATTTCTTTCTTGGGTGTCAGCGAAGACATGCCACGAATAATCGAGAAGGGTAGCGTGTGCTCGGTTGCGATCCGTCCTAAGAAGGTTTGCAGCGTCAGCTCGTGGCACGGTGCAGATTTCGACCTGAAAACCGGTGCCGGATGGTCATTCAAAAGGAAAACGCGCTACTTAAAATCGAACGGGTTACGGGTGATAAAGCCATTGAAGAAGCCCACCTTTAGCGATCTTGCTCTAGCACAGTTGCGGAAGTCAAGCTAACCCTAAGGTAAACGTCCGAAGAGGGCACGCCTGCCGGCGGGCGTCTGGCGCGATGCTGAGTCAATGCGAAAATACCAGCTCCAGTGGTCAAAGCATTTGAGGCCGAAGACGTTGAGCGATGCGCTGTTATTCTTCTCTGCACTTCCTTCGGATGAAGACGAGGCAAAGGATTCGCCGAAGTACGTTTTCTTCCCAATCCGTGAGAGAGATCCGAAAGATGGGCAAAGCAGATGAGATCACAGCTTTAATTGGCGTACATCAAATTACGAAGCTCCTGCACGCGATGCGCCCGGCGCTCTGGTCGAACTTTTCGCCCATGCCGAGGTGCAATGTCCCAGAAATGACAGTGACGTGCTCCATAACCTAAGCCGGGAGCTCCAGATGCAGATCGAGGAGCCGGTACGCGGAACGACGGAAAAGCGGACTGTCAGATGGCTCTTCGAGGAACTCTACGCTCTCGTCGAACCATCATTGCCCGGGCCGGACGCCTGACTCTCCACAGGGCAAATTAACTTTAACCCTGAACGCGAATCCGACTATCCAAGGCGCGCTTCTCCGCTTTGCGGACGTGATTTTACGAAACGTTAGGGTACATTGAGATTTATAAGAGGCAGACGCCAGATTCAGATGGCACGGCCTGCGATAAGGTCAGCGTGTTTCATCGAATGGTCTAGTCTAACTCTAGCACTGAACGGCTTGAGACGTCATGATGGATATCATTGAAATCGAGAACCAATATTATGTTCGTGCGCAATCTTCTCTCGCCGACAATCGCACACGAGTATTGATGCACGGAGATGCATTCGCA
>JBKPCS010000176.1:0-26973 GCA_046727495.1 bacterium | reverse complement strand
TTTTTATCCGGAATGGAAAACCTGGTTGCACACCAGCAATGAAAAAGAGCGGGCAATGGCGCGCGATTCACGAGCTACTACCCATCCGATCCAGCATCCGATCGCCGACGGAGAGGAGGCCGAAAGCTCGTTCGACGAAATAGCTTATCAGAAAGGCGAGTCGTTTATTCGAATGCTGGAGAGCTATCTTGGCGAGGTGCCGTTCCGTGACGGCATTCGCGCGTATATGGCAGCGAACAAGTATTCCAACACGACTACCGCCAATCTTTGGGACGCTTTGGAACAGGCAACCGGTAAACCGGTGAAAAAAGTCGCCGCAAGCTGGACCGAACAACCTGGCTTTCCTTTGATAAAAATGACCTCCCAGTGCGTGAAAGGTAATCGAGTTATCAGTCTCGAACAGGTTCCTTTTACCGTTGGCGATCCTGACCCGAAGCCGCTCCAGTGGACCGTCCCAGTCGGAATCATTTCCACGGCGAAGCCCGACGAACCCAAGTACGCTCTGCTGGATAAGCTTTCCAACAACTTCGATTTTCCCGGGTGTGACGGTGTCCTGAAAGGCAATCCGAACGGCACTGGTTTCTTCCGAATCGAGTATGAGCCCGTTTTGTTCGACGATTTGCAAAAGAACATTCATCAATTCTCAGAAGCGGATCGCGTTAACTTCACGACCGACACGTGGGCAATGGTAGAATCGGGACATGCCCCCGCCCCTGCATGCTTCAGTCTGCTGGAAAAGCTTCGCGCCGATAACAGCTACGCCATCTGGGAAAGCACCTTTGGAACTGACCGCACCATCGGTCCGCTTCGAATCATTGACCGGGTGCAGCACGGGATGGCGGGCAGGGAAAACTATCAGCGTTACATTTGTACTTTGTTAGCTCCGAAATTGGCGGAAATTGGATGGGAGGAAAAGCCGGACGAGAGTAACGAAGTATCGCTGTTTCGGATTCTGCTGATCGACGCACTTGGCGCGTTTGGCGACAAGTCTGTCATCGACGAATCGTTCAAGCGATTCGAAGCATTCCAAAAGGATCCTTCTACTATGGCTCCTAACCTGCGCCCGGCAGTAATCCATGTCGTTGGCCGGTACAGTTCTCAGGCGACGTTTGATCGACTCGTTTCTCTCGCTACCAAGGCCGAGACGGCTGAAGAGAAGCGCATGTATTTGCGCGCGTTAGCACAAACGATCGACCCCGCGCTGACTAAAAAGGCCATTGAATTCTTTATGTCCGACGCAGTGTCACCGGGAGATGGATTTCGAGCTTTTGAACACGCCGCAGAAGGCGAGCATCCCGAGCTGATTTGGCAGTTCGCCACCAGTCATCTGAAGGAGATCGAAGCACGATTCGGCTTTCTTGGACACAATCGATTTTTCCCAGCGATCGGCAAATGGCTGATTGACGACGCGTCTGCCGACGAAGTGATTGAATTTGGGAAGGCTAAGCTGCCGGCCGCTGCGATGGCCGGCTGCGAAGACGCAGCTAACCTGGTTCGGTTTCACTCGAGGTTACGCGCGCGAATTCTCCCAGACCTGGATCAATGGGTCTCCGCCAGATTGCAAACCTCCGGCGGATCTGGAGCTAAAGGCAAATGAGCGTTCGGCGTTTGGCATTCGGCGTTTCGCGTTTCGCGGGAAGGGCTCGGTATTCGAATGCGGCAGAGTTTTTCACACCTCAATCTGACGCCCCTTCAGGGCGGATCGCAATTTTGCCTGGAACCCAGGGCTGAAGCCCTGGGCTGACATCCATGGCCGCTTCGCGGCCCAGGCCCCGAAGGAGCAAAAGATAAAAGCCCAGGGCTTCAGCCCTGGGTATAGGCGAAAACGTAGCCCGTCCTGAAAGGGCGTCAGATCGGCGCGTGAAAACTCTATGTCGTTCTAAAACCGTTACGCTTCCGCGAAACAGCAAAACGCGAAACGTACCTTCTCGCACTTCATTTCATTCGGGCCTAATTTCTGTTCGTGAACCAGTCCCGAACCGCCCTCACCGACTACCTCCGTTCCGCTCATCGCATCTTGATTTTTACCGGCGCCGGGGTTTCGACAGCGAGCGGAATCCCGGACTTTCGAGGACCGGGCGGCATTTGGAGCAGACGTCAGCCGGTCTACTACGATGATTTCATGTCGTCCGAAGCCGCTCGAATTGAGCATTGGGACTACAAGCTGGAGGCGTGGCCGGCTTTCCGTGCCGCCCAGCCCAATGCGGTCCACCACGCGATCGTGAAACTGGAGAATGCTCAAAAGGTTGTGGCAGTTGTCACTCAAAACATTGACGGGCTCCATGCGCTAGCAGGGACAGATCCTGAGCGCCTGGTCGAGCTGCACGGCACCAACCTGCTTGTCGAATGCCAGACTTGCCAGTGGCGCGGCGATCCGGAACCATTTTTCGAGCATTTCCGGATTCACCGAACGCCTCCGGTCTGTTCGTGTGGCGGCTTCCTGAAGCCGGCTACAATCAGTTTTGGTCAGAGCCTGGATCGAATCGCGCTTCAACGTGCCCACGAAGCCGCAACACACGCGGATCTCGTTGTAGCACTTGGTTCGACCCTTTCCGTTTACCCGGCGGCATCATTTCCCTTACTTGCAGCAGAGCGCGGCGCACCCTACGTGATAATCAACCGAGGACCGACAGACCACGATCAAGAACGCCGTGTGTCACTGCGTCTGGAAGGAGAAGTTACCCAGATTTTTCCGGCGGCGGTGGAGGAGGCGCTCCGGGATTAGCAGGACTGGGCATTGGAGGCTATCTCTGACGTCGCAAGGCGACGACAAATCTCAGCCAGGGGTGAGCGTAGCGAACCCCGGGTCGCCACGTCCAAAATTTGTCGGCCCTCAAGGGGCCACAGAGGTGGGGCAAGCCGACCAACCAAACGCTCAACCACTCTGCCATCCTTTCAGGATGCCTTCGGCAAAACGATAGATACCGGGGGGTGATCCGGCAGCAGCTGAGATTTGTTGTCGCATAGCGACAACCCATCCAGTACAAACTCCTACAAGAGCTTCGCTAGTATTTCGCCTACCAGGTTCGGATTTGCTTTCCCCTTTGAAAGCTTGATGACCTGGCCTTTGAGAAAGTTAATCGCGGCCGCTTTGCCTGCCTTGTAATCCTCAACCGACTTGGGATTCGCAGCGATCACTTCCCGGCACAGCGCCTCGATCGCGCCGGCATCGCTCTCCTGTTTCAAGCCTTTCTCTTCAACAATCGCCGCCGGCGCTTTGCCAGAAGCAAACATCTCCGCAAACACCTCTTTGCCCTGCTTGCTGCTGATCTTCCCGTCCTCGACCAGGTTGGCTAGTTGCTCGAGGTATTGCGGTGGAATCGGGCAATCGGTTATCGCCCTGTTTGCCGCTCCAAGCGCACTGAGCAGGTCGTTCAAAATATAGTTTGCGATTGCCTTTGGTTTCCTTGCCCCTTTGGCGGCAGACTCGAAATAGGCGGACAACTCCAAATCATTGGCCAATACGCCTGCATCATATTCACTAAGGCCGTATGCTTTGGCAAAGCGCTCTCGTTTTTCCCATGGCAATTCGGGAAGACGCTGCCGGACCTCGTCCATAAAAGCGTCTGTCTGGACCGGCATCAAATCAGGGTCTGGGAAATAGCGGTAATCGTGCGCTGATTCTTTCGTTCGCATCAAAGTTGTTTGGCCCAGATCATCGTCCCAGCGCCTTGTTTCTTGCTGCAGCTTTTCGCCGCGCTCCAGTGTTTCGATCTGCCGATCGATCTCGAAAGCCAACGCTCTGCGCACACCGCTGATCGAGTTCAAGTTCTTTAATTCGATCTTTGTTCCGAACTGCGTCTCCCCTTTCCTGCGGACGGAAACATTGCAATCGCAGCGCAGCTGACCTTTCTCCATGTCGGCATCACTGACTCCGCCATAGATCAAGGCTTGTTTCAGTGACGTCAGGTAAGCGAACGCTTCTTCGGGCGATTCGATATCTGGCTGCGAAACGATCTCCATCAGAGGTGTCCCAGCGCGATTGAAATCGATCCCGCTGGTGGTTTCAAAATGGAAGCTTTTAGCCACGTCCTCTTCCAGATGGATGCGTACCAGGCGCACCCGTTTACCCGGATTGCGAATATCTTTCTGGGCATCCTTCGGATAGGCCAGATCATACAATGGCACCTCACCGTTCTGGCAAAGCGGCAGATCGTATTGTGAGATCTGGTAATTCTTCGGCATGTCCGGATAATAATAATTCTTCCGATCGAATTTTGAGAGAAGCGCGATGTCGCACTTCAGGATTAACCCGGTCAGAGCCGTCATCTTGAGCGCCTCAACATTCATTACTGGCAACGATCCCGGTAAGCCCAAGCAGACGGGGCAAATATGCCGGTTCGGCTCCGAGCCATATTCTACGGCACAACTGCAGAACATTTTGCTCTTGGTTTTGAGCTGGACATGGACCTCCAAACCAATCGTTGCGATGTAATCACTCTTCATTACCAGTTCTGCTCCTACGGCGAATTGACAGCGTAATCAAGCGCCGCCTGGAGTTGTTCCGGCGAGAAAGCCTTGCGAACCTCAGGATCATTCATCAGAGCTACTACCTTTCGGTTGCTCATCAGGGCAATCAAATTTCCGTCGCGCGCCGCAGCTTGGATCTCAGGGTCATCTTGTAACGCGCGAACGTGCGGATTTCGCCACAGATCTTGGAAACCTGGATACGCCAACATCTTCTGGAGGATTTTCGGATCGCTTACCGCTCGTCCCCATTGGTCAATTTCACGATACCAATTACGGGGAATGGGATCGACAGCATTGATGATCGGGCGGCCGGCGCCAAGCTCTACAGAATTCTTCAGTTTAGCGAGCGTACGCGGAAACGCCGCAGCAGCCCCGGCAGCGGCTCCCGCGCTCAGCTGTTTCTCTGCGATATAGCCGGTCAAACGAATCCCGATAACGGCGAGCCAAAGAAAAAAAAGGCCGTACAACAAACCGATCAACGCTCCACCCAGTCCGTAGACCAAGTGTGCAACCGGAGACTCTTGGTCACGCGTTTTCTTGAACAAAACGCGACCAATCAACATCACGATGTTCGTAGTAAGCAGCCACAGCAGAATGATTGCGAGAAAAGTGACAAAGGTTTCCGGAACGTGCAGAACCGATCTAAGGTACCCTGCGAGGTCGTTGTTAAAACGCGAGGTCACGAAGATCGCAATGATAAGAGCCGCAACCGACATCAGCTGACGCATCACTCCGCTTCTCCATCCACGCCATGTGGTGATCAAAAGCCAGAGAAAGGCGGTCAATAGAAAGACCCCTTGCCAGCTTGCCGAGCCTTGTGTTTCAGCAGTGGCAAGCGTCATGAAGGAATCGGATGAATAGGACCCATGGCTGACCGATTTACCATGGGCTCAAGAGATGGCTTCATGCCGTAGAAGATGGTCACAAATGACCAATGTCGCCATGGCTTCAACGATCGGCACTGCTCGCGGTACAACACACGGATCGTGACGCCCACGCGCTGCGAGTTCTGTGGTTTCACCCGATATAGTTACGGTCTCTTGAGCGCGTGAAATGGTCGCCGTCGGCTTGAAGGCCACTCGAAAAACGATGTCTTCCCCATTGCTGATCCCTCCTTGGACACCACCGGAAAAATTAGTTCGGGTTCGGACTCTACCCTCTCGCATCTCAAAAAGATCGTTGTGTTCTGCTCCGGTCATTCGCGTCGCGCCAAAACCGGATCCAATCTCAAACCCCTTTGTCGCTGGCAGACTCAACATCGCCTTGGCCAAATCAGCTTCTAGCTTGTCGAACACAGGTTCGCCCAAACCGGGCGGCACGCCGCGGACTACACATTCTATCACGCCACCAACGGAATTCCCTTCCTTACGCATTGTCTTTATCCAGTCAATCATCCGAGAAGCAGCGTCGGGGTCAGGGCAGCGAACGATCGATTGTTCGACATCAGAAAGTTTCACGGTTGCCGGATCGATAGCTGCATCGATTCGGTGAATACTCTTCACAAATGCAACAACCTCGAAGCCTTCGACTTTTTGGCAGAGCACTTTTTTAGCGACTGCAGCAGCGGCGACGCGGCCCACGGTTTCTCGAGCCGACGCACGCCCGCCACCCTGCCAGTTCCGGATACCGTACTTTGCTTGGTAAGTATAGTCAGCGTGAGAAGGCCGGAACGCTGACTCCATTTCACGATATGCCTCGGGGCGGGCGTCCTTATTGCGAACCATCAATGATATAGGTGTTCCAAGGGTCAGCCCGTCGAAAACCCCGGATAAGATCTCTACTCGATCCTCTTCTGCACGCTGGGTGACGATTTCGCTTTGTCCAGGCCGTCGCCGATCAAGATCTGCCTGGATTTCATCGGCAGAAATTGCGATTCGCGGCGGACAACCATCGATAATTGCGCCTACGCCTCCCCCATGGGATTCACCCCAGGTTGAGACTCTAAACAAGACGCCGAACTGCGAAGACATGTAATGGAAAGTAAGGGGTTCGGGTTCCAGTTTCTAGCCTGGACTTCTCACCGGACTGCGAAAAATCCGGGCTAGTCCTGTCGTGGGTAGGCATTAGAAGACCTAGGCTCTAAACTTTACACAACCGCCCTTTCACCTTGCCCGCTCATTGCGCTTTCGATATGAGATTGATCCTTCGAAAGGAGCTGCCCCAATGCCACCTACAACGCTTTTGCTTGCGGGTACGAAAAAAGGTCTCTTTATCTTCACCAGCGAAGACCGTCAGAAATGGAACCTGCACGGACCTTTCCATCGGGGCAAAGAGATCAATCACGCTGTATACGATCCACGTTCGCAGCGAGTTTATGCGACGGCGAATGACTCCTGGTTTGGTTCCGAGATAGCCTGGAGCAGCGATTTCGGCAAGACGTGGGCAACACCGCAGAATGGTCCAAAATTCGACCCATCGTCTGGACTTAAGCTTGATCGCATTTGGCATGTTGAACCCGGGCGACCCAATGAACCAGACGCGTGTTATGCCGGCGTCGCTCCGGCAGCGCTGTTTCGAAGCGACGACGGCGGTCAAAACTGGACTGAAGTCACCGGACTCACATCTCATCCAAGTCGTGACCGTTGGAATCCAGGTGCCGGCGGTCTTTGCCTGCACTCCATTGTGCTAGATCCGAAACAACAAGAGCGAATGTTTGTTGGCATCTCCGCTGTCGGCGTTTTCCGAACGGACAACGGTGGCAAGGATTGGATTCCGTTAAACAAAGGAACGCGCGCCGAATTTCTGCCGGATAAGTACCCCGAGTATGGCCAATGTGTGCACAAGCTGTTAATGGCACCGACCGAAAACTCGGTTCTGTTTCAGCAGAACCATTGTGGTGTTTACCGGAGTGAGAACGCGGGACAAGATTGGACGGAAATTACTTCTGGATTGCCTTCGGATTTCGGTTTTCCTCTCGCGCTTCATCCCCGAGAGCCGAAAACTGCTTACGTGATTCCCCTGCAGGGCGCTGAGTTCCGCTGTCCACCCGAGGGCAAATTAACTGTTTTTCGGACTCGCAATGGAGGTGAGACCTGGGAAGGACTGACTTCCGGGTTGCCAACTGAGCATGCCTACGCAGGCATTTATCGAGAAGGAATGTCCGCTGACAAAGGAGAGCCGGCCG
Organism: bacterium; assembly: GCA_046727495.1. GTDB lineage: Bacteria > Verrucomicrobiota > Verrucomicrobiia > Chthoniobacterales > JAFAMB01 > JBKPBY01. The sequence goes on along the minus strand of JBKPCS010000176.1, from coordinate 19,379 downwards.
GCATCTATTTCGGCACGAACATCGGAACTATCTATTACTCGATCAACGAAGGTGATTCGTGGCAGATTCTGGGCGAAAATCTACCACCCGTATTTTCTGTTTCTGCTGCCAACGTTTCCTAGATGCAGAGCGGCAGGCGCTACCATAAATGTGCGAGGAAGTGGTAAACAATAGATACCGACGGCAACTCCGAAAGCTTTCGGGGTACAGGCTTGCCGCCCTGCGGAAATGAACGTTCATCATCTCGAGCTCTTTTTCTATGTCGCGAAATACGGGGGGATCAGCTCGGCCGTTCGACATATGCCGTACGGCATCCAACAACCGGCGATCAGCGGCCAGATTTTGCAACTCGAAGAATTTCTAGGCCAAAAACTCTTTCAACGCAGGCCCTTCGCTCTGACCCCGATTGGAGAGCGGTTGTTCCGGTTTATTCAGCCGTTCTTCGAGAATCTCCAATCCGTTTCCGATGACCTCAGAGGCCAAGGCGAAAAGAAACTCCGCATGGCCGCGTCCTCTGCGTTATTGCGTGACTACGGACCACTACTGCTCGAACGCCTGCGCAAGCAGGTGCCAGACCTTCGCCTCATTCTGCGTGAAGCAGACCAGACAATGGCTGAGAATTTTTTGGCAACACAGGAAGTCGATCTGGCTATCACGGAACTCCATGCGAAACCTCCTAGCGGCATCAGGTATGAAGTTCTGGTCGAGCTCCCGCTCGTTCTAATCGTCAGCAAAGACCTGAAGGCCAGACGCGCAGAAGAACTCATCGAAAAGCGGCCGCTTCCTTTAATCTCTACCCCGGCTACCACCGCCCTCTATAAACTTTTCCAGGACGGTCTTCGCAAGCTCGGGACCGCGTGGGAAATAGGGATTGAGCTCTCTACCTTGGAAATGGTCCAGACGTACGCTGCCGCTGGCTACGGCATAGGCCTTTCTGTCTTCGCCCCCGGCGTCCGTGTCGATGATCGGTTGAGAATTCTGGAACCAACCGGCTTTCCACAGCTAAAGCTCGGAGCCTTCTGGCAAGAACCTCTTGCACCGCTTCCCAAGGCTTTTCTGGAAGAGGTCCGCAAAGAAGCAAAACGCCAATCCGCGGCCTGATCGACCCATCAGTCCCGCACGTCCTATCTCTCCTGACATAAGGCTGTCACGCGAGTCTCTACTGTGGACGAAAACAAAGAGATCAAAACCATCAACCACTACTACCATGTGTAACTCCCATAGTAACACTTCGATCGATACTTTTTTTGACTTCGCCAAACCCGCGAGCGAGAGTCCCGCGATGATTGCGCAACCTAACCAGACTGCGGCCTTCCCTCCGTTCAGTTTGTCACGTCTGCTAAAGACAGTGTTCAATCCACGGCCAGGCGAGCGCGTCGCGATCTTGATCGATCTTGAGGATCCGCATGGTATCAAGAATTTTGGATTTCTCAAAGATCCCACTCTCACTATCCAACGCCATGCCTATGATGTTTTTTATCAAGGCTTCAAAAATGAGGTCCTCGATGAGTTGAAGTTAACTGGTGGCGAAATGTTTGCTTATAAGATCACCGGCGGAAGCAATCTAGATCTACCTGATCTTGCAGTGGCACCAGACGGCCGTGAACTCAGCCTGGAAAAGGATATCTACCCTAACTATAAGCTGATCCTCTGTATCTCGACTTACTCTGCAACTGCACCGCTCACGGCTTTTGCGAAAAAGTATGGATTCCGAGGAGCGACACTCCATGGACTTAACGAAACTATCCTGAATAGCGGATTGTCAGTTGATTATGATGAGGTCAGCCGGAATGCCGAAAAACTGAGGCTCGGTATGACGAAGGCCGATTGGGTGGAAATTGACTTCGTCTATGGCGAAGACCGGTTCACTCTCCGCCTGGATTTAAGCAAACAAGAGGCCCAGAAAAGCCACGGTCTTTGTCGGGGCGGTCCAGATATCGCAAATCTACCTGCCGGCGAAATCTACTATGTGCCGACTGGTGCTTCCGGCCAGTTCCCGCTGAAGTTCGAGGATAACACAATCGGACTCATGACGGTCCAGAAGGGTCGCATCGTTGACTCCAGGCTTTTGCAGGGAAACAAGAAAACGATCGAAGCACATCGGGCAAGGATCCAGGCGGATCCTGCCGCTGGTGAGCTTGGGGAGCTCGGGTTTGGTACTCAAGTGCTTCCCGTTTCAGGCCGCGATATTCAAGACGAAAAAGTGCTGGGCACGATGCACGTTGCTACCGGTCGCAGCGATCACCTCGGCGGACACCTGACTCCGGATAAGTTCATCCATAAAGAGAATGCGACCCACGACGACATTTTGTTTGCCCCGCATAAAACACCGGAGATCCAGGTCCCGCAGGTTCGGATGCACCGAAATGGTAAGACTGAAGTTCTGATCGAGAACTTCCAGCCGGCGCCATACATGGCGAATCTGCTGAAGGGGAACTAACGCTCCCCCCGTCCACCGTTTACAGTCTACCGTCCACCGTTTGGCATCTCTTGATCGACATGAACTGTGGACGGGAAACTGATGAAAGTGGACGAAAAACAGAGCGCCGGCAGGCACTCTATGAATCGGATCCGATTGTTGACCAGTATCTGCTCTTTCATTATGGGACCGCCCAGGATCAACTCCCCTACAAATTTGGTCCAGCAGACGCGTTGTTCTATCCGGTACGCTGCGTAACCGAGTTCAGCGCGGATGTCGGAAACGCGGACCGCGCTCTGGATCTTGGTTGCGCAGTGGGGCGTTCCACTTTTGAGCTCGCGAAGATTGCTCGAAGTGTAATCGGGATCGATCTATCTCAGCGTTTCATCGCAGCAGCCAGACGGATCCAGGAAACGGGCCGCGCCGTGATCCGGCGGACCGAAGAAGGAGAAATCTCAACGACGATCGAACGCGAGTTACCCAACGAAATAAATCGCGCGAGATGCTCTTTCGAAATAGGCGACGCGACCGCTTTAAGAGATGATCTAGGCGAGTTCGATCTCGTTCTCGCAGCGAATCTGATCGACCGGGTCGGGTCACCGAAGAAACTTCTGGACGCATTCCCGCGATTAATCCGGTCAGGCGGCTATTTAATTCTAGCTTCTCCGTACACCTGGCTCGAAGAGTTTACTCCCAAAGCAGAGTGGATCGGCGGAACCATCGATCCGTCGGGGAGACTGCTTCGGACAATCGACGGAATCCGATCGGTACTTGAATCAGAATTCACGCTGCGACGCTCTGTCGATTTGCCTTTCCTGATCCGAGAGCATGCTCGGAAATTTCAATGGAGTGTCGCGCAAGCGACCTTGTGGCGGCGACGCTGAATCTGGCGGGACCGGAGGCTTGCGTCCAACCCTCCGGGTTGACCGTAGTTCGACCTTCCAGGTCGACGCTTCTCGACAAAATCGCTACCTCGCGTTTGACTCCTTGTCTCTGCCGTCCTCCAAACAGGCTCGGAAACGGATCACCAATTACCTCGGCGTCAAAGTGATGCTCTGTCGCATCTTGTCGTAACCGACCACGAACGCCTCAACTGTATAGGTTCTTCCCGCAACCATGTCGCGCGTCGAAAGGTTTCCGACGAACTCAGCTCGTTCACCTGGATTAACAATGATGTAACCCGGATTTTGTGTCACTGGTTGATCGTCAGACCACTGCGCCAGTTTTTTGCCAGTCGCATCCCGTAGGACGAAGTCCACCTTCCTGCTGTCGGCAAATTGCAGATTCACGGTCTTTTTCGTTCGATTAATTAACTGAAGGTCCGTCTCGATCGAACGCACTTCGGAAAGCTTGATTGTGTCCGGAACGAGTCTGAACCGGAATTCGAGCCCATAGTAGACCGGAGCGCTGATCGGGCCAAATGCCCCACCCTGGGTGACTTTCGTCGCGGAAGCCTGCCCTTTCTTGCCGTGCCCCATGAACGGCACCCAGCGATATGCCCCGGTTGAAGAGCACCCAACAAGCGTTAGCGTAATGATGGCGAATACCATCGCTCGCAGATTCATGGGACCGTTGTTTAGCGGATGAAAAGCTACGTTGCAAACCCTATCCACAAGGGGAGCGCTCCCCGCTTCCAGTCTACCATTGTGTTTTTTGATGGGTTTTGCGGACTTTGCAATAAGACGGTCGACCTCCTTCTCCGCGAAGATCATGAGGGGAGACTGCTGTACTCGCCCCTTCAAGGAGAAACATTCCGGCCAGTGCTCAAAGAGCGTCCGGACCTTGCCTCCACCGACTCCATTGTCGTTGTGCATCGCGATGCTTCCGGCGAACAAGTTTTCACTTCGAGTGATGCCGTCTTGTTTGCTTTATCCCGGCTTCCACGGTTCAAATGGCTGGCGAACGCAGGATATCTCGTCCCAAGGTTTGTGAGAGACCTGGGATATCGTGTTGTTGCCGCGGTACGCTATCGCATCTGGGGCAAACGTGATAGTTGTCGTTTGCCGACATCGGAGGAACGCACACGGTTTTTGCCTTGAGATTTGCGGATATCGCCGCCATCGCGGGCGCCCGAGGAATTCGATTGGTGGGGTAGCGGCCGCTCGGCCTCTTCGGAGCTTCAAAATTGGCGCTGGGGCGGCCCTACCGATGACAGACCTTTCCGAGTCGGCGTTGACGGCGATGTCGCCGTTTCCTCACGACTTGCCAACGCGCCGGCCCTCGTTAATCCTCCTCCCGATGCTTCGCACCCTGTTCATTCTGCTGCTCCTGGCCTTTTCTTCTAGCGCCGAGGATCATCTCGATCCCTCTGTCACCCAGCTCATTGTCGGAATTGCACCGACTTGGGACAGTATGCATGGCCGCCTCCAACGATTTGAAAAGGTGCATGGAGCATGGCAACCTGCCGGGCCGCCGGTCCCGGTGCTTTTTGGCAAACATGGACTTGCTTGGGGCCGCGGTTCCTTGGTTGGCCAAGGTGGAGGTCCTCGAAAGGTCGAGCGCGACAACCGCGCGCCGGCAGGCGTATTCAAGATCGGCACGATTTATACGTATGATCAGTCGCTTCCTCAGGGCGCCGATTTTCCGTTCCATACAGTTGGCCCGGGAGATGCCTGGGTCGACGATCTGCACAGCCGTTACTATAATCAGCACATCGTAATCGATCCCAGGAATCCGCCGGATTGGTTTCAAAAACAGAAGATGCGCCACGGCGATTTCGCGTATCGCTGGCTGGTTGAAATCCGTCACAACGCCGATCCACCTGTCCCCGGGTTCGGAAGCGCGATTTTCTTCCATATTCGCCGTGGCCCTGACCGGCCTTCTGCCGGATGCACGACAATGGCCGAGAACAATCTGGTAAGTTTGATTCAATGGCTGCGAGCGCCGGCCAATCCGATGTATGTCTGCCTGCCACAAGCGGAATATATGTCGCTATGGAAGACATGGGATCTGCCAAGCCCAGCCATGGCACGGGAGGTGTTAGGGAGCGTTCAACGAATGACCAAGGCGAATTAATCAGGAGTCAAAACTAAAAAGCATTGCGTCTCGACGCTCAACTTTCTTAAGTTCCGTGAGCGGTCACACTCATTGTGACCTACCCCCAAAATCTAACCTGTCTCGCTCATGAAAATTCATCGTTTTCTGTGCGCTGCGCTCGCAGCGTCCCTCCCTTTCCTTGTTTGCGCCCAAGGCAGCTGGAGTGAACCAGACTACAAGAAGCTCGCTGTCGAACCTGCCGCCCAACTTGAAGTATGGAGTTGGGTCGTCGGCCTCGATTCAGTCGCAAAAGACTTCGAAAAAGAATTCCCAAATATCAAAGTTAAGGTCAACAACATCGGCGGCGGCCCGACCGAGTACCAAAAACTGCAGACCGCAATCAAAGCTGGGTCAGGCGCACCGGACGTCGCTCAGATTGAATACGATTTTCTTCCATCATTCATCGTTACAGATGGATTGGCAGATTTAACCCGTTTCGGCGCCGAACAGGCAAAATCCTATTTCGTTGGGTGGACCTGGGGACAAGTCTCACCGGACGGAAAAGTAGTTTACGGTATCCCGCAGGACGTCGGGCCTTTGGCGCTGATGTATAACAAGAAAACCTTCGATAAATATCAGATAACAGTTCCTAAGACCTGGGATGAGTTCGCGGCGCAAGCAGAGAACCTGTCGAAGGCGTCTCAAGGAAAAGTGAAAATCGCTAACTTCTTTGCCGACTACGCTCCCTGGTTCATAGGCTTGGCTTGGGCGGCCGACGCAAAGTTTTTCAAGACGTCCGGTGACACCTGGAACCAGGAGTTAAACAATCCGATCGCTGAGAAGGTTCTCACTTACTGGAATGACTTGGTAAAAAAAGGTTACGCGACCACTTACAAAGGGTTCACACCTGAGCTGTACAATGCGTTTGCCAATGGCGAAATCGCCGCCTCGATCGAGGCCGCCTGGGGTCCAGGAGTGATGGCGGCTTCTCTGAAAGAGCGGACCGCCGGTGATTGGCAAGTCGCGCCTTTGCCGCAGTGGAAAGCGGGTGAAGCGAAGTCCGGGAACTGGGGAGGCAGCGCGTTTGTTGTCACAAAACAGTCGAAATTTCCGAAAGCTGCAACCCTGTTCAATATTTGGCTCAATACCCACAAGAGCGCCGTGCTCAATAATTGGTACAACACCGGCATCTTTCCCGCATCAACCCAAGGCCTGGCAGATCCCGAATTGAACCTGCCCGACAAGGATCCAGCTAAGTTTTGTGGTGGACAGAACGTGGTTCAGGTTTACGCGGATGCAGCAAAAGGGGGTGGATCTTGATTTTCTGTGGTCGCCTTGGTTCGCGTTCGTCAACGACAACTACAACAAACAGATGAGCGACATGGTCACCGGAAAATTTACTCCGAAACAGGCTTTAGATGCCTGGCAGGCCGACTGTTTGAAGAACGCAAAGGACCAAGGTTTTGAAGTAAAAAGTCAATAGCGCCGAGTCAGGCCATGAAAAAGCAGAGCAAGATTGCCTACGCTTTTCTTGCGCCATTCCTGATCCTGTTTGTCGCCTTCTACCTGAGCCCAATCGTCTACGCCGCGTACCTCAGTCTTTTCACAAAGAAACGTATCGGACTACGTGCCGCGCAAGATGTCTTCAGCGGCCTGACCAACTACATTCGCAGCTTTCAGGACATAAATTTCCTGACCAGCCTGAAGAACATTCTCATCTTCGGGATCTTTCAGATTCCGACGATGCTGATAGCAGCTCTGATTCTCGCCCTGCTGTTGGAGCAGTCCCGAGGTGTTCTGATGCGAGTTTACCGGACGATCTATTTTATTCCCTACACGATTCCGATAGCGATCGGCGGCCTGGTCTGGGGATGCTTATATGCGCGCGACCTCTCGCCGGTTAACCAGATTCTCTCCACGCTTACCTTCGCTAGAATCGATTTCCTGTCCCCTTCTTTAATCCTGCTTTCCATCGCGAATATCACGTTTTGGACCTGGACCGGCTACAACATGATCACGCTGTTTGCGGCGCTGAAGAATATCCCTGACGAGCTCTGCGAAGCTGCCCGTGTCGATGGCGCGAAACGTTGGGATATCGTCTGGAGAATCAAGCTCCCTCTCCTGATGCCGACATTCCAATTGCTGTTCCTATTCTCGATAATCGGCACGTCCCAAATTTTCGCGGAAGCATGGGTGTTGCGGCCGATCGAATACGTGGCAGACAATATAACTCCAAACGTCTACATTTACCTGACAGCAGCCCGCGATACCAACTACTCCTACGCCGCCGCCCTCGCGATATCGCTGGCGGCAGTCGTCTTTGTAATCAGCTCGCTTCTCTTGCGAAAACTCCAGCCCGATTAATGCGGAGACAGCATGGCCACGGTAAACAATGATCTCACCCGAGAATCGGCCTCTACCAAGTCGCTCCGAACTACGGTATTGCTAGCGTTCCTACTCTATTTCGCCACCCCCGCGCTCTGGGTATTCTTCGCTATTGGCAAGGATCCTAGTCAGATCTTCACCACCTTTGGCTTATGGTTTGCGCAGCCGTTCCATTTCTTCGAAAACGTGTCCGAGCTGTTTTCCTACCAACGCGGAATTTACGCGCGCTGGTTCGGCAACTCGATCATCTACGCGGCCACGATTTCGGCTGTCAGCACAATGATCTGCGCGGCCGGTGCATATGCTTTCGCTAAATATGATTTCTGGGGAAGGAAAGCTCTATTCTCTTTCATTCTTGGAACGATCATGGTTCCGAATACAGCCCTGGTGCTCCCCTTATTCCTGTTGATGAATAAGCTCGGGCTCATTGATACCTACTGGGGCGTCATTTTGCCGGGTCTAGTCAACCCCTTCGGCCTCTATCTCATGCGCGTATTCTGGGACACTGGATTCCCAACAGATCTGTTGGAAGCCGCGCGCTTGGACGGGGCGAGTGAATTGCGCATATTCTGGAGCGTTGGACTCCCGTTGATACAGACCGGGTTAGTCACTGTCGCCTTGCTAAGTTTCGTCGGCGCGTGGAACAACTTCTTCCTGCCTTTAATCGTCTTAAACCGGGACAGCCTGTTTCCGCTCACACTCGGCATGAATGTCTGGAATACCATCATTCATTCAGGAGGAGGGAAACCGATTTACAATCTGATCGCGCTGGGATCCTTGATCAGTGTTCTGCCCCTACTTGCTGCCTTTATTTTCCTTGGCAGGTATTGGCAAGGCGGGATCACCGCGGGTGCAACGAAAGGGTAGGCATTCTATGAGACCCTTCGGGGTGCGCGTGGCAGACAAAAGACTCCTCTTAACCCCTACTTGCGATTCGTCTCGGTGCTGTCCATTTTGGGAAGATGGCAAATAGGCGACAATCCGCACTGATCCTGGTTGGGCATGGTTCAACCCTGAATCCTGATTCCAGTGCTCCAACGTTCCAGCACGCGGATGAAATCGTCCGTCGCAGACTTTTTCGCGAGGTCTATTGCGCCTTTTGGAAGGAGGAGCCGAGCCTGCGGGAAGTTTTGCGGATGGTCGAAAGCAAGGACGTCTATGTCGTCCCAAATTTTATCAGCGAAGGGTATTTCACCGAGACGGTGATCCCCCGCGAACTCGACTTGAGCGGTCCCATTACTGAGCGCGACGGCAAATTGATCAAGTACTGCCAACCAGTCGGCAACGACCCTCGAATGATTGATCTGTTGCTCAGCCGGGCCCGGACGATTGCTCAAGATGTTTCGCCCGCCAACGCCAGCCTGCTGATCGTCGGGCATGGAACCCAGCTAAATGAGCGATCCGCCGAGGCCGCACGGCTCCAGGTGCAGCGAATTCGGGAGAAGCAAATCTTCGCAGAGGTTTCCGAGGCCTACATGGAGGAGGCGCCATTCATCGCTGACTGGAGGAAATTGACGTCTCAGCCGGATGTTATTGTTGTTCCATTCTTTATCGCCGACGGTTTGCACAGTTATGAAGATATTCCGGAACTGCTCGGCATCGACCGGGCGCTCCGGCCGAGCAAAGCTAGTTCCGCTAAAACGCCGATAACAAAGCAAACGCAAACCCACTACGTTATCGACGGCCGCAGACTTTACTATGGAAGCGCGATCGGAACAGATCCGTTGATGGCGGAAATTATACTCGACACGACTGATCGGTTCGATCGCGAGCATGGCCAACTGCAATCGAACGATACGCCCGCGGCTCAAACTGTGGCGTCAGACCAGTTTATCGAGAGACGCTCCATTGGCGAAATTGAAGTAGAAAAAACGGCGACCGGCTACCGCATTTTTCATTCGGCTGATCGAACGAATCTGCAAACTGCTCGGGTGTTTCAAGGCGCAACAAGCGCGCGCGAACTCGCGCGATTTGATGATGCGGGGTCTTATCGGCCGCTGAAAGGCGCTCCCAATCTGCCTCGAAGGTGGGTTCTTGAACTCCAGAGCGCCGACGCCGTCCGTCGCGCGCTTGATTATTTCTACCCCGCTGCAGTAGGCACCTGGACAGCCTTCCAGTCAGAACATCTTAACATCGTTCCTCTCCGGCAAACATTGAATCGACAAACCGGCATGTACGAAATTGCGAGCCAGCTGACAACAGAACAGGCGAAGGCTTTGATACCGGCCTTCTGCAATTCGAAGCACAAATGCTTGCGCACTATTCTCTGGGAGATCGAACCGGGAGAGCCAGCGGTGGACGCAGCAAAATCGGACCCCGGCGTCGATCAAACAGGTTTGGGCCGTCGAGCCACGCCGATTCTTTGCGCAGAAGCGTGTAATCTTTTGGTGGCAGCCGCTCGATCAGCGGTCAAAAAGTCGCTGCGAAAAGCAACAACATGACCGCGTACCGCTGCCGTATTCTGGTTACGATGGATGGCGACCCCATCGATCACGGCGCTTTTATAGTCGAGGGAAATCGGTTCGGCGCCGTTGGACCGGCAAGGGACGTTCTTAGAACTCACACCGGTTCGATAAAAGATCTGGGCGACGTCATCGTGCTCCCAGGTCTTATTAACGCGCACTGTCACCTCGATTACACACTCATGCGGGGCGCTCTCTTGTCTCCCGGCAGTTTCCCGCAATGGGTTCAGCGCATCAACGCGTTGAAGCGTTCGTTCAGCGACGAAGACTATCTCAGGGCGACGATGATGGGCCTCGAGGAGCTCCGGCGATTCGGCGTCACTAGCGTCCTCGACATCATTGCGACTCCGCAGATTTTCCCAAGGCTACCTCCCCCTCCCATCCGAACCTGGTTCTTCTTGGAATTGATCGATGTTCGGCCGCATCCATGGGTCGATGAACACGCTTTTGGTTCTTGGTTATTCTTTACCGAAGAAAAGCCTGCGCTCGCCGGATTCGGGCTGAGTCCTCACGCCCCGTATACAGCATCTCCCGGTCTGTACCAGGCCGCCTTGGAGTGCTCCCGCGCCTTTGGGATGCCCGTGACCACGCACGTCGCCGAATCGAAAGAAGAGTATCAAATGTTCGCCGACGGGCGCGGCGAACTTTTTGATTTCCTGGCAAAAATTGGACGCCATACGGAGGATTGCGGCAAACGCTCACCATTACGCCATCTGTTAGAGGATCAGTTGGTTGGCAGTGATTCTATTCTCGTCCATTTGAACGAATTGGACCCGACCGATCTCGAACTGCTTAGCGCGCCACAATGGCGAGGGCTCAGTATCGTCCATTGCCCAAAGAGCCATCGATTCCTGCACCATCGACGTTTTCCCCTCGAAGCGCTCCGCAAGCTCTCTCTAAACATCTGCCTCGGGACTGACAGCCTCGCCAGCAACAATTCGCTCAATTTGTTCTCCGAGATGCGGGCCGCAAAAAGAATTTATCCAGACCTTCACCCAAAAACGTTGCTAGAAATGTCGACATTGAATCCAGCCCGGGCCTTGAAACAAGACCATTGCTTAGGTAAGATCGGTTCCGGTTACTTGGCGGATGCAATTGCGATTCCTTCTGATAAAGGCGCAGCGGAAGCCTACGAAGTGATCATGGAAACGAAAGACCCGATTCAATGGATGATGATCGACGGCAAGGTATTCTAACAGCCGCCCGGCTAGCGGCTTTCGTTATCGGGTTCTGTTTCTCTTCGAACCAACTCTTTTCCATTGATACTCCGCAGCAGGACAAAAGTCCTGCACCGGCAACGAAGTCCGCGGAGCCCGCAGTTGGAAGCCCGGAACCGACCGTTATCGCGGAAAGCGCCGCAGCCATTGATTCGTTCAGCGGACAATTCCTCTTCCTAAAGAATGAGAACGCGCGCCAGTATCCGGCGAGCTCAACCAAAATCCTGACCGCCCTCCTCGTAATTGAGGCAGGAAACCTGGATAACCAGGTTACGATCGATCTGACGGACACGAAAGTCGAACCGAGCAATTTAGATTTGAAGCCAGGGGAAGTATACACCCGGCGCCAGTTGCTCTTCGGCATGATGCTGAAAAGCGCGAACGATGTCGCGATGGCATTGGCCCGTGACAACGCTGGTTCGGTGGAAGCCTTTGCGGAAAAGATGACCAAACGAGCGGCAGAGCTTGGCGCGACCGATAGCCATTTCAAAAATCCGCACGGCTTGCACGATCCCGATCACTATACCACCGCGCACGATTTGGCCCTGATCGCACGGGCCGCCATGGGGCAACCGTTCTTCCGGCAAATCGTATCGACGATCTACTGCACGTGGAAATCGCCGAGAGGCCCGGTCTACCAGCTCCGAAACCACAACCGTCTGCTCCGCCATTACGCCGGATGTAACGGACTTAAGACCGGCTTTACTCGTGCTGCTCAGCAAGTGCTGGTCAGTTCAGCGCTACGCGACGGGCATGAAGTCATTTCCGTGGTTCTGCATACCAACAAACCAGGCATCTGGGATGACAGCAAAGCGTTACTGAGTTACGGCCTGATCAAGGTCGGCTGCCCGCCGGATGTCGTGGCTTCGTCGGGAGTCCAAAAGGTCCAAGAAAAGGACGGGGAAACGACCGAAGGCGACGAAGGGCGCTAGATCCGGATTTACACCAGGCACTTATCCGCAAAGAGCGGGCGAAACGCTCCCGCTGCTCCGTGCGATCCAGATCAGGACCGCGGAATTTAGCGGAAACCTCGGGTAATCAACCCCTAGTTTATGGGTCTTGCGACTGGGTCCCGAATTCTTAACGTTAAGAATTGTCATAACGATCATTATCATTCATAATGACCGCCCTTGGGGCGCTTAACCAAAAAAACTGCGTCCCCCGACCCCCAAATAATTTCATGAAACGCGAAACCCGCGATGTCCGCTCATTCGAGCAATTAGTAGGACAGAGTCCCAGGATGGAGGAGATCTATAGACTGATCGGCAAAGTCGCCGATACCGATTGCACCGTTCTCATCCAGGGCGAAAATGGAACGGGAAAAGAACTTGTCGCTCGTGCGCTTCACGAACAGAGCTCCCGCAAAAGGTATCGCTTCGTGAGCGTCAACTGTAGCGCCTTGCCTGACCAGATGCTGGAATCAGAGCTGTTTGGTCACAAGAAAGGAGGTTTCACCGGGGCCACCGTCGAGCGGCCGGGCGCTTTTGAGCTTGCTCATCGAGGCACTCTGTTTCTGGACGAAATCCATTCGACCTCGCATCGAGTCCAAACCCAGCTGATGCATGCGCTTCAATCTCGAGAGATTCGACGGCTGGGTGACACTAAAATGACGCCAGTAAACGTCCGCGTGATTGCAGCATCGAACGAGCCGCTCAAAGCGCTGGCAAAAGAGGGGCTGTTCCGCGAGGATCTGTATTACCGGTTATCGGTGATTCCTATCGATCTACCGCCCCTCCGTGAACGACCCGAGGATATCCCTTTGCTGGCAGAGCATTTCATTAAAAGGTTCGCAACTCGGACTTCAACCAAGGAAAAAACACTGGAGGATCGAGCAATTGCTCAGCTGGTGCGTTACCGTTGGCCAGGAAATGTGGAAGAGCTGGAGAACGCGGTCGAGCAGGCCTGCGCATTGAGTGAAGGTGAAGTGATCGACGCTTTGCCCTCATACCTGGTCGAGCATTTGGGAACCGCGGATAATAGCGAAGCCTCGGCCTGGCGCGCCGGCCAGAAACTCTACGAGCTAGTTCGCGACCACGAGAAGCGTTACATCGAAATGACCCTGCGGCTGAACCAGGGCTCACGCGAAAAAACAGCCCATATGCTCGGTATCAGCATCGCCACCCTGTATCGCAAGCTCGACCTGAAGAACCGAAACACCCCTTAGGGGATACGAGACGGCGAAAGGGCGATACGGCGAGACGGCGATCGAGAAAACCGAGGACGTGGCAGTTTATCGCCGTCTCGCCGTATCATATCCCCTACCCGGAAGGGTGATCCTGCCCTCCGGTACGCACTTGCTCCGCTCGATAGGCTCCCCTATCGTTGTAGTTCGTCCGAATTCGTAGAGATATGGCAGGTCCTGGGCTTCATCAGTTTCAACATCTCGCTATGCAGCAGGTGCTCGCACCGCAGCTGCAGCAGAGTCTTCAGATATTACAGGCTCCAACTTTGGAGCTGCGAAACATTGTCCAGCAGGAACTGCAGACAAATCCAGTACTCGAAGAGGAAGCGGTAGCACCAGAACCGGAGGAACAGCGCAAAGAGGATAGCGAATTTCAGGAAGAATTCGATCGGTTGGCCAAACTTGATGACGAATGGCGCGACTACATGGCGCAAAACGTCAGCTACGCCTCCCGTAATCCAGAAGAAGAAGAAAGACGCCAATTCTTCCTCGATTCGATCGCCACCCAGGAAACGCTCCAGCAACACCTCCTCGATCAACTGAATACCGCAGATATTACTCCGTCACAGCGAGAGGCTGCCGAATTGATAATCGGCAACATTGATGACCGGGGATTCCTGCAGACATCTCTCGACGAAATCTCGCAACAGAGCGGTAAGTCTCTCGACGAGCTGCACGCGATGCTCGACATGGTCCAAACTTTCCACCCGGTGGGGGTTGGAGCCCGAGACCTGCGAGATTGCCTCTTGATCCAGCTTCGACGCCTGGGCAAGGAGCAAAGCATCGAGTACAAAATTGTTGCGGATTATCTCGACGATCTGGGAAGAAAACGGTTTCCAGAAATTGCGCGGCGCCTCGATGTCACCGTCGATCAAATTCAAAAAGCAGCGAATTTTATTTCGACGCTTGATCCGAAGCCAGGGCAGATCTTCGCACCCGACCCTAACAGCTACGTGCTGCCTGATGTTAATGTCGAAAAGGTCGGCGACGAATATGTGGTAACGCTCAACAGCGATCAGATACCCCACCTTCGCATCAGCAAGACATACAAAGATCTGATGACCCAAGGCGCTAACGGATCCGACGTTCGCGACTATATCCGAGAAAAAATCCGGAGCGGCAAATTCCTGATAAAGAGTATCCATCAACGCCAGCAAACGATTCTGAATATCGCCAACGAAATTGTCAGCCGTCAGAGAGACTTCCTGGAAAATGGTCCGTCATTTCTTCGGCCTATGACTATGGTCCAAATCGCGGAGGCGGTTGGCGTACACGAGACTACCGTCAGTCGAGCGATCTCAGGCAAGTATATGGCGACACCTCAGGGAGTGTTCGACATGAAGTACTTCTTCACGCCGGGATACCAGACTGCCGAGGGAGTCAATCTCAGCAACACCAGCGTAAAAGAAGCGATAGCCGATCTTGTGCGCAACGAGGACGCTCGCAACCCGTTGAGCGATAAAGAAATTGTGGAAATCCTTTCGGACCGGGGTATACCGATTGCGCGGCGAACCGTCGCGAAGTATCGCGGTGAGTTGCATATTTTGCCGAGCAACCTCCGAAAAGAATTCTAAGTGCGTACCTTCTTAGTTTGTAGTATCTGGGCGATCTCCTTGGCGGTTTTGTGTTCGGATGCGCGAGCACAAGAAAGAAGTGCCACCCGGCCATTTCGCTTTCCGGCCGATACTTTTGCCTATTCCAACGAGACGTACTTCGAATACCGATCGACACCTCAAGGTGAGGTCACCATCCATCGGCGGCCAAAAGGAAAAGAGCCAGACTACTCGCGCTATTGCTTTGTCATGACGCGAGCTGTGCTGCAATTCTACAAGTTTGCAGAGTTTCGCCCCGATCTGCCTAAAGTATCCGACTCAGAATATCGTCCACTCATCCAACGGCTCAGCCGGATCCCGGCATGGAGTTGCGGTCCGTCTGCAAAAATCATCATTCCCGGTTACAAAGACCTGTATAGTTTCTCACTGGAGCACAGACAGGTCCTGCAAAAGAATCTTGGGCATTGGTGGCCTCCATTCTGGAGGATTGGCAATTGGCGAATCGTTTCCCCTGTCCCCCGGTCGAGCCAGCAGCAGACTGCGCTCTGGCTGAAAAATGAGTTAGACGCTGGCAGAGCGCGGGCCATTTACCTGACGCGCTTCAAGCCGGTCAATCACTGCCTGATCGCCTATTCCTACAACGCGGCGCCTGACGGCAACCTGGTCTTCAACGTTTATGACGTGAACCAGCCAGGCAAGACTGTGCATGTCCGGTATCACGCCGCCGACCGAAGTTTTTATTTCGATAAAACCTGGTATTACAAAGGCGGCTTGGTCAGCATCATGAAACTATACGTCTCTCCTCTTTGGTGAGACTGGTGGCGTTTGGCGTTTGGCGTTTGGCGTTTCGCGTTTCGCGTTTCCTCCTCGTTCTCGTCCTCGAAAAAAACGCGATCGAAGCGACAACCATAGCGAAGAGTTTCGCTAAAGATGCGCTGTATTTTTTCTGAGCCCGGCGATGAATCGGGGCTTCAATCGAGAACGAGGACGATATTGAGACCCGGCCACTCTTCCACACTTCTTTTATTAATGTTATACTATTGACTGAGTCCAACCTTTATTTCACGATAGACTGACATGGCCCTCCTGCGCTGGCTCAAACCCAAACCAAAAGAAGCTGCTTCCTCTGAACCGATCGAGGCGATCCATTTGGAGGATCTCCCTGCTCGCGCGCCAGGCAAAATCAAAATCAGACTAAGCACCATCCTGGAGAATCTTCCGTCTCATCTGCGAAGCCAACTAACGCGTGAGGTGCCTGATACCGAGTTCCAGCTGCCTCTCGCAGAAATTCAACCTCAGCTGGCGACTGGCAAGATTGCGCTACGAGCTTCAACTTTTCGCGCAACGCTACCGGATAGTGCGCGTCCGGCATTTGACGCGTTAGACCCTAATCTCAAGATTCCAATTCCAATTCGAGCCATCTTCTCTCAGCTGCCGCCCGAAACCTTATCTCGACCGTCCGACCAGCAGCCGGAAGAGCAGGCTCAGAAGATCGAAACGCCGTTCTCCCTGCACGTGCAAGAGGATTCTCGACGATTCGATTCAACCGGCAAGCCTGTGACCCCTCCAAGCAACCCGGCGCCCGAGTCGGAGAAATCCAGCGTCGACGTCTGGTCAAAAAATCCGGAGTTGGTCAAAGAGCTGCAGGCGTTGTTGATGACCGATGAGACGCTCGACCACGCAAAGGTTCTTCAACAATTGAACCAGTTGCCCGGGCTGACTAGCTGCCAGCTTAACCGTGACGATGGTCGAAAGATCGCTGGAAACGCACGCGACTTGAAGCAAGAAGCCACCATTTCTTCTATTGTGCCGAATCTGTTCAAGACCCTCGACGCGCACACCAAAGAAATGGGTCTTGAATCGCTGGAAGCCGTCACGTTCACCTGCGGCAAAGCTCAACTCAGCGCATTCTTACAAGAGCATCTCTGTCTCACGGTGTTGCACGATAGCCGGCCGTTCCGGCCAGGTATCAGAGAAAAAATCCAAGCTGTGGTTCGGCATCTCGCGCGAATTGAAGCCGCGTGAACGAAGGAGCGCACATGCCAATTATCAATTACGCCGGCAAAGAGATACAGTTCAAAATCGTCTACTATGGACCGGCGCTCTGCGGTAAAACGACAAACCTCATTTATATCCATTCGCGGCTCAGCCCAAGCCATCGCGGTGATCTGATTTCTCTGGCAACCGCAGCTGACCGCACACTGTTTTTTGATTTCTTGCCTGTTACCGCCACCCCACTGCAAGGGTTCAAAACCAAGTTTCAGCTTTATACCGTCCCCGGTCAGGTGATCTACAATTCGACGCGTCAACTCGTTCTACGCAATGTCGATGCCGTCGTATTTGTGGCTGACTCTCAATGGGATAAAACGGAAGAAAACGTCGAAAGCATGCGAAATCTGGGCGAAAACCTGGAGAAACAAAATCTCTCTTTGGACGACCTCCCTTACGTTCTGCAGTTCAACAAGCGGGATATTCAAGACGTCGCGCCTACCAATTATCTCGAATATCTTCTGAACAACCGGCGCAAGCGCGTCCGAAGCTATGAATCGGTCGCTTCCACCGGATTCAACGTTTTCGCTACCCTGGATTACGCCACCCAGCTTCTGTTGCACAAATTTAACCGCGAAAACAAGGCGTTGGTGCCAGGGCTGAAAAGCGCACCCCACGGCGCCTGATACGGCGAGACGTCGGTTTCGGGCCTTCTAGGCGTTGGATGCTAATTCTTTTGTCATGTAACTGACAGCGAAGTCGACGAAGGTGCGCACGCGCGTCGGCAACAGGCGAGCTCCGGCATAGACGACGTGAACAGGTAAGTCTTGCGGGTTCCACTGCGGCAAGACGCGCACGAGTCGCCCGCAACGCAGGTCTTCCCGAATCAAAAACTCCGGAAGCACGGATACTCCGAGGCCGGCTCGCACCGCTTCACGGACACTCGTCACACCTTCAGAAATTAGCACCGGCGAAAGCTGAAGCGTCTGCTCGGCACGGTTGCGGGCGGAGAGTTTGATTTCCTTTGCGTTCCAAAATTGAAACCCGGCAATCGCGATCCAGGGCCACGATTTCAGGTCGGCGGGTACTCTCACCAGGGGACGCTCTTTGACCAAGGAAGGCGAAGCGGCCAGCTCGAGGGTGATCTTTCCGGCCGGCCGGGCGATCACGCTTTCGTCCGTGATCTTTCCGGGCAGGATGGCGACGTCGCAACCCTCCTGAATCAGATGCAAGGGGCGGCTGCTAAGGCTGAGCTCCGCGGTAACCTTCGGATTGGCCTGCAAGAAAAGGCTGACCAGGCGAGTGACGATGGACTGTCCCAAGTCAATAGTCGCAAACAAGCGCAAGTGGCCGCTCAGCGTCGTTTGGCCGGCTCGCAAGCGCTGATCCGCCTCTTCCGCGTGAGCCAGCATGGTCTGCGCATCCGTCAGCAAACGCTGTCCTGCTTCCGTAAGGCTCATCCGGTGGGTATCGCGCCGCAGGAGGGCCGTGCCAGAGCGTTCCTCCAATAGCCGGAGGTGACGGCTTAAAGTCGGCTGAGGAGTTCTGAAGCGGCGCGCTGCGGCGGAAATACTGCCGCACTCCACGATGCAGACAAAGGTACGGAGGAGCGAGAGGTCATCAAATGCCGTCATCCACTTCGTGAATAGCTGTTATGCAAAACCGATGGCTACACAAAAATGAGGACCTGCCTGATGATGCCACCGTTCTGAAAATCAAACCTTCCAGTTCCTTTACTGCTGAAGCCTTTTCTCCTTAAACAACAAAAATTCAGACATAAAGACATTCGATGAATACAACTCAACAACCTGTCGCCATCGTCACCGGCGCTTCTAGCGGGATTGGCCTGGGCGTGACACAGGCACTGCTCGAACGCGGCTGGCGCGTGGTGGGCACCTCCCGCACGATCAGCAGCTCGAAGGACCTTACGCCTTCGCCTGATCTCGTGCTCGTGGATGGGGACGTAAGCAAGAGGGAAACCGCCATCAAAGTGGTAGACGCAGCCCTCTAACATTTCGGCCGTATTGATCTGCTGGTTAACAACGCCGGAATCTTTATTCCGAAGGCGTTCACCGACTACACCGAAGAAGACTACAACCTGGTGATGAATACCAACGTCGCCAGCTTCTTCTACATGACGCAGCAGGTGATTCCGCAGATGAAGAAGCAAAATTCTGGGCATGTGGTAAGCATCTC
>JBKPCS010000175.1:0-14231 GCA_046727495.1 bacterium | reverse complement strand
GTCCGTTTCTTCGGCGATGGTGTCCGGACCTCTTCGCTAGTGATGGCCAGAGCGATCGGCAGCATACGCTTCGTTGATACCATTCACGTCAACCAGACTGACCAGGCCCGCATCCGTTTCGCGTGATTTCTATCTTCGCGTGATTTCCATCCCCGCGGCGCGCGAATCGCCGCGCGGCGGGGATCCTTTGCAGTTCCTCCTAAACGACCTTTTACAGTCTGCTTGGCTCGGCCACGTCAACAGCTTAAACGACGGAAGAGATTCCCAGCAACAGGTTAGCAGGCGGCAAGTCATTCCACCTCTAGCTGAAAGGCGCACCCATGGTAAATATTGATCGTCGGACCTTCCTATGGGCCGGCACCGCTATCGCCGCCGGGGCTGCGATCCGAGATCTGAGCAGATTCACTAATCGAATCGCCCTGGAAAACAGTCGCCCGCATTTTTCATTCGCCGCCGTCCGCACGATCAGCACCATTAGTTGCCCAGCCTCAACCATTCCGGTAGCCACGATGCCGGCCAGGATATCCGAGCCGACGAAACTTCCGAGGCAGCGAAGAAATCGCACACGCGTTGAAGACAAAAGCGGCCACTCCAGATCGGAGGACGTAAAGGTCTGCTCGCTCAGATCCCTTGGCCGGAAAGGCACATGTGAAAGCGGTTCGACACTGAGACCTGCAAATAAATGATGCATCACGGTGTTGCCAACCAGCACAACATCGCGGATTTCAGATACGCGGTCGCCTGCCAACTCCGCGACCATCGTTCCGATGAATTGACGAATCATTCTGGTGAGCCGGCTGTCGTGCAGCGCAAAAGCGACCCGGCTCATAATATCCGCGCCATAGGCTGCCTGCGGATTCAATCCTGATCGCACTCCGATCACCTCGCCGCTTCGCAGATCCAGCAGCTGAGCAACGACCGTTGTTGTACCCACATCGATGGCAATCCCTAACCCAGGCTGAGCAGAGGCGGGCATCCTCTCGAAGTCAGCGAGGATAGGAGTTATCCACTGGCCCGCCTCGAGTGTCAGAGAGCCGGTGGCGCATGCCCAGCAAGCAAGACGCCAGCCCGCAGCGAGCTCTTGCTCAGTGAGCGCAGCCCGATCTTCTGGTGTGACCGGCAATGCCCCTTCCAGAACCCGAACTTTGCACGAACCACACCACCCTTCGCCGCCGCAGGGGGAACTCCATCCCGAATGACGCCAGCGGCTCACGCAGCGGCGAATCTTGAGCAACTGCAAACTCCGCTCCGAGCGGCAATAGCCGAATTGTCGCCGTTTCGCTCAAACCGCCTCCATAATGGCTCCGTCGTACCGCGGCCGAACTGTTTTGCCCGGAGGGACGATCAGAAACTCCGGGCCGTCCCACTCACCGTTGACCAGTCGCTCAAATATGCGCAGGGAACCATTTACGACATCGAAACTCCACCCGCGGCTTGCCGCTTCCTGACTAGCCTGCTGCTCAAAGCTATTGTCTGGCTCGACGCCAGTGCGGATATAAGTTAGTTGCCGATACACTTTGGTGTATTTCGTGAACTGCTCCCACAGATAATTGCCATTGTCTTCTCCGTATTTCTCGATCAACTCCTCGCGCGTATAGCCAACTCCCGCCTGCCGCCTGGTTTGCTCAAGCGCCAGCTGATCAAGGTTCTGTCCGCGCTCAAGCCACCCAAGTAGCCCCAGGGTGGTCGCTCACATAGCGGAGATATAAATCCGAGCCACCCATGAAAACCCCAATGCAATCGTGCGCGCGCAACAATACGATTGGAATTTGGCGCGCGGTAATCTCCGCAGTACCATTGCCGCAAAGCGCGTGCCCGAGGAGGATAGCGTCATATTGCGCCGGATCGACCTTATCAATGCGTTCCTGAATCCGGCTGCGCATGCCCACACAACCCAGGTCGTGGAGTCCTTTCGTAAGGAATTCGACGTCGATCAGGTGGGGAGAGCGCGCGATGCAGGCGCACATCTCCCTAAAAAGAACCTCACAGCAAATCAGCTTCAGCCGCATGAGCGTATTCTCGGGGGAAAGGACGCTAACCTGAACATTTTCTAGCTCAGCGTACGCGCAACCAAAACGACACGCTTATTTCCGGCTCCTTATCTAGAAGCGTTTTGCCTTGAGAACCATCCGGCGGATCCCATTTCTCAGCGCGAAATTGTACGAGCCTTCTGGCTCGCGCGATTTTCCTGGCTACCTAAAGGCGCTGTGGCATTGGAGCCGATCAAACGAGCGCTAATCTCCGTCACAATCCAAGGTACGCGCGTTGAATTTCAGGATCATTGATCAACTCAGCGGCGCGCCCCGAACGCACGACGCTACCGGTCTCAAGCACATAACATCGGTCTGCGCAGGACAACGCTAGACGAACGTCCTGTTCCACCAGCAGAACCGTCACGCCCTGCTTCAGGATCCGGGCTAAGACTTCCATCAATTGCTCAACTATCACTGGAGCAAGGCCAAGGCTCATTTCGTCGACCATCATCAGTCGGGGACGGGCCATGAGTCCCCGCGCCATTGCGCACAGCTGCTGTTCACCGCCAGACAGGGTCCCAGCCAATTGGTTTCGCCGCTCCTTTAATCGAGGAAACTGCGTGTAAACCCGCTCAAGATCTACCCGAACCAACCGGCTATCGTTGCGCCGATAAGCGCCCATAAGAAGGTTGTCGTGAACAGTCATTCGGTCGAACAACTGTCGCCCCTCCGGCACGTGGACCAGTCCGCGGCCGAATATCGCGTCCGGACTCTTTCCTTGAAGTGAGGCGCCTCCGAACGTTGCTTGTCCTTGCCAGCGCAAAACACCTGACAGCGCACGCAAGAGCGTCGTCTTGCCTGCCCCGTTACTTCCGACCAGAGCGACGATCTCCGCTTCGTAGATCTCGAGCGTGATATCGCGCAGTACGGGCATCTCACCGTAGCCGGCATGCAGTTTCTCGACGTTGAGCAGCAGACCACTCATATACGTTGTTTGCCGAGGTAAGCTTCGATCACCGAAGGATCAGCGAGCACGCGATCAGGCCGACCGTCAGCGATCTTTTCGCCATGATGCAGAACCAAAAGACGATCTGAAAGACTCCTGATCGCTTTAATCACGTGTTCGATTACCACGATAGTAACGCCCTGCTCCCGGACCTTGCGAATCACGACCGCCACTTCCTCAATTTCCACATGATTGAGGCCGGCCATCACCTCGTCGAGCAGCAGCAATCTCGGCTTCATCGCAAGTGCCTTTGCTAACTCGAGCCGTTTGCGGCTCGGCCCGCTCAGTTCATCGGCTCGGTCCTGGATGTGTTTACCCAATCCGACAAATTCAAGGCAACGACGCGCCTGCTCGCGAGCGCGCTTGAGATTGGATTCGCCTTTTCCTTTCCCGAATAGCGCCCCGACCGCCACGTTATCCAGCACCGTGAGCCGCGGGAACGGACGCATGATCTGGAAAGTCCTGCCAATGCCGAGCCGCGCTCGTTGGTAAGCCGGTAGCCCGCGAATTGAGCGACCTTCGAAGCGGATGTCGCCCGCAGTCGAAGTCACCGTGCCGCTAACCAGGCCGACCAGGGTGGACTTGCCCGCTCCATTCGGCCCGATTAAACCAAGGATTTCATTCTTTTGGATTTCGAAGCTGACATTTCGAACCGCCACAATGCCGGCGAACCGCTTCGTCAAATCTCGCACTTCGAGTAACTCGCTCATAAGCGACGACGTCGAACTTTACTAAAGTAACGCCATCCCTGCGACCGAATGCGATGCGTTAAATCCACGAAGCCCTGCGGTATCGACACCACGGCGACTACAATCACTACGCCAAAGAACAAGCTGGCGATGCTCGTCATCTTGGTTGCGAGCGCTTCTGAAATGCCGGAGAGCAGGAACGCGCCGAATAGCGGGCCGAACACCGTCCCTGCTCCTCCGAAGACCGTCATGATAATCATCTTCACATTAAGCGAAATGTCGAAGGCGCTCCCTGGATCGAGGAAGGTGATCCAGTAGGCGTGGATGCCACCGGCGAGCGCGGTGAATGCGCCTGAAAGCGAAAAGGCGACCACCTTATACAGCGTAGTGTTGATGCCCATCACAGCCGCCGCCGTTTCGTTTTCCCGAATCGCGATTAGACCGAACCCGAAGCGGCTCCGGGTCAGCCAGGCGACGGTCAGGGTTACCGTCACCAGCACCAGGAGCGAGAGTTCGTAAAACAAAACGTTGTTCCTCAAGATAGGCAGCACGAGACCAATGTTTCGGCCCGCGAGTTCGACATTAGATACGATTTCAGTCATGATCTGGCCAAGAGCAAGGGTCGCAATAGCAAAATAGTGTCCGCTCAGTCGAAGGATGGGTAACCCGAGCAATAGCGCGAACGCCACGGCTAGTGCCACGCCAAACAGCAACCCAATTCCGAACGATAAATTCCACTGGACCATTGCAATCGCCACTCCATAGCCTCCAAGCCCGTAAAACACGGAGTTGCCAAATGAAGGATAACCGGCGAAACCGCCGATGATGTTCCAGCTTTGGGCAAGTACCGCGAGCAATAGTATGTCGATGCCGAACTGGGTGAGTACATCGGAGCCCAACGACGGAACAGCAGCCAGAAGAACGACGGCGACCATGATTAGAGAATAGCGGATCACCAGTTTCATGGGGTTCTGCCAAGCAAGCCTGTCGGTCTGATGATCAGGACCAAAATCAGGATCCCGAAGCTGGCGACGTTGGTAAAAGTTGGACCGATATAGAAAGCCGCGAGCGATTCCACTATTCCGAGCGCTAACCCGCCAACGATCACTCCAAGTGGGCTATCGAGGCCACCGATGATCGAGATCGCAAACGATTTGGTTGTCAGCGCTGCGCCGATGTACGGGTTGATTTGGGACACTACACCGTAAAGTCCGCCCGCCGCTCCGGCCAATGCTGCGCCTAAACCAAACGTGATCGCATACAGATGCCTCGGCTCGGCGCCGTACAGGCGAGCGGCCGTCAAGTTTTGCGCGGTAGCGCGAATCGCTCGCCCGAGTCGGCTGTGAAGCAGGAAGAACCACATCGCGCCGGTCAATCCCAATGCGATGACAAACGCCGCGATTCGAACCAGAGGAAAAGTGATTCCAGCAACTGTTATGTTGGAGCCTGCGTAACTTGGATTGATCGTGCGAAAATCGGCGCTGAAGAGCAACTGCGCTAGATACGTGAACACCACTTCCAATCCAAAGGTGATGAGCAGAGTGTTAAAAATCGGCGCGCTGATTACGCGGTTGAGAATGCATCGCTGAGTGGCGTAGCCAATCCCAAAAAGTGCGATCGCCCCAATTGGCAATGTCGCGAAGGGATCAATATGGAAGAGTTTGAATAGGTAGTAACTTACGTAACCGCCGAGCATGATAAACGCACCATGCGCCAGGTTGACGATGTTCAACACGCCCCAAACCAGGGCTAGACCCAGTGCCATCAAAGTGTACAGCCCCCCCAGCAATACGCCGTTCACCAGAATTTGCAGAAACAGTTGCACCGAAATCTACAGCCAAGCCGGTAAACCCGCCTTTAAGCCGCTATCGACGCTCGCTCCATGGCGGAATAGGGTACATCGGCTTCTCCGCAAAACCATTAGGTCCGTAAACTGCCACCAAATTACCGTTCTGGATCTGGATCACTGTCTCCGGCAATGCGATCTGTCCTTTTTCGCTAAAGTGGAGGCGCCCATACAGGCTCTCAAAATCCACCTTCGCCAAGGCGTCGCGTACCTGCTTCGGCTCGAGCGAGCCAGCGGCCTCAATTGCCTGTGCGAAGGCTTCAACATCGGCTACCGCAGAGGCGGCATGATAATCCGGATCATATCCGAATTTTGCCTTGTATGACTTCGCGAACTGTTCGGCGTCGCCGAAATAGGGATCTTTGAGCTTCGGCGACGGCAGCCAGGGAGTCATACCAAATGCCCAGTTCGCGTCTTCGCCCAGTGCTTGACGGAAATCTGCGGTTGGCACGCCGACAGTAAACGAATAAAGCTTGGGGCTTACCGATAGACTCTTCGCCTGACGCACGAAGTTAAGCACTTCAGTTTCATGTCCGGCTACGAGCACCACATCGACGTTCCTGCTTTTGATTTCCGACAATAGCGAACTGAAATCCGAGGTGTTGGAACTGTAACGCTGGTCTATCGCCAGTGTGAATCCGCTCTTGGTCACCAGCGGGCGAGTTCCATCGGCCACGGCCACATCAAAAGCGTCGTCAGCATATAGCAGCGCAATCGTGCTCGGTTTAGGCTCGAGCTTTGCGAGCATCTCGATTGTGCTACCAAAGTAGTCGCTGGCCGCGGGCAACGTGCCGAATATGTATTTAAACCCACGGCTGAAGATCTGGTCCGAGGCGCCGCCGCCCTGCACCATAGGGATTTCATATTTCTCCGAAACCGCGGAATCCGCGAGCGCAAAGTTGCTTGCGAAAGGGCCGAGAAGGAAGTTGACCTTGTCGGCTGAAATCAACTGCACGTACTGTCGGACACTCAAATTCACATCCGATTGGTTATCGTACAATTTGAGGGCCAGCTTCCGGGAGGCGCTGCCGACTTTGACCCCGCCCGCTGAATTAATCTTGTCGATGGCAAACTCGTATCCATCGCGGTAGTAACGACCGGTATTAGCCGTCGATCCGGTGAGTTGGACTGATGCTCCGAGAAGGATCTCTTCCGCGTGGAGCACCGGGGTCATCGCGGCCACTGCAACAAACAATAGTCGTAGGATCATTCTTTTCTGGGGGGTAGAGAGGAGCCGAAGGTTTCTTGGGTTGATATCACTGCGCCGACTGAGAGCCGATCCCTGGCTTCCGCGGCACATCACATGAGCTTAAGGAAATTTCAGTCAACTTGGCGGCAAAGGCGATCGAAGACTACGCGGAAACCGCCGGGGCCACCGCAAAAATGCTCTTGCGCACAGCGGAAAGCAAGCGGGAGATCCCGTAAAGCTAGCTGGCCGCAAGGCCATAGCTTCTCACGTCGAACAAACCGCTGTAGGTCACCCGCATCTCATTGAGCAGGGTCCATTCACCCGGCGGCAGCGCGTCAAATTCGCGCTCGATCCGATCAAGCCACTGACATTCCTTTTTGTTCAAGTGAAGCCTTTCGTCCGACAGACCGCGACGGAGGATCTTCAAAGCAGCGCGGCCGGCAGCAACCGTTCGTGAGTAATCCCCCGAAGCGTCGGCAATCGCCTTCGCAATCTCGATAGTCGCATCCGGTGACAGCACCGCCGCTTGCGGACTCAGCCATTCGTCGGAACCCACCATCCAGTTACGCAACGTCAGGGCCCCTCCGCGCTTTGCCGCTTCATTCATTAGCGGCAATCGTAAGCCAGCACTTCGGTAAACACCTCTGGAGCGTTGCCGGCCAGCAGTCGAATATTTTGCACCGACTCGTTACTCCAGAGATCGCACATCGCCGCGGCTATGTTGCCGACCGGACTAAAATGGGCGCAGGCAGCAGACTTACCTTCCATCGAGATGGGACACCCCGTAATCGCCTTAAGAACCGGGCCTTCGTAGGCACAATCCTTGGACGGCCCAACGGCACTATGTTCTAATGCAACCAGGCTGCGAGCAGCGCCCATTGCCCGAACTACCGCAGCAAGAACCTCCGGTAGCATGTGCTGATGCGCCGGTTGCATGGCCGTATTAGCAAATGCGCAGGCGCTATCACCGCCAGCTACCCAGGGCCCTTGGCTCCGGCAGACTTGTGTGATCTGATCCCAAAGGCACGCCATATCTCTCGGTGCCAGCACCCCAGCGCGAAAACCGCGCCCCTGACATCTCCATACATGAGCGCCTGGTCATGAACCTCTTTGCCGCCAATTGATTCGATGGAGAGAATGTGGGCGCCAGCCGCAGCATGGAGCTGAAACGATTGCAACAATCGACGCGCCGGATCGCGGTCACGCAGCACCGGCGGTTTACCTTTTTCACGAATATCCGTCGGGGTAACCCGCAGCGCAGAATGCAACCCGGATTTTTGCCATGCGGCTTCCATCTGTTCGCGGAGGATTGCCGTAATTTCTGCGCCCCATTCAGGCCTTTCCGTCATGGCGGGAAGCAGCTCGAACTCCAGGACGATCCCCGGCACCTGAAGCTCCAAAGCGAGACGTAGCACCTCAGAGGCAATGGTCCTATAATGGGTCAATACGGTGGGCCACGTCTCATCGCTGATCTTGAGAGGCGGCAACGTAAAATTCACTTCCGGGTAGACTTGACCTTCCCCCGATCGTGAGTTCGAACCCGCACTTCACGGGTTTAGGAGCGACGCCAAATACCAACGATGCTGGGTCGCTAATGGCGATGTCGGATACGGTCATGTACTTAGCCGGCGAGCAACCGTCACCGCAACCCCGGCGTTCTCCGCGTAAGCATCCGCCCCGATTTCGTTCGCAAATTCAGAGGTGACGGGTGCACCGCCGACCATCACCCGCACTTGATCGCGCAGGCCCGCGGCCTTCAAGGCATCCACAACATCCCGCATTGCCGGCATGGTGACTGTCAGCAGCGCTGAGAGGCAGACGAGATTAGGTTTATGCTCTTGAACAGCCGCGACGAACTTTTCGGGCGCAACATCTGCCCCAAGATCGTGCACCTCGAAACCGGCCCCTTCCAGCATTGAAGCCACCAGGTTTTTTCCAATATCATGCAGATCACCTTTCACCGTACCAATCACGACCCGGCCGGCAGGCTCTGCGCCGCTCGCGGCACGCAATGGCTGCAGCAGTTCCAGAGCTCTCTTCATCGCGCGGCCGCTCAACAAGAGCTCAGGTACGAAATATTCTTCGCACTCGAAACGCCGGCCAACCTCGTCCATGGCGGGGCTCATATACTTCGTGATCAGCTCCATAGGAGCGATGCCTTCGGATAGAGCCTGCTTGGTTACGGCCACAGCTGTCTTGTGGTCACCATTCAGGATAGCGTCATAGAGTTGTTTCCGATCTGCCATCAGTTGGCTCCGTTGAATTCTCGGACGGCGTCAAGGACTGCCACAAAATTTCTAAGCGGTGTGCGAGCCTGCACGTTATGAATTGTTGTAAAGACGAATGCACCCTTGCGAGAAAAGATCTCGCATCGGTGCAACACTTGATCGCGGACTTGCTGAGGCGTACCGAAAGGCAGGGTCTTTTGCGTGTCCACGCCGCCACCCCAAAAAGTGATCCGGTCGCCGTACTTGGCCTTCAAAAGTTCGGGATCCATTCCGGCAGCCGAGCACTGTACCGGGTTGAGAATATCGAAGCCTGCCTCTATGAATGAATTGATGAATTTCTCCACCGCCCCACAGCTGTGCTTGAGCACTCGCCAAGTGGTGTGCTGGTGAATCCAGTCATTCATCGCCTTGTAATAGGGGAGCCACAGAGTGCGAAAGGTCTCGACGGAACAAAAGGAGGAGGTCTGCGTCCCAAAATGGGTGCCGCAAGTGAAGACAGCTTCCACATTGTTGCCGATGGCGGCGTAAATCCTTTCGAGATTCGCCAGCGCAACCGCCGTTTCTCGTTCAAAAATGAGGAAGTCGCCGTTACTGTCTACGCTTGTATTAAAATTAGTGGGCACCTGCACTTCGAGCCCGTCGGGCATCCGCCACGGTTTCCAATTCTCTAACGGGAACCCGAAGATCGTCTTCGGGGCAAATACGCCTTTGGTATCGATGCCCATTGCCTCGGCAGGGTCATCCTCAGTTAGGCCGAGCATCTGGTATGGTTCACAGACTTTAACCGGTCGCCTCTCCAGACCATAATGTTCACGCAGGGCGGCCACGACGCTCACGTGAATCCCAGTTACAGCAGTCGAGCCGAAGTCGATCGGGACATGCGAGGCTTCTCTGTAAGCTACGTATCGCGAACGGCTTGCCGGGCCCCGTTGAGGCCAGTGCTCATACCCGAGTTATAACAGATGGCTCGGCAAAATGCACTATATCTGAATGCATCATTGAGGCTGGCAGGACCTCAGCACCCTCAGTCGAGACGTCAACGTTCCCGCCAAGCGGCAGCGGGCATTAAGCCTGATGACTGTTTCCCGCTAGGAGCGCTTATGTATTCCAAGCCCGACAAGAAACCAGTCGAAGCGCTGTCAGCAGCGACCTGGCCGGTAAAATATGGAGTTGCGTGAGCGAGACTTCTACATCGACCGCCTGCGCAGTGTGATGATCGCTTTGGTCGTGCTGCACCATGGGCATCTTTTTTCTTTTGGCTGGCTATTTCACGCCGAGCTCGCTGGAGCGCAAGGGCTTACGCCCGCTTTCTGAACGACCGCTTTCTGCGCCTCGGGCTGCCCCTCCTGGCCTTCGGCCTGATTTTCGGGCCGCTCACAGTGGCTATGGTCACGGCTGCACAGGGCAAGGGATTCTGGTCCACCTTCGCCTGGCTATCTATGCCGGCAGCCAGGGCGTTGACGGTCTCTTTGAACGGCCCTGGAAAATCCAACTTCTCCAGCGGGCTCAGTTGGACCGCTATCTTTTATGCGTTCTGGGAGCCGTTTGTCGCCTGGGGACTAATCGCAGCATGCCTGCTCGTCTTCCGCCACCACATGAATCGGCCACCAGGCATCTGGACTTGGTTGAATCGCCGATCCTACTCCGTCTACATTATCCACCCGGTCGTGCTGGTGGGGATCGGCCTACTGCTTCGCGGGTGGGCCGCGTCAGCGCTAGTCAAATTCGCCGTCACCGGCACCCTCGCGTGCGCAACCTGTTGGATGCTAGCCGATCCGCTGGTCCGCGCGCCGGGCCTCCGCCGGATTCTCTAACGAATGGTCGGAGAAACGGCAAACGTGAACCAAGCGGCTTAAACAGCCCGTTCGCCATCGCAGTGGTGCGATTTTGCATATTCGCACAGAGCCCGAAGATTCTTGATCGGGGTGTCGCGCACCACTTCACAGCCCGCTGCAACGATGTAGCGTGGACCGGCCTCGTTATGGCACTTAGCCACCGCTTGGGTCACCGATTCTGGGGTGCCGTTCCGCAGGCAGCCGACCGGCTCGATATTGCCGGCTAAGACCTGGTCAGGCACCATGACCTCTCGCGCTTGTCGCAATGCCACGGGATAATCCAGATCCAGAAGCTCGCAACCTAGTTTTCCCATGCCCGGCAGGATTCGTCGCGTGTTACCGCAAATATGCAGACGAACCCTGCCGTCAGCTGCGTGAATGCCATCCACGAGCTTCTTCTCGTAAGGCCAGACAAACTTCTCGTATACACGCGGTCCAACTAGAGAGGCGGCTGCGTCCCCAACACCGATTATGTCAGCTCCCGCCTGAATCTGGGCCCGTGCGCAGGCAATCGCGTTCTCGACCACAAACCCAAAGAGCTCTTCGACAAAGACCGGGTCATCGTAAAAATCGGGCATCAACGCCAGACGATCGGGCACGCCACCCTTCAGCATACAAAGAATCCGCTCTCGACTCGTCATGTTTCTGATCTTCTCATCCCTACTCCCACTAATCACCAATCACCTCGCAGCGATCACTTCTTCACGTCGCTTTCGCGCCCGGCATATTTGCGTTCGGTCGTGTCCACACGGATTTTTTCGCCGGGAGCGATAAAGAGTGGGACCATGATTTCCAGGCCGGTGTCGAGACGGGCAGGTTTCCAGGTGACGTCGCTACCACCACGGATCGGGGCAGCGGTCTCCGTCACTTCCAACACGACCGTCGGCGGCAGCATGATATCCACCAGCCGTCCCTCGAGGAACAACGCGCGGTCTGGACCATGCCGATCAGGCGAAAGTTAGCTGGTATCCTGCCGCGGCTAGCCGTGCTGTGATCAGGTGCCGGCCGTGGTGCTAGACTTTGGATTTACCGCGGTCGGTCAGCTTGATGTTAACGATCAGTAAAACAAATATGGCGACATTTTCGTAGTTAGTTATGAACTAGCGCGGATTTGCAAGGCTTGCCCAGATCCATCTATTTGACCGGAGCTCTTCCGAGTTCTTGTCTGCCGGCTGGAGTCCAACCGTACGAAAAATCCAGGTCACCGGCGCCTACTCTTCTCCATAAATCTCTTCGAGCTTTCCCCGCATGATTCTGGGGTCAGCATCGATTCCAGTCCAATACTTGATGCCAATAACACCTTGATTAACAAGCATGCCGAGCCCATCAACAGTTGTGCAGCCGCGCCTTTCGGCGTCTTTGATGAAACGAGTACGAGGTGGGTTCGGAATGACATCCGCAACGACCATACTCGGTTTGAGTGACTCGATATCAATATCGAGCCGGCCATCGACGTCCGGATAAAGGCCGATTGAGGTGGCGTTAATCACGATATCGGCGTCCGGCTGCACGCTGTATTTCCTCTCCCAGTTAATCATTTCTGCTTTCGCAGGCGTGTTGTCTTTAATCAGCCTGACTAGTTCCGCCCCGCGCTCGGCACTGCGGTTAATTACCGATATGGAGCACGCGCCGGCAAGGGCCAGCTCGACCCCGATGGCGCGGGCCGCACCACCCGCACCGAATAAGACGCCACGCCGCCCGCGGGGGTCAATGATACCTTCGAGAGAGATCAAAAATCCTTTCCCATCAGTATTCTCGCCGACGTATTTGTTGCCCCGACGAACCGCACAATTCACGGCACGCATAATCGCCGCGGATTCACCGAGTCCGTCAAGATGCTCTATCACCGCGACCTTGTGTGGAAGAGAACAGTTAAAACCGGCCCAACCCATGGCCTGAGCACCGCGAACAGCGTCGCCCAGGCTTTCCGGAGTTACCTCACAATTAATATAACGCCAGTTTAGTCCATGATGACGATAAGCGGCCTCGATCATGGCCACGGTTGGATTACCAGCCGCAGACTGGGAAAAACATCCCGTTAGCTGGCTCAGAAAGTTAAACTCTCGGGGCATGTTTTCTTACTCTGATCGTTTGGTATATACGGTCTTGTAGGCTCCTAAATCCAGATAACGTTTATTCTTAGGAGTTCGAAGAGTTCAAGGAGTTGCAGAAGGTCAGGAGATATGTCCCGGAGGGACCAAACGATCATAGTCTACCGGTGCTCCACCCATTCCCGCCAAGGTCGGCTCGTTCATGTATTCCGCCGCCGCGATTTTACTCCGATCCATTTGGTGCTACGCCAGAACCTTCTCTGATTCGGCGAGAGTCCAGACGCCTGCTCTATCACGCGTCCCCGGGCTGATGGGCGAAGGAGGTGACGAGCTGAGCCCTCTGCTGGGCGTGGAACTTAGATAGGCTCCGCCCGCTTCCACTCAAGGTATGACATTGTCTCCTTGCCGCCCGACATGATTGGTTTTTCGGTGCTCAGGTGCAGCGTGTCACCTTCGATCTTCACAACGCGTGGTTGCGTCTGTCCAAGCCAGTTTGGGAAGAGCGAGACGAACATCGAATGGGTCAGAGTCTTCTTGGCCTCGTCTGTGTGAAAAGGACCACTATAGGCGATGTAGTCGGAGGCCTCTTCCTTGATCTCTTCGGGTGAGCCGCGGAGCCAATCGCCGGACGCGAATTTCGGCCGCCCGGGACGCATTAGCTGTGCCTTGAGGTGCCTTTTCAAAAAACGCAATTGCCGTTTATCAAGGTTGCCAAAAAGCCAAAGTTATCATCAATGGGTAAGAGACCTGTTCAGCTGGGGCATTTACCTCCATGGTCTGCTCCCTTGCCTTGGGCGAGGATGTTAAGGCCGCAGGCTCGATACAGGAGCATGTCTTTGCCGCAAAGCCAGCCTTGTTCTCACTTTGAGCACTTCGACGCTAAGTTAACGGAAGGGCAACGGCAACGGCACTTCACGGCCTCGACGGCGGCTACCATTAAACGTGAGTCTGCCTAACAGACTGCCACCTTCGCTTGCCAGGTCTTCCATTTCCTAAATATGGGTGTTCGGCTGCAACGGAGCAGAAAACCGGTTTAAGACATAGACGTACTGCTGCATCTGCTAGAGACATCATCGGCAATTCTGTAGAAAATGCTATTTAAGCCGCGCGAGACACCCACTTGAAGATATGATTACCGACTGCCACCACTTCACCTCGCTGGTTGCTGATTTCAATTTTCGAGGTTGTTCGGCGTTTCCTGTGATCGACGGTGGCAATCGTATAGACGACCGTAACGGTGTCTCCGATAAATACGGGCTTGACGAACCGTATTCGATCATAACCGAGTGAAACCGGTGTCTCGTCAATACCTTTCTCAACACATCGAGCAATCATCATCGACGAGGTCGTCGACATGAATCCAACCAATAGAGCGCCGTGCGCGATCCGCTGGCCAAAGGCGGAAGCACGCATA
>JBKPCS010000174.1:0-18253 GCA_046727495.1 bacterium | reverse complement strand
CTGTACCAGTCGGCAAATCGATCGCCGCCTCGCCCTTCGCCGTATCGCCGTCTCGGGCCGTTTTCGCCGTCAGCGCTACTAGCCAACGGGCCGGACTCCGACTTCATCAAGGTGTTCTAGTAAATCGGATGGATCCTGGTAAACGCGATAGGCGCCGGCTTGAATCAATTCTTCCTTGCCATAACCGCCGGACAAAACGCCGACACCCAGAGCACACGCACGCCGCGCAGCAAGCAGATCCCAGACGCTGTCGCCGACGACGATGCATTTTGTGATGTCCATGTTCAGACGCTCGGCCGCGGCCAAAAATAAATCAGGATTCGGCTTTGCGTAGCGCACCTGATCCCGCGTTACAACGGGTACTCCCTCCGCAAGCTCGAGCAATTCCAGCGTTGCTCCAGCCGTCTCAAGCCTGCCACTTGTAGCAATAGCATGTGGAACTCCGGTGTCGGCGAGGTAACGGAGCAATTGTTTTGCGCCGGGTAAAGGGCGGATACCTTTTGACAGGCGAATATACGCTTCCGCATGTAAACGGCGGAGCTCATCAGCTTTTTTCTCGGTGATATCACAGCTTGTTTCGCGCAAGAGCGCGTTCACAAATAAGCCGCCGCTCATTCCGATGCGGCGATGAATTCGCCAGACAGCGAGGTCGATCCCCATTTGTTCCAGAGCTTCTCGCCACGCGAGGACATGCTGGTAGACGCTGTCAATCAGCGTACCATCAAGGTCGAAAAGAAATCCGGGCAACATCGGATCATCGGGAACTCGACCGCCCTTGGAAGTCGCACTACGCGCGGTGGTTTTCATGGCGTTCTCCTAGTTTGTATGTTTGACGCCAGTTGGGCAAATGCTTGTTGGAAGACAATTTTGAACCTGTCTACGAAACGCTGATCAGGGCGTTCTCTTCTATTCCGTTCGGCGTTCCCGGCGCTCTCGGCATTTCAAATCCTTGTCTCTTTCACCTTTTTGTGCCTTAATGGGCCCGCTTCGTTCGGCGACCGGACAACGGATTAATAAGCTATGCGATTTTTTTTGTGTTCCCTCCTTGTCCTGGGTGCAGTCCCAATTCTTACCGCCCAGGATGTCGATGGATTGATTAATGAGGGTTTACAACTCGAGAAGCAGGGTGACACAGATGCCGCAATTGTTGTTCTACAGCGGGCCGCCGATTCAGCGCCGGATAACGCCGAAGTAACCAAATTGCTGGCTCGTCAATATGTTCTCAAAATTGAAGATGCGACCGACGCTGTCTCGCGCAAGAAATATGCGCAGCTTGCAGTGAGCCTGGGGCAGAAAGCAGCGGACAAACTACCGAACGACGCCGAAGCACAAGCAACGCTCGCCGCTTCCTATGGGAAGCTGTGCGAACTGGTAAACCCCAAGCTAAGAATTGAATATTCGAAACGCGTTTACGCGGAAGCGAACAAGGCCGTTACTTTGGATCCGAACAGCGATTTTGGTCATTTAATACTCGGATGCTGGAATGTCGACATGGTTGTCCTTAATCCTTTTCTGAAAGGCTTGGTCCAGATCGTTTACGGTCAGTTTCCTCCTGCTTCGAAAGAAGGAGGAATCGCGCATTTCAAGAAAGCGATTGAACTTGCTCCACAGCGAATTGTTCATCATGCTGAGTATGCGAAGGCGCTCGATCTTCTGGGAGACAGGCAGGACGCGGACCGCGAATGGACCAAAGTAACGGAGCTTAAACCGATCTATGCCCAGGACCGCCGGTATCAGGTCCAGGCAATCGAACGCTTGAAGCGTTAGAATTGTGCGCCCGCACGATTCAAGCATCGTTTCTCGTGCCGGATCGCTTCAGGCACTTTCGAGTCCTTTCCAGATAGCTTTAGCGCGGCCTGCAATTGAACATGGATTGCGCGGCGCCCTTGGCGTTTGGGTTCCAATCGGTCTAGGCCTCGCTTTTGGCAATCTCAGTTTTGGTGTGCTCGCCGGGTTTGCGGCGGTTAACGTTTTATCGGCTGACGCAGGAGGCGCCTATCGCACAAAGGCTATCGCGCTCTCGAGTGCTACGCTCGGGATCGCGCTTGCCGTATTGGTCGCGACTGTTACAAACCCGTATCCTTGGGCCCGTGTTATCGTGATGTTTCTCTGGGCCTTTGGCGCAGGCCTGACCGGACTTTATGGGAATGCCGCATCGGTGGTCGGCTTTATTACGGCGATATCGTTGGCAACCGCTGTAGACCTGCCAAATCCGCCCGATGCCGGCCAACGTGTTCTGCTCTATCTCGGCGGCGGACTCTGGGCGATGATTCTGTCTCTTGCGCTGTGGCCCCTGCGAACGAATACCCCGGTATTTCGTGCGGTAACGAACATCTTTCAACGTCTGGCGTTATTCCTGGAGTCGGGTGTGCGGCACGTCGCGGAACAAGGCGCCCTGGCGGAAGCTAGCCGGGAAGCGTTCACGCAAATGTATGATGAGTTGGTCGTCCAAATCGATGCGGCGCGTTCGATCTGGGCGGAAACCCGCGCACAGCGCAGTGGCGCAAGCCGGCGCGGAATTCAGCTTCTGATCCTGATCGAGAGCGCCGCGCAAATGGCTAACGCCATCGTCACGATAGTGGAGCTTTTCGACGCGGCAACGGCTCACCCTTCTTTATCGGATATCCGCGCGCAGTTCGTGGAACTTTCCAGACAGCTCAGGGAAGCGCTCCGTTCACTGGCGTTAGTAGTCAGTAAGAGAGGCGGCTCCAACGCTGAACTTTCCGCATTGACGCATACGTTGGACTCGATCGACGCAAAGCTAGCGGTGCTTCGCCGGTATATCAGAGGAATGTCGGTGGAGGGACAGGATGAGGATAACATTCACAAACTCCTCACCCGGGTGGAACTTTTCACTCAGAAAGTCCATCGCGACGCCGAAGTTGCCGCGACGCTGAGCGGCAGAGCAACCGTCCAACCACTCGATTCCGAATTTATACGGGAGATCGTTCGCGAACATCCTCCGATCTGGGGGACCCTGCGCGACAATTTTAACTTCCGCTCCCTCGGATTCCGCCACGGCCTTCGAGTCGGTATCATCGCTGCGCTTGCATCGGCCCTGACGCTACTCCTGCAGATACCTCGTGGGTATTGGGCAGTGCTCACCGTTCTCGTAGTCTTGAAACCCAATTTTGGTGGTACCTTAACAATCGTTATCCAACGAATCGCAGGAACGATCCTCGGTGGATTGATTGCAGTAATCCTCGGTACATTTATCCACGACAAAATTGCACTGCTGTTCTGCGCCGGGCTACTTGCATTTGCCGCCTACAGCTTAAGGCCTCTGAACTATAGCCTGTTTGTCTTGGCTCTGACCCCGATGGTCGTCCTGATATTGAACCTCTCTAACATCGGCGATTGGTGGATCGCTCTACTGCGAGTTTTTGAGACCTTGTTGGGAGGATTTCTCGCGGTGCTTGGAGGCTGCGTCTTATTTCCCATCTGGGAACGACAACAGTTACGTCCCCGATTGGCGAGCGCTATACGATCTACTCGCGACTATTTTTTGCGAGCCAGCGAGTTTGTCCGAGGTGAGCCTATTACAGATGCGACTCTGGACGATGCCCAACACCGCGCCGCACTGGATATTTCAAATGTTATCGCCTCGGCCCAACGCTCGCTAACCGAACCCGGTCGCTCGCGCCAGGAGATTGAGCTTGTTCTGACATTGGGAGTCTACATTCGCAGCTTCTTTAATTCAGTCACAGCTCTGGTCGACAGCGTCCGAGAAATGAAAGATGAACGACCGAATTACCGGGTAGACGAGCTGGCCAGAGAAGTTGAACCCGTCCTCAGCAACTTGGCTGGCGTCCTCGAGCAGCGCGCACCGCTCAGCAAGCTTCCGGAGTCGGAAGAACGTTTAATTACGAGGTCGACTGAAGAGCAACCGACTGGCCGCACGCTAATCGATCTAGTTGTGCAAAGAATCGCCGCAACCATCGCAGTCATGCACAGCACAGTGGAACGAACGGAAAAAGAATCGGGCCTTTTAACGTAGGAACGCTGAAAAGCACCCAAGGTACAAGCGAGACGGCGATGGGGCGAGACGGCGAGACGGCGATCGAACTACGTTGGAGCTTGGCAGACCCAAATGCGTAGAACAGAAATCTCCTCGCACCCAAGGGCGGAAACCTGTCTATAGCGGTCCCGTGGTTTCGCCGTATCGCCCGTCGCCGTCTCGCCGTTTCGTTCCTACCTACTCTCCACGAACACCGCTGTCGTTCTTGGCGGAATCGTGAAGGTGCCGGTCCCGGCATCGTACTGAGATTGTCTCGCAATCGGATCAGCGACGGACTGTTGTAGAATCGGATGCAGCATCAGCGGGATTCCCAAGTAGTCTGGAACGCTGACAGTTTTCGGCACTTTATCGACATTGATCAGCACAACCAGGCTCTTTGCCCAGGGATCGAGTCTGTGGCCGACATTGTCCGATATCGCCATCACGATTAACGCCGGCTGCTGGTTCGGACCGGCATTGTAAAACGTCACCCGCCTTTTCACT
Organism: bacterium; assembly: GCA_046727495.1. Lineage (GTDB taxonomy): Bacteria > Verrucomicrobiota > Verrucomicrobiia > Chthoniobacterales > JAFAMB01 > JBKPBY01. Next base: position 13,752 of record JBKPCS010000174.1, on the reverse strand, counting down.
TCTTCGCCGGTGCGAAGTCGGAACAATGGACTCGATTTTCGGATCCGCAGGATATCCTCGAAGTAGAGATGGGAAGAATGAATGGCGTCGAAGCCGGGCTTGATTGCAGGATTCTTTAAGAACGGCTCCATGACAGGCCAATCGCCTTTGTTATCTTCTTCTCGCGGCAGACCTACGGCGAAGTTGTTCGTTTGATACGTCCAATCGATCTGGTTGAACCAGTCGCCGGAGTTGTAGCTGTTTTTGTCGAAAGATTTCGAGCGCAGCAGATCGTCACCCGCGTGGAAGAACGGTATACCCTGAGAAAGGCTGACGATCGCAAGGCCCAGATTGTTTATCCGGACCCGATCAGACATCGTTGTTGCTAACGGAATCTTGTATTGATTGTTATCAAACAAGGTCTGGTTGTCATGAGCAGAGATGTAGTTAATGACATCCGGCGGATCCAACGTATAGCCGGCTGGTTCGCCATTGTAATTTAATTGGGCGCCGGTCACGGCATTACCATGATTATCCGTCAGTACATAATCCTTGATTGTGCCGGCAAGGGCCAACTTAACGAGATCACCGGCGTCTAATAGCTGTTGCAATTTCTGCGCGGAGGTCAGGTTCGAAGCGCCGTTATCGTCGTACCAGAGACCGTTGATGAAGCCCTGGTTTGCGACCAACGACTGTCCTCCGTCGAAAGGGCCTCCTCCGCGGACCGCGTCTCTGCCCCGATCACTGAACGTCCCGATTCCCGTCCCGGCCATGTTCGCCTGCGTCGCGTTGATTCCGAGGGCGTTGTTGGCTACCTCACCGAAATTCCAGCCTTCGCCATACAGATAAATTGTTGGATCGATCTGATGCAGCGCTTTCTTTATCTCGAGCATGTTGTCCTTGAAGCTGAAGCTCATTAGATCAAACCGAAATCCGTCGACGCGGTACTCTTTTGCCCAGATCTTTAGCGTATCGAGCATCAGTTTGAAGAACATGCGGTGCTCGGAGGCAGTATCTGGGCAGCAAGTGTTCGTGTAGATATCACCGTTATCATCGAGCCGGTAGTAGTAGCCCGGCACAATGCGATCCAGAACCGAGCGCGGATCCTGACCTGCAGCCGTTGTATGATTGTAGACCACATCCATTACTACCCGGAGCCCGATCGAGTGAAGAGCTCCAACCATCCCCCGAAATTCACGAATTCTTGTGATTCCATTCGGATTGGTCGAATAGCTGCCTTTGGGCGTTCCGTAAAGACGCGGATCGTAACCCCAATTGAAACCGTCCTGATCTTTCACCGCGTCTACCGCGTCTACCGGCTGTTCGGAATCCGGCGCCGAAATGGGAGTGACGATTTGGGGAATCTTTTGCTCGCTATCTAAATCTGGCACGGAAGAAAAATCGAATGCCGGAAGCAGGTGGACGTGCGTCAATCCTGCTTGGGCCAGACTGCGCAGATGAAGCATCCCTCGTGAGGAAAGGTAATTGAACGCGGTGTATTTTCCGCGATCACTCTGTGGAACGCTGTCATCTGAAATCGAGAAATCGCGGATGTGCAGTTCGTACAAGACGATATCGGTTGGACTCGCGAGCGGTGGCTTTGGAATCCAGTTCCAGTAAACTGGCTTAGTGAGCGGCGAGTCGAGATCGACAACCAGGCTCATTTGCGAATCGGCAGAGAGTCCCAGTGAATAGGGATCAGTCACCAGATTTGTAACTACCTGGCCTTCGATACGGGAGAAAACTTTCACCTCATAGAGGTAGTATTTTGAGTTCAGCCAGCTGGGGTTTCCGGCTCGCGCTTCCCAAACACCTCGCTCCGTTTCATTCATGGTAAACACCGCCGGAGTGGTCGAGCTTGGGTCGTCGTAGACAAAAAGCCGCACAGACTGCGCCGTCGGCGCCCAAAGACGGAACCGGATATCGTCACCCGCACGCTGCGCACCCAAGTGCCCATCGAAAAAGAATAGATCATCTAAGACGCCAGGCATCTGGAGGGAAGTGGCATCCAACGGCTGGGAACCATCGGATTTCACAACAACCAACTGATCTTTCAACAGCTCGGGGACATGTCCCAGATCGCCATCTGAGATCTTAAGGGCGGTCGCTCCTTTCAACTGCGGGAATTTGTCGATGACAGATTGTGGAAGTCCGTTGGGATCCACCAAGAGTGGAATGAACGCGCCTCCCTGTACGCCGCTGGTTTCCACACTTATCCCGCCGGTCGACGAATAATAAAGCTGGTAAGTATCGGACGCCTCTGCGCCAAACCACGCAACCGTGTTGCGATTTACCCAGTATGCCTTCGCTTTCTTTATGTCGCCCACACGATTGAGATCCGGTTTCTGCGAATAGATTGTGCAATCGTCTTGCAGCAACCAAATTTCAAACCCTTGGGTTGCGAAAGTTAAGACCATGTCGTTCGGACAATTTTTGACCGTACCGTCCGCGTTTCGCACGATGAAAAAAAGTTGGGTTGCGCCATCGGCGAGAGCGATGTCCCAATAGACGCCGAAATCATCGCTGCCTGTTTGGGGATTCCCTGGTTGTTGCCAACTCGGGCTCGGATTCTTGGCGCCTGTCCAGTCGTAGATAGCCCAGCCTTTGGGCTTCGTCTTTGGAATTTCTTGTGTGATGCTTGTGAAGATTTTCCAGTATGGCCGATCCGAATGTTCCCAAAAGCAAGAGTCCGGACCTCTCTCAAGGTGCTCGCGCTTTACCCCAGGAAGGAGTTCTGCTCAGGATTTTTATTGGAGAAGATGATCGGTACGAGCATCGGCCGCTTTATGAGGCTGTCGTTTTCAAGGCGCGGGAACTACATCTGGCGGGGGCAACGGTTCTTCGCGGACCGTTAGGCTTTGGCAGATCCAGTCATATTCATACCGCCAATATTCTGCGGCTGTCGACCGATCTGCCGATGGTGATCGAGATTGTCGACACAGAAGAAAAAATCAGCTCGTTTCTTCCGTACCTGGATAAAATGCTTGAGGGTGGCCTGGTTACGATGGAACGAGTCCAGGTTCTGCACTACCGGCAGCACGAGACGTGAGAGGTGAGAGGTGAGAGGTGATTAGTCCTCACTCGGAGGAAATTCGAGATCGACAGGGGTTTCTTGGGTCACAGACCGGTAATCTGTGTCGGAATCGTATCGACAAAAAGCTGATGCACGATCGATCATTCGCGAAATCTTGGCCGCAATTGAATCCCAATCTTTGATCATCTTCTCGTGCTGTTCTGCTGCCATATACTCGCAGTCGACAGCATCATCGAGCCAGGGTCGCGCGCGAATATCGACGTATCTGATCAACTAACGCATATCGCTCCTCTCTTGGGAATGTTTTCGTCGCTCTGAAAATTTCCCGATTTGCCTCTCGGGCAAGCCGATAAAACATCCAAATCCCGAAATGTAGAAACAATCTTCATATTCACTTCTCACTTCTCACTTCTCACTTCTAACCAACCACAGCCGCCAACCACCACCCCAAACTAACACAACCGAAACAGAGCCCTGTCGAAAGGATGATATTCAGAAGCGCTAACCCCCATCTTCGTGACTGGAGTAGGTTCCAGGTTTGTAAGCTGAACGACGAAAAGGTCGTCAAACCTCCACACACCCCGACATTCAAGAACGGCTGAAGCCAGATGCCGGCCTTCGGCTGGTGACTCAACGCGCCGGCAAACAAACCGATCAACAGCGAACCGATAACATTGACGAAGAGCGTCCCTACGGGAAACACTTCGCCGAAACGTTCCGCCACAACGCCCGACAACCAATAGCGCCAGACGCTGCCGATTGCGCCGCCGCCGAAGACAAGGAGTAGAATGAGGGCTAGACCCATTATCGTCGCAACCAGCTCGGATACGCGCGAGCCGCAGCGGCTCCTAGGAATACGCTCACTAAACAAAGAAAATGTGAGAGCAGAATGTTGGCCCAGAGTTCAATGGAGCTACCGCGGGACGCTGCCAAAAATGAAATCAGGCTGAAAGAACTGAAAGTCGTGTATCCGCCGCAGAGTCCAACCAGAAGAAACAAACGTTGATTTGGCCGGAAGTAAATCCGTCCAGATGGATCGGAAAGAAAATGGAGGAACGAGATCAACAAGCATCCTGTGACGTTGATGAATAAAATGGCGGCCAGCGTACTGAAATGCAGTAATGACCCTAATTCAGAGATTCCGAACCGGCACAAAGTGCCGATTCCACCGCCTGTTGCCACTAGAAAATATCGTCGCATGGACGAGTGCGAGTGTGGGTGTGAGTGCGAGGGTTTGCAATTTCTTTGAAATACCAGTCGCCGTGATTTGAACGATACGGCGAAGGGCGAGACGGCGATCGAACTACGTTGGAGCTTGGCTAGATGCGTAGGACAGAAATCTCCTCGAACCCAAGGCGGGAACCTGTCTATCGCGTTCCGTGGCTTCGCCCTCTCTGCCTTCGCCGTCTGGCCGTACCGTTTCAGCTCCCGGCGTTCCCGAAATTGTAACATGATGTTTGCTTGCACTCGGCTGGCGAAACGTCTTATTCGGGTCGCCGATCGTAATATGAAAATAGCGCGTGTTCTTTGGCTGGTGGCCATTGTCGCCTTGTCGTTTGCACGGTCTTCGTCTGGCCGCAACGTCATCCTCTTTGTTGCCGATGGCCTTCGCAGCGGCTCTGTCAACATGAAGGACATGCCGACGCTTTACGCGCTTCGCCAGGGCGGAGTCTGGTTTGCCAACAGCCATTCTTTGTTCCCGACCTTCACGACGGCAAACGCATCGGCAATGGCAACTGGTCACCTCCTTGGAGATACCGGAGATTTCAGCAATACTTTCTATACCGGCTTCCCGATCGAAAAGAAAACGGGCATCGATGTGCCCTCAACTGAAACGCCTTTCATTGAGAACGACGTAGTGATCGAAGAAATCGACGATCATTTCGGCGGTAACTATCTCAACGAAGAAACTCTTTTGGCTTTTGCGCGTAAGAATGGGTATTTGACCGCAGCGGTTGGTAAGTTGGGACCGACGCTCATTCAGGATGCCCCCGAAGGCGCTTCAAGTAACGGCACTGTGCCCGCTCCCGAGACGGTGATCATCGATGATTCGACGGGACGAGACGGCGGAATTCCGTTGCGCCCTGAAATTGCTGACGCATTACGGGCGGCAGGTTTGACTACGACTGCTCCGACACGGGCCAACGCGCAACCCGAGAAGACCAAGTTGGATAACGGATTTTCGGGGAACAATGAAACGCCCGGAACGATCGCTGCCAACAAAGTACAACAGCAATACTTCGCCAGCGCTCTAACGGGGGCGATACTCCCTTCGTTTGTACGAGCAGGAAAACCGTTCGTCGTTGTCTTTTGGTCGAGAGATCCGGACGGTACCCAGCATAATCAAGGTGACAGCCTTAATCAGTTGCGGCCAGGAATCAACGGCCCGACCTCCCGCAAGGGTGTGTTAAACGCTGACAATAATTTGCGACTGATACTCGAATATCTGCATTCGGTAGGCGGCCTCTCGGAAGATACCGATGTATTTGTGACGGCAGATCACGGCTTTTCGACCATCAGCAAATCTCCTCTGGACTCGTCTGGTAAGACTGTTACAAAAAGTTACTCCGCCACGAAGACTTACCGGGATTCCAAGGGGCGCCAGGAAGTGAACAATGGTTTTCTGCCTCCCGGTTTTCTTGCCATCGATCTGGCGCATGCGCTCGGTCTTCCACTCTTCGATCCCGATCAGGCGATCAACCAGGATGGTACCACGATCTATAAACCGGTGGATCCTGAACTTTCGTCAGCGCCAACCAACCAGGTTGCACAACGTCCTTCAAAGGGAGACGGCGTCATCGGCGGAACGGGCAAAATTCCCACAGATGCAAAAGTACTGATCGCGGCAAACGGCGGATCAGACCTGATCTACGTGACCGAAAAAGATCGCGATCTGGTTCAGAAGATCGTGCAGTTCTTGACCACGCAGGACTACATAAGCGGGATATTTTCGGATCCCGAGTACGGCGAAATCGACGGAGCGTTGAAACTTACCGATATCGGTCTTAAGGGGTCGACTCAGTTACCGACACCAGCGGTCGTTGTGAACTTTCGAAGTTTTGCCATAGATCCTGCAAAACCAAACATGTCGGCTGTCACAATCTGCGATACCGGCCTTCAGCAAGGGCAGGGGATGCACGGAAGCTTCAACCGAGCGGATACGTTCAACTGTATGGCGGCGACAGGGCCGGATTTCAAGAAACGGTTCGTTGATAACACGCCGGTCAGTAACGCTGATTTAGCGTGGACATTCGCGCAGATATTGAAATTACAGATTCCGCACAACGGCACGCTACTTGGAAGAACTGCGGTTGAGGCGCTAGTAAATGGACCACGCAGCGTGGCTGGCGTATCAAAAACTTTGGAATCAAAGCCGGCAGCAAACGGCCAGAAAACCGTTTTGCGTTATCAGCAAGTTGGTCAGACGGTTTATTTTGACGCCGCCGGTTTCCCGGGAAGAACAGTCGGCCTGGGGAAATAGGGGATGTGTCGGCGTGTCGGAGTATCGGCGTGTCGGAGTGCCCTGCGGAGTTCCGGAGTGATTCGTGTGCGTCATATAACGGTAGGGTCGCAATTTACCGCGATTGCGCGTTTGATCGGGCCAAACCAACTCTGCTGCGAGTTTAAGTCAGCTAGCGCTTCAAATACCGGATCAGGTAATTTTTGAATTCGCTTTTTGTTGAAAAATTTCGCGGTTTCTAGAGGCAAAATCAATAGCTTGTTAAGCCATCTCCGCGCGGGATTAGCGAACTCACACCATCGGGCCATACCGCTTCTTTCTCATTCCTGACATATTGAGGGCGTTCAATGAATGCTTTCAACATTTCCGAAGGGATCGGCACGTTTGGAGGGAAGAAAATCGAAGAAGCGAACGTGCAGGGAACTCTCGAAACGCTGAGATCGTTTATCCAACAATCGCGACTCAGCGAATATCGGGTAGCGCAAATGATGGGCGTCTCAGCCAACGCCCTGAAAAGCTGGTTGAACGGAGCAAGCCATCCTCGTGTGGGCAGCCATACCGAGATAAGGGCGTTTCTGAAGCAGCACGGTCCAGCGTGTTTCGCTCAGCAACAAACTAGCTATCTCGAGCAATGATGAGGTGGGCGGCGTGGCAGCTAAAAAAGCTGCCATGCCGTTAGGGGCTAGGCGAAGCCGTCCCCATCGATCTGAATCTACCGGATTGCCACCAACACGGCGCTCGACTATCTGCGCAGTCGTGCTATGAAACGGACAAACCAACAGTTCAGTTTGGCTGAAACCGGAGCGAAGTCGATTCAGCGGAGCCAACTCAGATGGCTGAGATGTCAAAGAAGCCATGTGCAACCGATGAGTCGACGAAGATTAAGGAACAGCTTAAACCCGAACACATCGAGCGCGTGCAAATGGAGCAAATGGAGGGTGGAAACGAGGCAAGTTTCCGAGCCGTTTTGCAACAGGCAATCGTAGGTATCGCGTAAACCGATCTAAGCGGTCGCTTCACTGGTTTCAGCGAATATCGAGTGGCCCAAATGATGGGCGTTTCAGCCAACGCCCTGAAAAGCTGGTTGAACGGAGCAAGCCATCCTCGAGAGGGCAGCCATACCGAGATAAGGGCGTTTCTGGAGCAGCACGGTCCAGCGTGTTTTGCCCAGAAACGAACTAGCTACCTCGGGCAATGGTGAGGCGCGCGCGCCCTTTTAGGGCGCGCGGTGGACCGTCAACCGTCTTCCGTCGGCCGAATTTTCTCACATTCCTCACACTCGCACTCGCACGCACACTCGTGCAGATTCCCTCCATATGAATTATCGCAGACTTGGTAAAGCTGGGGTCAAAGTCAGTGAACTTTCGTTTGGATCCTGGGTGACCTTTGGGGATCAGGTTTCTGATGATGTCGCTGAGGCGCTGATGATTAAGGCGTACGAAGGCGGCATTAACTTTTTTGATAATGCGGAGGGCTATGCTTCCGGCCGTTCGGAACTGGTCATGGGCAAAATTCTGAAAAAGCTCGGCTGGTCACGCGATACGTGGCTGGTTTCCAGCAAGGTCTTTTTCGGCTCGGCGCCACATCCTCAGAAACCGAATCAATATGGGCTAAGTCGTAAGCACGTTTTCGACGCGTGTCATGCCGCTCTGCAGCGGTTGCAGGTCGATTATCTGGATCTTTTCTTTTGTCACCGGTCCGACCCGGAAACGCCAATCGAAGAAACGGTTCGAATCATGTCCGACCTTGTAACTCAAGGAAAAGTACTCTACTGGGGTACGAGCGTCTGGAGTGCGCAAGAGATTACTGAGGCCCATGCGATCGCATGGCAACTCAATCTGGTTCCGCCTACCATGGAACAGCCGTATTACAACCTGCTCCAGCGGGATAAAGTGGAAGTCGAGTACGCCCGACTATATGACAATTTCGGCTTAGGAACGACCATTTGGTCGCCCCTGGCCAGCGGCCTTTTGACCGGAAAATATGACAATGGCTTTCCGAAAGATGCACGATTAGGGCTCGATCGTTACGACTGGTTACGAGAATGGGTGGTAAACCCGGAGCGCCTCGAGAAGGTTCGTGCTTTGGGACGCCTCGCGAAGGGAATCGGCTTATCCAGATCCGTGCTCGGCCTCGCATGGTGCTTGAAGAATCCGCATGTGAGCACTGTCATTCTCGGAGCTTCCAAAGTTTCGCAGCTAGAGGAAAATCTCACCGCTTCGACCGCAGTCGAAAGATTGACTCCGGACGTCATGCATCAGATCGACGAGGCAATCGGCTACGAACGCAAAGAGCCGTCGAACGCGGATAATCATTAAAACGCCGGGAACGCGCGGGAACGCCGTGATCGCCGGGAGCTGAAATGATACGGCGAGACGGCGAAGGGCGAGACGGCGAACCACGGTTCGCGATAGACAGGTTTCCCCCTTGGATTCGAGGAGACGTCTGCCCTACGCATCTAGGTCTGCCAAGCTCCAACGTAGTTCGATCGCCGTCTCGCCCTTCGGCTTATCGTTTCAGCTCCTGGCGTTTGCCTCGACGTACGAACGGCCGTGCGCTAACTACGGTTATGCCGCACCCTATCGGCCCGAAACGGCTCGCTCAAAGTGACCCACCGCGCGACCGCCCGCTTCTAATCTACGACGCTGATTGTTATTTCTGTATCCGGTGGGTCCGGCGTTGGCTGCAAGTGACCGGAGGAAGAATCGATGCCGCTTCCTATCAATCTTTAGGGGATAGGTTCGCCAAAGATATCCCAGTCGACTCCTTTCAGACCGCGATGCGGCTGATCGAGCCGGACGGTAAGGTGTTTGCTGGGGCGGAAGCCGTGTTCCGGACGCTTAGCTATCGATCGGGTTTCGCCAGCGGCCTTCCACTCTGGTGTTTTCAACAAATTCCTGGTTGCCGGCCGGTTCTGGCTTGGATCTATCGCTGGATAGCAAGACATCGAACCTTTGCATCCGTTTTCACAACCCTCCTTTGGGGAAAGGGAGAAGACGCCGTATGCGTACCAACCTATTATTCTGCGCGTGATTGGTTTCTTCGCTTTCTCGGCATCATTTACCTGATCGCATTTGTTTCCTACTGGGTCCAAATCGACGGGTTGATCGGTAGTGAAGGGATTCTGCCGGCTGCACGCTGGTTAACAGCGGTTCACGCCCGGGTCGGACCAAACGCGTACCGGCTTCTTCCGACCCTGTGCTGGTTCAATTCGAGCGATTGGTTTCTGCACTCCCTCTGCGCAGCCGGTGTGATCTTAAGCGGATTGCTGATCTTTCAAATTCTTCCCGCGCTCAGCCTGGCGCTACTCTGGATATGCTACTTGTCGTTGGCGGTAGCAGGGCAGACCTTTCTGAATTTCCAGTGGGACTACCTCCTTCTGGAAACAGGTTTTTTCAGCATCTTTCTGGCGCCGTTAAGAATTCTACCGTCGGTGCCTCGAGTAGCGCCCGTGCACCCGATCGCCCGGTTCCTTCTGGTTTGGCTGTTGTTCCGGCTGATGGTGATGTCAGGGATAGTCAAACTGACCAGCGGCGACGAGTCATGGTTAAATCTGACTGCGCTAAGTTATCACTACGAGACACAGCCATTGCCGACTCCGCTTGCGTGGTGGGCGCGGTGGCTTCCCGATTCATTCCATGCGGCGTCGGTTGTCGTGATGTTTTTGATCGAAATTGGCGCTCCGTTTCTCCTGTTTGGGCCGCGGCGGTTGCGGCTGTTGGGAGCAATATCTTTAATCGCATTTCAAATCTTGATCGCGCTGACCGGCAATTACTGCTTCTTCAACTTGCTCACGATCGCGCTCTGTCTTCTTGCCATCGATGACGCCGTCTGGCCTCGCTGGCGGAGGAGAGCTTCCGCAGATGTTCGCGGCAGATTATGGCCCGACTGGATCCTTGTTCCAGTAACCATCATCGTACTGACATTCAGTGGAATGCTGTTTTGGGAAGCGCTCTTTCCGCAAAATCAGTGGCCATCCCTACTGGCTATTCCTTACAGCTGTATAGAACCATTCCGTTCACTCAATGGTTATGGGCTGTTTCGGGTAATGACAAAAAATCGTCCGGAAATCGTTGTGGAAGGAAGCGCAGACGGCGACACATGGACTGCCTACGAATTCAAACACAAGCCAGGAGATCCAGGCCGGCCTCCGCCGATTGTGGCGCCTCATCAGCCCAGAGTCGATTGGCAGATGTGGTTCGCAGCTTTAGACGACGTCCGGCGCGAACCATGGTTTTTGAATTTCATGATGCGTCTGCTCGAAAATTCAAAGCCGGTAGTTTCTCTGCTGGCAAAGAACCCGTTTCCAGACTCGCCGCCACGCTACGTCCGAGCGCGCTTATACCAGTATCGGTTCTCAAGCGAATCGGAACGAAAACAGACTGGTGCATGGTGGGTAAGAGAAGAGACCGGAATCTATTGTCCACCGGTGAGCTTAAAGGCGGCCCAGTAGACCAACGTAAGGCGGCGGTGGTTGCAATAACGCGCTGGACGGTCGAGCTAGGAAGCTCAACCCACGGTGAAGCTGCCCCGAATGTTTTCGGGGTTCGGCCGAATCCTCCGGATTCACCATGGGTTGATCTTCTAGATCGACCTTCGAGGCGCCACGCCAAACACACCGGATCTTTTTACCGCCGCCGATCGTCCCTGTTGATGAAGAGCAACAAAGGAGACTGGCAATCAAAGTGCCACCAAGAATTCCGATGAATAACATAAAATCGTTGCCCAGCGTCCCAACCCGGTCTGCTTCGTTCGTCGTATCGTTGGAACAATCGATGGAACGAACGGAGAAACCGAATAGCGCGCCGGGCGGAAACGAACTTTTTGCCGAATTGCAGAGCACCAGGGGCCGATTTCTGGCGCTGGTTGCCGAATTGCGCCCCGATCTGCACCGGTACTGCGCACGAATGACCGGTTCGGTAATCGACGGAGAAGACGTAGTTCAGGAAACCTTGGCTCATGCTTATTATGAACTAGCGGAATTGAAAGAAATGCCGGCACTGCGTTCGTGGCTGTTCCGTATAGCGCACAATCGCGCGATCGACTATCTCCGTGCTCGCCTTCGGAGGGTAAGTGAACCGTTGGACGAAGCTTTAGAGTCTCCGGCAGACCCGTCGTTCGAACCTGACAACGCCGCCGCTCGCGAGGAAGCGATCCGTAGCGCCATAACACGATTTCTTGAGCTGGCTCCCGTGCAACGCAGCTGTGTAATACTGAAAGACGTATTCGACTACTCGGTGGAAGAGCTCAGCGCGATGCTGGGACTGAGCGGCCCGGCAATCAAGGCTGCGCTGGCTCGTGGACGCGCCCGGCTGCGGAAGCAATCTGTCCCAGCCGACCGAGATCATCCGAATAACAGTCCGCCGACTGTCTCACCGGCGCTCGCCAGGTATGCCGAGTTATTCAATCGGCGCGACTGGGATGGTCTACGAGAAATGCTGGTTGATGACGTCAAGCTCGAGCTCGCCTCTCGATTTAAGTTCGCCGGCCGCGACGCAGTAGGAAACTACTTCTCCAACTATCATCAGATTACCGGATGGCAGGTTGTCCCGGCAAATTTGGGCGGGCGCGAAGTGCTGGCAGTTTTCAACAACCCTGGAGATTCGCGGCCAGGTTATTTTGTGCAGTTAGCATTTTCGGATGAGCGGGTGTCAGCTATCAGAGATTTTCGCTATGTGCCCTACATCGCGCGCGAAGCCAATATCGAGCTGATAATTTGATCGGTGCGAGGCGGAGACGGGGTGTGAATTGAGGGCCTTGTGGCCGAACACGGCGATCCGATCACCCCGTCTCCCCTAACACCACCTCAACTCGATGTTCGCGCTTATCGTCGACCAATGGAATCGCTGGACCATCTACCGATATTCCATCCAGCGACACTTGTGGGCCCTTTGCACCCGATCGCCTCGCAAACCCGACATGGTACGTGGTTTCTTTGTATCGATAATCTACCTTATAGCCGCTCCAGCCTTTCGGAATCCGCGGCGCAAACCGCAACCGATCACCTTCCAGGTTCAAACCTAGCAACGTCTCCGTCAGCAACCGGTACATCCATCCGGCTGAGCCGGTGTACCAAGTCCACCCGCCGCGACCGGTATGTGGCGCGACCGCGTACACGTCCGCGGCAATGACATACGGTTCAACCTTGTAGATGTTCACTTGCTCCTGCGTCATCGCGTGACGGATTGGATTCAGCAGCGCCACCAGATCCCACGCGCGGTCAACCTCGCCTAAGAGCGCGAAAGCCATCGTAGTCCAGATGGCTGCATGGGTGTATTGACCGCCGTTCTCGCGAACACCGGGTACATAGCCGCGTATGTAGCCCGGATGCGGTACCGATCGGTCAAACGGCGGATCTAACAGCTGAATTAGCTTCGCGTCAGTGCGGACGAGATGCTCGGCCGCCGACTGCATCGCTCGGGTCGCCCGTTCCAACGGAGCTGCTCCACTGATGACGGACCAGCTCTGCGAAACGGCATCGATCCGGCACTCCTGGTTGACCCGTGAGCCGAGCGGTTCACCATCATCGAAATACGCGCGCCGGTACCAGTTACCATCCCAGGCGTGTGCTTCGATGTTTGTTTGAAGCTGCCTGGCCTGATTCGAACATTGATCCGCGAATTCGACATCATTTCGACGACGGGCCAATTCAGCAAATCGCGTTAGTACATCATAGAGAAAGAAACCTAGCCAAACGCTCTCGCCCCGGCCCTGCGCTCCGACAAGGTTCATCCCGTCATTCCAATCGCCTGTTCCCATCAATGGCAGACCATGTTCACCGAATCTCAGACCGTTTTTGATTGAGCGAACGCAATGTTCGTAGAGAGTGGCTGACTCGCGTGAGCGCTCCGGTAGATCATAGTAAGACTCTTCGTCCTGCTTTAATGGACGCCCTTCCAGGAAAGCAATCTGTTCGTCGAGCACTGATTCGTCACCGAGAGCAGATACATACCGGTGCGTGACGTAAGGCAGCCACAAGTAATCATCCGAGACATGGGTTCGGACGCCGCGCCCCGCGGGAGGATGCCACCAATGGAGAACGTCACCTTCTCGGAATTGATGCGCCGCTGCCCGCAATAGATGCTCGCGAACGAGCCCTGGTTCGGCATGCACAAGCGCCATGGCGTCTTGCAACTGGTCCCGAAATCCGAATGCACCGCCAGATTGATAGAAACCCGTGCGACCCCAGAAACGGCAGCTTAAAACTTGATAAAGGAGCCAGCCGTTCACCAGGAAGTTTACCGAAGGATCCGGCGTTTCCACGTGAAGCTGTCCGAGC
>JBKPCS010000173.1:0-12054 GCA_046727495.1 bacterium | reverse complement strand
TCGTGAGCTGTTCCTCCTCAAGTTTCGCCTGCTCAGTAGTTAAATGCGAAGCGTCAAGCTGGATGAACCGGTCGCTTCACGCTCCTGGTGCGCAATCCGCCTTTCTTCTTCTGGCGTCGATTCCCTCTCCTCTGACAGAGTGTCGATCATTTCTCTTAGAGAATAATTCCACCTCTCGGTCTGTGATGCACGCCAGTTCCCACTGATGCCAGCCCCTATTCGTTCGCCGCAGGTTGTACCCGGACTCCATCAATCTTTGTGCGAGCCGGGTATGAAAATACTCCTGGAAGTAACCTTTATCAGCAATCAGCGCCCTGCATTGGCCGGCTTTCCACCGGTTCTCCACAAATGTCGCGTTGTGAAGGAAACAGTGGACGTGCCAGTGTGGATCGCTCAGCCCATTGATTGGGCGGGAATCCCGATGGAAGAACTTTGAATACAGCAACTCCCCCGTTCAGCGATCCTCGTGCAGGCCTCCCTTCCGCACCTTGCACTGCATCTCGGATTCCATTGCCCGCATCGTTTCATCAACAGCAGACCTTGCGATATTCTCGACCACCTCATCCTCTGTAATCGCGAGATATATGCTCAGCGACTTCGGAACTCCGAACACAAGTCCATAGCCAACCTGCCTGTTGCTGATCATTTCGCCGTCTTCCTGCCGGCTCGTATTCATCCGCGCTGTTAGCCGCTTACCGGTCATCGGATTTTCGTTTCGCAACAGCGCCACGAACTGCGACCGCTGGACCGGACCACATAGTCCCAGGCGTTCGGCTCCGAGTCCGGCCCATACGCCGGGCTCCTTCATCAAGTAATCGCTGACCGCCAGTTCGCGGTCAAAGTACCGCTCCACACCTTCGGCACTCCGATTAACTTGGACGTTTAACATACCGCCTACCCAACCGTCGTAAACAGGTAAACGCTTGCACCCTTACGCTTCGCTTAACGCCGAACTACTCCCTCCCGACGCTACGCGTCGACCTCCCTTCAAGGGAGGTCAGGAAGGCAACTGGTGAGAGGTCTTGAGCGCGTTTTGATATTGCTAACATCGGTGGCGTTGAGGGTGGTCGATGGACGTTGAGCGCCGAGAAGAGGTAACCGTCGCTCCAGGGCCGCGACAGGCCCATTGCGGCTGTAGCCGGCGCGTCACAACAATGGTGTGCGCCGACGAATCAAAGCCGTTCACTCGACCCGCCGAAAGCCTTGTTGATTGGTAGCGAGGCAAAGCTTCGCCGGTTTGCCTCACAGTAAGCGGCTGGATCAGGAAGCGAACACGGCGAAAATGGCGCCGCCTGACTTCAACCCGCTTCTGACTTATGTTAGTTCTTCACACGGTTTCCCGTTGGCTCTCCATAAACAGGTCGATCGACTCTCGATCAATAAGGCGAACCCCACGCGTGGCCTCCTTATACGACCTGAGACAAATTGATTTAATTCGTCTTTCGGTCAGCAACTCATAGAGCCGGGACCGAGAAAGTCCAGAGTATCTTACCGCGCCAGGAATTCTAAGCCAGCGCGGATTCAACGTGACAGGACCAGTATGAGTGTCCTGCTGGATTTCGATAGTTACCATGAGCCTAACATAACAAAATGGTTAGGTCCGGATTTTCACCGTTTTGGTGAACCTTTATGAGCCTCTATGAACCGTATTGGTCCGTCTTGTACTGACAAATCCAAACGAAAATAGTTAATGGGCCTGTCAAGCGAAAAATTAGTCAATTCTGCCAAACCCCAATAACTTTCCTGAAACGGTTTGCTGCTGTTATCGAAAGTACCGGCAACCAACAGCCGTTTCCTAGTACGTTCAGGAGGCCTCTGGCGTATCCAGGGGGGATCTGGAATCTCTAATGGCGAAGCATCTGTTCTTTCGATAAGCCGTTGGTTGAGGAATACGCGCTCGTTCGTGCCTGGTAAGATTGTGCTCATAGAAGCGTCGCACCTTCTAAGGGAGTTCGGCGACGTGAAGGACAAGTGCTTGGCGATAGTGCGCCAGTAAGCTAAACTGTCTTGGTATGTCGTACATTGATCGGATCACCATCGAGCCGGGGAAATGCGGAGGGCGTCCTTGCATCCGTGGCTATCGGCTGCGGGTTAAGGACGTTTTGGAGCTACTGGCGCATGGCGCTTCCTGGGACGAAATTCTCGAAGACTACCCGTTTCTCGAACGGGAAGATATCCAGGCTTGCCTGGATTTCGCGGCGGCACAAAGCGATCACGCGCTCATTAAGGTGTCGTGAAGTTTCTGGTCGACAACCAGCTTCCGCATGCTTTAGCAAAGCTTCTGGAGAATCTGGGCCACCATGCCGTTCACGTCCTCGATATCGAACTTGGCCGCGTCGATGACTTGACCATCTGGGCATACGCCGCTCAAAACGGCTATACCATCATTTCCAAAGATGCCGACTTCGCTGACCTCGCTTTACTAGGCCGGACCGAAGCACGGCTCATCTGGGTGCGGATCGGAAACTGCCGAAAATCAGTGCTGCTCGAGGCATTCAAAAATGCGCTGAAGACGATTGAGCAGGAACTCGAGGCCGGCGAAACCTTGATTGAATTATACTGACCTCGACTAGCCCGACGACTTGATACGCGGAACCTGTTCAATGGCGGTTCGCAAGAGGCTGATCTGGCGGTGGGTGTAGCGCTCGTTATCCCTTGCGGAAGCATGTCCGATGAGCGCTTGGCGCAGCTCCTGGCTAACGCCTGCGTTCGCGAGAGCACTGTTGAAAGAGTGGCGTAAACTGTGAAAGGAAAGGCTCTCGATGCGTCGGCCAGCCCCCTTTCCGTATCGGATGACGCGTCCTGCGATTCCGGCTTTCTTCATGATCTTCCTGAACTGCCTAGAAAGGCCGCTGCTTCCGCCAACGGCTTTGCCGGCGAGCGAGGAAAAGACGGGGATCTGTCTAGGTCCTCTGTCCACCGTTCCCTGTTATTCCCTTCATAATCGTCCCCACCCGCCAAGCGATTTGTACAAGCTATCGGCGAGCAAATCGGCTAACATCGTGACACCGCTGCGGGGGGCTACCCTCGCGCGCGACCATTCTAAGGGCACCGCACAAGATCGGGTCCATGAAAGCGGAAGACAAACGGGCCTGCCCGGTTTGCGGGACGCTGTTAGCCGGCAACAGCGAGTCCTGTCCAGTTTGCGCCCTGCAGAGTGCTCTCGCCCCGGAGGGCGACGCTTCTGTCATCGATTCTGAATCGGCGCTCCGTTTCGAGCACTACCAGGTCCTCAAGAATGAGGATGGGGCACCGATCGAACTCGGACATGGGGCGATGGGAATCACCTATAAGGCTTTTGACGTCCACCTGCACTGCCCGGTAGCCTTGAAGGTCATTAACGCCCGTTTCATCGGCGATGACTCAGCCCGGCTTCGTTTTGTACGAGAAGCCCGAGCAGCGGCCAGCGTCCGGCATCCCAATGTGGCCTCGGTGTTCCACCTGGGAAAAGGCGGCTGCAACTACTTTTACGTGATGGAGTTCGTCGACGGTGAAACATTGGAAAAACTCATTCGACGTTCCGGTAAACTGGAGGCGGAACTGGCGCTGCAAATCGTGGCGGAGGTGGCGGCCGGGCTCACGGCCATCCAGAAGCAACACCTCGTCCATCGAGACATCAAGCCCAGCAACATCATGGTTAGTTTGGAGGAAGGAAAGCTAGAGAGCGTCAAGATCATCGACTTGGGCCTAGCGAAAGGGGTTGCGGAGGAAGATGCGATTTCAAGTTTGGGCAGTTTTATCGGAACACCCGAATTCGCCAGCCCCGAACAGTTTGCCGGGATTGGTGCCGATATTCGTTCGGATCTGTATTCGCTAGGCGTGACTGTTTGGGAAATGCTGGTGGGTAAGCTGCCTTTCAAAGGTTCGAGAGTTGACTTAATGGACCAACATCAGCATGCGAGGCCGCCTTCCGAGCAATTGAAGGGAATTCCGGCGCCAATTGCCGCTTTGCTCGAGATCCTCCTGGCGAAAGATGCAAATGAACGTTTCCAAAGCCCGGCGCAGCTGCAGAAGGCTCTGTCCAGAGTGAAAGAAGCGATTGTTTCCAAGTCGCGCCTCAGCGCCAAGGATCTGCGATCGGACGATCCGGCAGCGGCGAAGGGACTGAAGCCTGCCCTTCGCTGGAAATTGGCATCTGCGGTTTGTGTGGCTGCACTGGTCTTCGGAGGGCTTTTCTTTTTCGGTTATCGCGGGAAGCTATCCAATCAACCAAAGGTCGAAGCAATTCCAAATAAAAAGAGCATCGCGGTCCTTCCCTTCGAGAATCTGAGTTCGAACAAAGACGACAGCTATTTTGCGGACGGCGTGCAAGGAGAGATCCTAAATAACTTAGCCAAGATCGCCCAGCTCAAGGTAATCAGTCGAACTTCCGTGATGCAATACCGTACAGATATGAAACGTGACGTACGGCAAATTGGTAACGCATTAGGGGTAGCGAATGTCTTGGAAGGGACTGTTCGGCGAGAGGGCAACCATGTCCGGGTAACCACTGAGTTAGTTGACGCGAGCAATGACAGTACACTTTGGGCGGACAGCTATGACCGGGATCTCACTGACATCTTCGCCATCCAGAACGAAGTAGCCCAGACGATAGCCAGCAAATTGGCTGCGACTCTCTCCCCCGGAGAAAAAAACCAAATCGAATCGAGACCAACGGGTAACCTTGAGGCATACGATCTGTACCTCCGGGCTACGAACTTAATTACTGAGGCCCAAGTACTGATCTTCGTCGGAAATACTGAAAAGCCGTTGCGCGATGCGATCAAATTCCTCGAGCAAGCGGTTCAGCTCGATCCAAACTTCGCACTCGCCTACGCCGTCGCCGCGAATGCCCACAGCATTATCTATTTTTTTGGTTACGACGAAAGTTTGGACCGACGCATTTTTGGAGACAAAGCGATCGCCAACGCCCTGCGCCTCCAGCCGAATCTGCCTGAGGCACATCTATATTATGCGTACTTCCTTTATCGAACGTATCGCGATTTTCAACGCGCGCGGGTACAGCTAGATATCGCCAGGCAGAGCATGCCCAATAGTGTTGCGGCGACGGACTTAGAGGCCTTACTGGACCGTCGGGCGGGTAATTTTGAAAAAGCTATTCAGGAACTCAGGAAATCAAACGAACTGGACCCACGTAATCCGATCCCTGTGTCAACACTGGCAATGACGCTTGAAATGAACCGCCAGTTTGCCGCGGCTGAGGTAGCCTTTGATCGCGCAATTGAACTGGCGCCCGATCAACCGATGCTCAAGGTTCAAAAGGCGGCGGCTTTCAACTTGAACAATACCGGAGACACGCGCCCGCTCCGCTCGGCGATCGCCGGGCTTCCAGCATCGATGGCGAACGATCGAAACATAATCAATCAGCGTCTGCTTCTCGCGCTCGTCGATCGAGATTGGCAACGCGCTACCGAACTAATCCAGCAAATGAACGGCAATCAGGACGGGGGCAATTTCGCCTACGCCTATTTTCCGGTTCCGGTCAATTGCTACTCCATTCTGGTTGCGCGGCTCCGGGGAAATCTGCCCGGTGATGACCCGAGTTTTATGAAGGTACGAGAACAGTTGAATGAGACGGTAAACAAGTCGCCGGCTCCAGCAATACCGCGAGCACTTAGTACTTTAGCGGTGGTTGATGCTCTCCTCGGAAAAAATGAGATCGCTATCGCCGAAGCGAAACGAGCTGTAGAAATGGTGCCGATCTCCAAAGACGCGTTAGATAGTCCAGCTCTATCCATCAATCTTGCCGTAGTTTATGCATGGACCGCTGAATCCGACCAAGCGATTGAGACATTGGCGCCTTTGATAAAGGTTCCCAGCGGCATCTCTTACGGACAATTGAAGTTCGATCCCTACTGGGACCCGCTCCGCAAAGACCCGCGCTTTGACAAGCTGTTAGCCGAGTTAGCGCCGAGGGACTAAAGAAAACCGTGGATACGACTATACAGGCCTCAAGAGTACGTAAGGACGCAGGACCTAACGGTTAGGACCGTGGCTATGCAAGACAAACGAGTCTGTCCGGTTTGTGGCGCTGCACTAAGTGACAATAGCGATTTATGCCCTGTTTGTGCCCTGCGCGGCGCTCTCAAACCCGAGCACGGTTCAGATTCCGAGATTTCGCCAGAGCTTCGTTTTGAGCATTACACCCTTCTCCAGAGCCCAGACGGTAGGCCCATGGAGCTGGGCCGCGGGGCGATGGGTGTTACCTACAAAGCCTTCGACGTGCATCTCCAACGTTCGGTAGCCCTCAAGATAATTAATGGGCGACTAATCGGCGATTCCTCCGCGCGCAACCGCATCGTACGAGAAGCTCGCGCAGCAGCCAGTGTCCGTCACCAGAACGTAGCCTCAGTATTTCATCTAGGCGAAAGCGGCGGAAACTTCTTCTATGCGATGGAATTTGTTGCCGGCGAAACACTGGAGAAAATAGTCGAGCGCTCCGGCCCATTAGACGCAGAGATGGCCCTCGATATAGTCGAGCAAGTCGCTGCCGGCTTATCCGCCATCGAGAAACAGCACCTCGTTCATCGCGATATTAAACCTGGTAACATCATGGTGAACCCAGCGGATGGGCGCCTCGAGAGCGTAAAGATTATTGACTTAGGTCTAGCCAAAAGCGTCGCTGAGGAACATCCCGTTTCGACATTGGGCAGTTTTGTCGGAACACCTGAATACGCCAGCCCGGAACAGTTCGGGGATTAGAACCGATATTCGATCAGATCTCTATTCGCTCGGCGTTACGCTCTGGGAGATGCTTGCCGGCAAGCTGCCTTGCCATGGCTCTGCCACTGAGCTGATGTATCAGCATCAGCACGCGCCGCTGCCGATCGATAAATTGAGGAACGTTCCGCAGTCGATTGTCGCATTGCTGGAGGTTCTGCTGGCAAAAGATCCCGGGCAGCGCTTTCAAAACGTGTCTGAACTTCAAAATGCTCTACCCAAGGTGCGAGAAGCGATTGCTTCTGGATCACGTTTGAGCCTGCGAGAGCTGCGGTCGGTTACCGGTCAAACAAAGGACCAAGCGCCGAAAAGAAAGCTGGAAAAACGTACCTTGCGCTGGGCGTTGGCAGCTACGATAAGCGCAGCCGGGCTATTGGCCGCATGGTTTTTCTTTTCCGGTCATTGGGGAGCCAACCAGCGAGCGGTCGAAGCAATTCCAACCAAAAAGAGTATCGCCGTTCTTCCTTTCGAGAATCTCAGTTCGAACAAAGACGACACCTATTTTGCGGACGGCGTCCAAGGCGAGATTCTTAACAACCTCGCCAAGATTGCCCAGCTCAAGGTCATTAGCCGGACTTCGGTAATGCAATACCGCGCGGATGCCAAGCGTGACCTACGGCAAATTGCCAACGCGCTAGGGGTGGCGAATGTGTTGGAAGGAACCGTTCGACGGGAGGGTAACCATGTCCGGGTAACCACTGAGTTAATTGACGCTGGCAATGACAGTACACTTTGGGCGGACAGCTATGATCGGGATCTAACCGACATCTTCGCCATCCAGAGCGAGGTAGCCCAGACGATAGCCGGCAAACTGACGGCGACTCTCTCCCCAGAAGAGAAAAAACGGGTCGAAGCAAAACCGACCGACAACCTTGAGGCATACGATCTCTACCTGCAGGCTACGAACTTAATTACGGAGGCCAGAGTGCTGAATTGGATAGGCAATGCTGAACAGCCGTTGCGCGACGCGATCAAATTACTCGAGCGAGCAGTTCACCTCGATCCGAATTTCGCACTCGCCTACGTCGCCGAGGCGGATCCTCACAGCATCCTCTATTTTTTTGGTTATGACTTAACTCTGGAGCGACGCGCTCTTGGAGATATAGCGATCGCCAATGCCCTGCGCTTACAGCCGAACCTGCCTGAGGCGCATCTGGAATATGCATACTTCCTTTGGCGAGCCTACCGCGACCTTGAACGCGCGCGAGTGCAACTAGCTATCGCGAGGCAAGGCTCCCGTCACGTGGCAAGCAATCCGTCTCTCAGGGAACACCGGACTTGCAGAGCGTGTCAGCAAGAAGCTTAAAAACGATGAATTGCTCGTGCTCGACTTTGCCGCTTCACGCCTTCGTATGGAGATGGACCGTGTGCCGTGGCGTGGGAATCACGTCACGATCCGACAACTTGCAGAAGATTTCGGCCGCTACCTCTACCTGCCGCGTTTACAGACCACAAACGTTCTGGTTAATGCTATTCGCGCTGGGCTTGCGCTCTTGACCTGGGAGCAGGACGCCTTCGCGTATGCCGAAAACTTCGACGAATCTGCGTCACGGTATCGCGGACTCCGCGCAGAGGTGCAGCTGCCGCTTACTGGAGACGATTCCGGTCTGCTCGTGCGGCCTGATGTAGCGCGACGACAAATCGATCAGGAGTTGATCCCGCCACCGCCGACCGTTCCAGGACCAGGCCCGGTAAAGCCATCCGAAGAGACCAAACCGATTACTCAGCCATCTCGGCCGATGCAACCGCCCAAGCCTAAGCGCTATCACGGCACCGTCATTCTTGATTCTGCGCGCGTCGGACGCGATGCTGGCAGGATCGCGGATGAGGTTATTACTCATCTAGTCGGCCTAGTCGGCTCCTCGGTGCGCGTCACCCTGGAAATCGAAGCGGAGATCCCAGAAGGCGCTCCCGATAAAGTTGTGCGGATAGTCACGGAGAACAGCCGAACACTGAAGTTTGAAAGCAATAGCGGGTTCGAGACGGAGTAAAGTTGGCTACCGTCACTCTACCAGACTACCGACGAAAAGAACGGGTCAGCTCAGGCCATTCTCAGTTAATATGGGCCCGCGCGGATGTTTTCGGGCCAGAGGGTTTATGTTTTCAGTTCGCTACACCTAACCGTTCGAAGCAGCGTTTTCGGATATCTGTCGCGCTAAGACCATATTTTTCTATGGCGGCTTGACATCGTGCGGTCAGCGCGGCGCCTGTTTCCAAACAAACAGCTATCTCTTCAAGAAATTTTTGAACGCTATCGGTGAGCTTGGCTAGATTGGGCCACGTCAGAACAAGGGTCTCACCCGGAACCACAGAATCTGAAGAGAAAGCATTTGGATGAATGCACGCTCGGACATAGTCGCGGCCAGGGTATGTCTCCTTAAACCATTCTTCGGCGTTCAATAGCTGTCCATGTTCTTCTTTGGAAAGGGCTTTGGCGATCTTTTTGCGGGTTTTTGCCTCTAGGATAAAGGCAGGTTCCTTTTCCGGCAGCCAGAGCACATCGGGGCCAATGCTAAAGCGATTGTCTGGTCGATCGACGGCGAACCCCAAGAGCGCTCCCAGATCAGAGAACGACTGCTCAAACTGGTTAGAAGAGGCGTTTGATGTGAGGAATGTTTTGATTTCCTTGAAGCGCGACATGATACCCCATCGAATCGCATAGCTTTCCAAAACTTTTGCGACTGTGTGCGCCTGAGCTCCCGGCACCTTTACCGGAATCGATATTGTTGGTCCCTTTGGTCGGTGGAGAGCCGAGTTGAGCCCATAAGCCTCGCGTTGAAACTTTTTGGACAGATCTGTGATACCTGCATGAAGTGCAATCCTTGCCGCGAGCTGATAATACCATCCTGCGAGGGTAGGGTCCTCCTCACGCGTCTGATCGCCAATTTTGCGCAATTGATCAATCGACTTTTCAACATCACCTTTCAGCCACGCGCTAAAAGCTTTGCGCTCGGAGCCTGCCAACTCGCACGCATCTGAAGCGATGGTGTCCTGTGAAATCAATTCGGCTAGTCTCTCAGCGTGATACGCCTTCCAGTCGGAATCGCGGTTCAAACATTGCAGCACGACGGCAGTGAGCGACTCACCGGTTTTTAGTTCGCCGGCGATTTCAAAGCCGATCTGAATCTGAGCTCGCGTGCTCGTCGTCAGCAGCGCTTGGTTTTTCTTTGTGCTCACCCAGTTTACTAGGTCGGTCCGAAGAAGGACGACAACGCAAAAATCGCGCGGGCCTCGGCCGCCACGACCGATGCCTTGTTCCAATCGACGCGCGATTTCAGCGTTGATCAGTTCGCCGCGACCAAACGTGGCAGCTTGGTGTAGATCGTATGCTGACACCCCGCGCGGTAATCCCGACATGACAAGCAACCGACATGAGTCTCCAGGGAGATCGATTCCGTCATATCGATTAGCCAGAACTACTGCCCTTGTACTGTCACCCTGCTTCAAACTTTCGATTGCTTTGCCGACCTCGTCTGTTGTCTGGGATAAGTTCGCAATCTTTTCCCATAGCTTCGCTGACTTCAGTGATGGCGCGAGAACAAGCACGCCCTTTTTGTGATCTGTGGATATAATCTCCACCAATGCGTGAACCACTTTATCTGCAGAGTCTGAAATGGGTGTTAGTGCCGGAATTAACACCATCCTTTCGCTAACGCCTGCGAGCGAAGTTGAGGTGATCGGTTTTGCGACACTTTCCCAATCCGCATCGAAAGTACGCACGATGGAGCTATCATCGGAGATAGTTGCAGACATGTAAATACGGCGAGGACAGGTGCCGAATGCCGGAATCATGTCGACAAGCGGAAACAGAGGCGTAATCATAACTTCGCGGTTGCTGATCAGACAGGTGCAATAGCGAAAGTTGTCACGCATAAGAGGCCAGTGGTAGAGCGCTTCGTTCTTGAAGGCATCGTCATCCAGATGCTGGCAGACTATTGCCAACACGCTGTCGCGTCGGTCAATCCATGCCCAGTAGGGAACTTCAAGTACTTGGCCACTCTCTCGTCCCGACATGAGATCGTCAAAGGTGCCACCTTTGTCTATATCGTGGAAAGATTCACGGAATACCGCGCTCATCTCCGAGTAAAAGTCTTCGACCTCAGCTCGACCAATCGTTAACGTGAAGCAGTCTCGCAATGTTGCGAACGATGCATGCGCATCGTCTAAGATGATGGTCCCCAAACTGAGCGGTGCTGGACTGCCGGATAAGCCGAAACGCGATTTACCGTTAAACATTACGTGGTAGTTGCAGATCATCACGGCTTTTGCGTCTCTAAAAAGCCGCATCAAAACCGCCGGCCGCACTCGCCTCCACTGCGGTAATACCGTACTCGTGTGCCTTCTGGATCGTCTGCCTCACCAATTGGTTGGTCGGACAAAGATAGACAACGGGCTCCTTCCGTTCATTGAGGACCGATTGAGCGATTAAGAGGCCGACGAGCGTTTTTCCACCACCCGTGTGAAGCTTGATCACCAGATCGCGCTCATTTCGTCGCTTAAACCACTCCTTAAGGACTTCTGACTGGCTAGTGTAAAGATCGTTAATTTGGCCGTCCGTCGCAAGACGCAAAAAGATTTCGGTTGGATCAATAGGGCCTTGAGAGGAGGAACTAGTACGGAGTTTTTTAAAATCAACCATCGCTATGTCGGTTTGTACACCGTCTGGTATTCCAATTCATCGATAACTTTTTGAAAATGATTCCCCGGCGCTTCTGCGCAGTCACGAAACGCCTAACGAAGCAACGACGGAGATCTTTTGCTCGGTCCATTCCGGATTTGCTAAAGATCGTTCGCGCCGGTTGGTTGAACTTCATCAACAGCCTAAAGTCCATGGTCGAGATGTGGATTGCCCTTAGCCGTTAAACTGGAGACCGAGCATGCCCCGGCAACGCGACGCCGTGCGGGCAGAACTGGAGAAAAACGACAAGATGAAAAATTATCCATCCAACTATTTGGAGAAATAAACGCGCAAAAGTTCGATTAAAGAATCGCTCAACATTTAGCCCAGCCTAACTATTACCCATCATAACCCACATTCCGGTCGGTTATCGTCATACGGTTGCCGCGTAATACTCTGGAAATAAGGTAATTACATTAAATAATGGCTTTAGCAAAAGAAGAGCCGAAGCGCGACGGGGTTCTCGAGTATTTTGGCGGTGGCGTTGACCGCTAGATAGATGCTGAACTATTCTACGGCCGTGGATTACTCGAAAATCATCACTATCGAGCCCGGCAAGCGCAGCGGCAAACCGTGTATTCGCGGCATGCGAATTACAGTGCAGGATGTTTTTGAGTACTTGGCCGGAGGTATGACGGAGGATCAGATTCTAGAGG
>JBKPCS010000172.1:0-5150 GCA_046727495.1 bacterium | reverse complement strand
GTAGAAACGTCGAATGCGCGTTTCGTGGGGAGCTGTCTCGGTTGCCCTTTCAGGGACTATGCATTTGTACGTGGTTACCAGAAGGTTCTCCGGCCAAAGGCCGGATCACCCCTGGCTTCTATGATCTGTAGTCGCTCTGCGACTTCTGAAACGA
The DNA here is from genome assembly GCA_046727495.1 of bacterium. GTDB lineage: Bacteria > Verrucomicrobiota > Verrucomicrobiia > Chthoniobacterales > JAFAMB01 > JBKPBY01. The sequence goes on along the minus strand of JBKPCS010000172.1, from coordinate 4,996 downwards.
CCTTGGAACACACGCTGGGATGTTGGCGCGAGCCCTACAGCGCCCTAAACCTAAAACTTCACTTTCAGCCCGCCATAAAAGCTTCGACCGAGGTTCGGAAAGCCGACCACTTCGGCGTATTTTTCGTCGAACAGATTTTCGATCCTGCCGGTCAGCCAGAAGTGCGGATTTACCTGATATTCGCCCACCAGTCGAACAACTGTATAATCTTCGATGTTTATGTTCGGTTGGCCGAAATTGATTTCCTGGCGAGCATTGACGCCGCCCACTTCGACGCTGGTATAGAGTCGGTCAAACCAGCGGTAAGAGACCGAAAAGTAGTACTGTTGCCGGGGCCGGCGTGGAAGCCTAGCGCCAACCGGTTGATCGATGTCTGCCGAAGAGGTCTTTTTGGCATCGAGATACGTGTAGTTGGCAGAAATGACCAGGTTGGGAAACGGTGTAACCGAGCCAAATAACTCGACGCCTTGGGTGCGAAACGCACCGAGATTGAACGTCTGAAACTGGTTATTTGAGCCAATTACATTGGAAGCCTGGGTATAAAAGAAATTTGCGCCGAAACGAATCCGATTATCCCAGAGTGGTTGTTCAATACCGATATCAAATCCTTTGTTATGATCCGGTTTTAGATTCGGATTACCGCCAAAGATTTTGTCCTGGCTGCTAGGCGGGGTGAATCCGGTGGCGTAGCTCGACCGGAAAATGGTTCCGGTGCGCTCCAAAATGTAGTTTCCGGCGAATCGGTAAGTAAAAACATCTCCGTATTGCCGGAAATGATCGTACCGGCCACTTACGTAAAGATCCAGATTCTTGAGCGGTGACAACTTAATCTGACCATACCCGGCGATGTTTTCGGTTCGATCGCCGATCTCCGGAGCTACCGACGGATCGAACGGTTTCAGTCGACGCTGATCCGCGGTGGTATGACTGTAGAAAAGCCCGGACGTAATCGTTAGCCATTGCGTCGCAGTCAAGTCATTCTGGTATTCCAGCTGGTAGCGACGAAGAATTGCCCGTGTGGGTCCGATGAACCCATCCTCGTTTGGCTGATTGATCTGACGTTCCTGGTCGTATTCAAAGTAAAACCGGTTATTCCACCACTCGGCCGGCTTGAATTCCAGGTGTGGCGCGATCAGCCAGCGCTCCGTCCGGAGATTGTCGATTGGGCGCGGATCTGTGATTGTGTTGGGCGAGCCGGCGCCGGCGTAATTGTACAAGAACAGAACGCCGAGACGGAGCGCTGCAATTGGCGATAGACCGATGTCGCCGAGCAAAGAAGTTGACCGGTAGTTGTTGTTTTGGCGGGCGTTATCGGTGTCAAAACGGCTCGCTCCGATTGAAAAATCAAGCGGACCTAGTTTCCCACTCGCGGAAGCTCCTTCCCGAAACGAATTCCAGGAGCCGCCCTCAAAAAACGTGGACCCAGTTGGCGTGCCTTCGCCTCTGTTGGTAACGAAATTGATTACGCCTCCGGACGCGCGTGGTCCATAAAGGGCGCTCTGTGGTCCGCGGATCACTTCAATTCGCTGAATATTGTCTGTTGTGAAATCTGCGAAATTAAACGCGCCGGAAAGTTCTTGATTGATCGGAATTCCATTCAGCAACACTTGCGTTTGATCGCTACGCGAACCTCGAATGAACGCTGAGGTCACTTGGCCAGGAGTTCCTGTCTGGACCATGTTCAGCCCGGGAACAGTACGCAAAGCGTCGGTGGCAAAACGGTATTGTTGTTCGTCGATTTGTTCGCCTGTGATGATGGTTGTCGCTGAGGGCGACCGATCAAGTGAGGTATCTAGGCGAGTCGCGGTGACGGTGATTCCTTCCAGCTCGCTGGCCGGCTGGGTTTGGGCCAGTGCCGAGCTGCCAAAGCTCAGCCAATAGATCGCGAATATCGACCGCCTAAGCCACATAAGATGTTTCCTCTCTGCAAGAGAGCGGCCAATGCCTGAAGCAGCTGTGGGAGCCCATCGCAGGCGGGGTCGATCTCTCATTCTTCTTTTTTGCGAAGAAGGTTTTCCGCTGGTTCGACACCCGTCGAACCACGAATGAGGGCATTTCCGGTCGAATATTCTGACTTCTGGCTTAGACGACCTCTTTTCCGCCTTCACCCAAGGGTAGGATCACGCTTTAGTGTGAGTTTCCAAGGATTGGCATTGTGGAAAATTGTATCCAGTTACAGCAGCGCAACTGTTCCTGATTTTCACAGGATTCCTCGTGCCGGATTGCACTGATTAATTTATTCGCAAAGAACTGGCGGTTGTTTTCCGATGGAAAACAAGAGAAGTCAAGGAAGGAGAGAATGTGCCGATAAAGCAGATATGGCTTCGGCCGCGATCCCGCAGTGACGGGGCGAAGCGGTTGCGATTTATCGCGACTTTGCCACGCGCATGAGTGTTATAGATGTTGACCTCATGAGCCTGGTGGTTTGACGAAGCCGGTAGTTTATGGTGAAGAAGAAGGGTGGCGCAGGTCTGGGAAAGTCACGATTACTTGTCGCGCCGACGAGTTTCCGCCGAGGCGGGACGAATGCGGCACTTGTCCGACGAAGCCTTGGCAAAGTCGGAAAATCGTGATGGTTCGATGACATGAAAGGGATATTATGGGGAGCGATGCATGTTTATCACACGATCGGACCAGGAAAAATCCTGTTTGGGATTAAGTCCAGATTTGCTACAACTTTCGAAAACGCTTATAGTGGCTTCGCGGAGTGATTAAGAAGTACAGATGAACGAAGACAGAGCACCCGAATACGGTGGTTTTGGTTCTGAGCCCGCAACCCCTCTCGACACTTTGGAGAGATTGATCGCCAGCTTCCCTCCCGGCGATCCAACCCGAAGCGAATTGCTAGAGCTCCGATCCAGTGTGGCCGAGCAGCAAGAGCTGATCGCGGAAGCGAGGCACACGATCGAAAAGCTTGATGAAGTCATCAAGAAAGTGACGTCTCCGGCAAATCGAATTGGGACCTTTCTCGGCACCCCCAACAAAGAAACGGCTCAGATTGTTGTTGGCGGATCAGACTACTACTGCAACGTCGATCCGAGAATCAGTATCACGAAACTCAAAAAAGGAACCCGGGTCCTGGTGAACGAAGCCTACGTCATCGTCGGCGATCTAGGCTACGACTTATCCGGTCCGGTGACAAAGATTACCGAGGTCCTCGGGAACGACCGTCTGCGGGTCGGGACGGAGCACGGCGTACAATCAATCGTACTCCAGCGATCGCAGGACCTGATGAAAGCTACGTTGAAGGCGGGTGACGAGGTCCGTGTCGACTCGAATTATCGCGTTGCCATTGAGTTGCTGAGCCAATCTAAGACCGAGGAGTATTATCTGGATGCAGTGCCAGAGCTGCCGTGGGACAAGGTCGGAGGGCAGCAACCTGCTCTGAGCGCTATTAAAGATGCGATCGAGTTACCTCTTTTGCACGCCGATCTCTTCGCCAAGTTCCAGCATCAGACGCCGAAAGGTTTTCTCCTGCATGGACCGCCGGGATGCGGAAAGACGCTCATTGGTAAAGCCACCGCTTACAATCTGACTCGTCAACTGAAGGAAAAGACGGGTGAAAACATGCAGCAGTTCTTCATGCACATTAAGGGACCTGAAATCCTGAATATGTGGGTTGGAGAATCTGAGAGGATGGTTCGCGAGATTTTTGCGACAGCGCGCGAGAAAAGGAAGGAAGGGTTCTTGCCCTTCATCTTTATCGATGAAGCGGAAAGTATTCTTGGGACCAGGCGCGCTGGCCGGTACTCAAACATTCTTTCTACGCTGGTACCGATGTTCTGCACGGAGATGGACGGCATTGAGTCGCTGAACGAAGTTGTGATCATCCTTGCTTCCAACCGTGCTGATCTCATCGATCCCGCAATACTTCGGCCCGGCCGAATCGATCGGAAAATCAAGATTGATCGCCCGGATCGCGATTCCGCTCGGGAGATCTATAAGATTTATCTCTCGCCGGATTTGCCGTACGACCCGGACCTAGTGGAGCGAGTTAAGACAGTTCCGTCAGTCATCGATTATCTGGTCGATAAAGTTGTCGACGCGCAGTTTTCGCGAAGAGATGAGAACCGCTTTCTGGAAGTGACGTTACGCAGCGGAAAACGCGATACGCTCTATCGCGGAGACCTAGTCAGTGGAGCGATTATCGCTTCTGTAGTGGAGCGCGCCAAGGAATCGGCGATCAAACGGGCAATCTCGACATTGCAGGAGGAAGGCATCAGCGAGTCGGATCTTCTGGTCTCCCTCGATACAGAATACCTGGAGAACGACATATTCCCGCCCACCGATATTGTGGAGGATTGGTTAAAGCTGATCGACTACGATCCCGAGAATGTTGTCAAGGTGGCTCCCGTCAGGGGTGGTGAGAAGCCCTCGGGAAGGTCGCATGTCATTTAGTCTCTATCTGGGACCGGATGCGCCTTTTATGAAAAGGGTTTTTGGTATTGAGACAGAGTACGGTATTACGGTGAATGGGGTTGAAACCGTCGATGTCGTTGCCGAATCCATCGAACTCGTAAGATGTTACACAGAGCACGGGGCTCTGATGAAATGGGACTACGACCTGGAGGATCCGCACCTCGACGCTCGCGGATTCAGGGCCGAGGCCCTGATGCAGGATACTGACGAGTCCGCCTATTACGAGCTCGATAAGAATCGCCCGCTCAGCTTTGAGGAAATCAAAAGTGACCTTGTTCTAAGCAACGGCGCACGATTCTATAACGATCACGCTCATCCGGAATACTCAACGCCTGAGTGCACTCTCTTACGCGATATCGTGGCTCAGGATAAAGCAGGAGAGCGGATCTTGAGCGAATGCGTCCGGAGACGGAACAAGAAGCTGGCGCCGGAAAAAGAAGTCAGACTTTACAAGAACAACACTGATTTTGTTGGGCATAGCTACGGGTGCCACGACAACTATTTAATGAGTCGGACCGTTCCCTGGGATCGTCTCGTCAGCGACGTCATTCCATTTCTCATCACCCGCCAGATTTTT
>JBKPCS010000171.1:0-15182 GCA_046727495.1 bacterium | reverse complement strand
ACTCAAGAAAAAACCTCGGACTTGGGTCCGCATCTCAAGAATCACCAAGGAAGAAACGAAAATCCGATCCTTGCTCGTCAGGTAATTCCCTATTCTCGGACTTTCCGGTTCCGGTAACACCAATTTTAATAGTGCGCTGGTATCGGCGTAGTCCACGATCAAGCCATTTGGCACTCGGCGTTTGGATCAACGATCCGTGCGATCTCGTTCTAGTGCCGCATCGACAATCTGCAATTGTTTGCCTGCTCCGAACACGTCCTTTTGCCATTTCTGATGAGTGGCAAGCGTAAAACGCCGGGCTCGCGCGCGTTTGCCGTTCCAGGGAATCAATTTTGCAATCGGTTTCGCATCTCGGGTAATGATTATCTCCCGCTCGGAAAGCAGCACTCTTTCTGCCTCGGGCCAGTGATGGCGTAGATCGCGAATCGAAATCGATTTCATCTGTCAATGTTATACATGTTTAACTTGAAATCAACTGTTGAACCATGCTCGCTCATGATACCCCGGGCGAAATGAAGACTCGGACGTCAGATTAGGAAAAGTGTCCAAGCAGTGGCCCTGCTTGGACACTTTTTCGATTCATCCCTGCGCTGTTAAGACCATTCATGAGCTGATGTCGCGAAGGATAGAATGGCTTGAAAAGCTTCTCCAGGAGCCAATTGACAGCTCATAACGGCTCGCGTCGGGTCATAGAAAATTCCCGAAGCCGTACACTCTTAATCACTGGGTTGTAGGTTCGATTCCTACACGGTGCAAGTGATTCGTCAGCAGATCGAAGCGAATCGTGAGGGCAACCTCGTATGCATCCATGCTCCAGGCAATCCAGCTGTTTTGCAAATCCCGAGCGCCTACCGGGGATTGAACGTACGCGTCAGACTATCCCCCAACTAAGACGCAAGAGTTAATTGTCGCGCCTCCTCGCGAAGAATCCGGCGCAAAACTTTGCCGGTCGGTAATTTTGGCAATTCATCCCGGAACTTGATGAGACACGGCGCCTTGTAGTTGGCGAGGTGCTCCTTACAATAGGCGATCAATTCCTCCTGGGTCGCGGTCTGACCCTCTTTGAGAGCGATGTAGGCGATTGGGCGTTCACCCCAGTATGCGTCTGGCATCGCGACGACAGCCGCTTCGCGCACGGCGGGATGCTTGTAGAGAACTTCTTCAACCTCGCGTGGCCAGATTTTACATCCTCCCGAGTTAATCATATCCTTTTTACGGTCCACGATGCGGTAGTAGCCATCTTCGCCTATCGTGGCGATATCACCCGTGTGGAACCAGCCGTTTCGCAGCGCTTCAGCGGTCGCCGTCGGATTGCGCCAGTAGCCAATCGTGATGTTCTCGCCACGACAAATTATTTCCCCCGGTGTGCCTGGCGATACGTCGCGGTCTTCATCGTCAACCAGGCGCGCTTCCACACCGGGGATTGGCGGTCCCACCGTGCCCGGCTTGCTGACCGCGCCGGCACAATTTTGATGCGTCACCGGCGAGGTCTCGGTGAGACCATATCCCTCTGCAATCTCAACACCGGTCACGGTCTGGAACCGGTCCAGGACCTGGACCGGGAGCGATGCCGCGCCTGAAAATGCAAAGCGCATGGAGGAAAGATCATAGTCGCCCAGCGTTGGCGTGTTCACCCAGGTGATGTACATCGGCGGTGCGCCAGGGAACATAGTGCAGCGATGCTTCTGGATCTGCTCCAGCACGTGCAGGGCGTCAAAGCGACGAACCAGAACGATCGTGGCTCCGGCGCGCAGATAGGCATTCATCGCACAATTCATCGCGTAAATGTGAAAAAGAGGTAGAACTAGCAGCAGGATGTCGGAGTCCTTGGCGTAGCCGCGTTCCATCCGCTCCAATTGCTCGCAGTTGGCGATGAAGTTCCGGTGCGTCAGCATCGCACCTTTCGAGCGTCCCGTCGTGCCGGACGTATAACAAATCGCGGCAATGTCACCGGGCGTCACCTTGACTGGTAACCGCTCCGGTGCCGAGGCATCGGTGAGCGCTTCCCACGAGGTCGTTCCCTTGGGCGCTGCATCTCCAACGACGATGACCTCCAAGACTGAGGGCGCCTTTTCTGCCCCGGCGACGCCTTGCGGGGCGAAATCGGCAAGGAGAATGAACGCTTTGGCCTCACTATCCTGCAGAACATAACTGATCTCCTCTGCTTTATAGAGCACATTGATCGGCACGACGATTGCCCCGCACCGCAGAATGGCGTAATAGGCGACGACGAACTCGGGGATATTCGGCACGAGCAGCGCTACCCTGTCTCCCTTGGCAACCCCGCGGGCAGCTAATCCATTTGCGGCACGTTCGATTCGAGCGTTCAGGTCCGTATAAGAGATCGGCGTGTCAGCGAATATGAGTGCGGGTTTCGCGCCATTGCGTTGAGCGACATCGCTGACAAGCTCGGCGAGGGTTGCGGCATAGACTAGCATGGTCAGCCTCCTTTGAAGCTCAGAGCGAGGGGGAAGGGCAAGCAACCAAATTAGCACCCATCCTTGGGCTAAACCATTACCCGGTCGGGTGAGAATTCCCGGGTTCCGTGGGCTCCTGCTCCGCTTTAGCGGTACAGCTTGCGTCCTCAGCGCGCGAGGAGGTACAATCTTACTTGCTCGGACCTTCCGAGGCGTCCTACGTATTTTCCTCACTTTGCCGCTCGTCAAAGGTCCAACGCTTTGCCATGGTGCCCTTTCCTTCCAAACACTCCGCCTATGAGTCCGCACGATGTCGAAACTCACCCGCTCATTTCACCGCTCGGTAGTTCTCTCCTTGTACGAGCCAACGAAGGCCGCACGCTGCGTGCGTTTGGCCACGCAATAGTCGTGCTGCTCGACGGCAAACAAACTGGCGAGAAGTTCACGGCTTTTCTCAACATCGCTCCCCCGGGCTGCGGGCCAGGGCCGCATTACCACGATCGCGAAGATGAATGGTTCTATGTCGTCGAAGGCCGGGTTAGTTTTTTAATGAACGGTAGCTGGACCGACCTGTTCCCAGGCGATTGCGTTTACTCCCCTCGCGGTTCGGTCCACGGTTTCAAAAATAATACGGATCAACCAATCCGCGTGTTCATCAATATTGCTCCCGCTGGATTTGAACATTTCTTCGCCGAAGCAGCCGAGGAGTGGGCGCGACCGGAGCCCGACATGAACCGATTAGCAGCTCTAGACGAGAAATACGGACTGCATTCCGTGTGAGGCTGCCTGTCCAGGCCCGAATCGAACCTTGATCTTCGCTTACTCGCTGCGTCGGTCGCCGCCCCAGCTGACCCAACTTTTGTGCGCGCTGCGGTGACGAGCAACCGAGTCGAATTAAGTCTTGAGCTTGTTCTCGACGTCGAGCCGGATTCAAATTGGACGCTGTGGTTCAGCAATCGGTGGCCTTTCGCATCCTCGGCCGCAGGCTCGTGGTAAGGCTCGTCAATCTGGGCTCGACCAGGAAGCGCACAGTGAATCGCGTTCGTCGCGTTGCGAATTCACAAACAAGCAAAAGAGGAGAGGAGAGGGACCCCGCCGCCCGACAGCGATTTCTGCTATCCAAAGATGACCATGCGCAAATTTGCGCTTGACTATACTAACCAGTTAGTATATTTACAGCACTCGAATGGCAGCAACCCACTCCAAAGAACGTATCCTGACCGCCGCGAAAGAACTGTTTTTGTCTCGTGGCTATGGGGCCACGACGGTGGATGCGATTTGTGAGAGGGCCAAGCTGACCAAAGGCAGCGTTTATTATTTTTTTGATTCGAAGGAGGATTTGGGTCTCGCGGTTTTGGATTGGTCCCTTCGGCGAGGCACGCAGATGCTAACAAGCGGACGCTACGTCCGAATTGTGGACCCTGTTGAAAAGGCCTTTGCCTTTCTTAAGCATTTGGAGAAGTGCTCTCCGGAGATTTGGAGTGGAGGCTGTCTGTTGGGTTCCTTCGCGATGGAGCTTGCTGATACGAACTCCCGGATGCAGCAAGCCGTTGCTGGGATGTTCCAGGCGCTCGCGGACACCATTGCGGAACTACTTCAACCAATCGCGGCACAGTGCGCCGGGAAGCAGACGCCCTCGGCCAGCGAACTAGCTGATACACTGCTCGGCAGTATCGAGGGTTCGATCATACTGGCCAAAGCCTATCGCGATCCGACCCGCATTCCTAAGGCGATCCGCGGATTTCGACGCTCCTTGGCTACGCTAATCACCGAACCCGCCTAAATTTTTTTTATCGAAAACATACTAACTAGTTGGTATCCAAACACGAGACCAAAGCAGAAAATGAGCACAACAACTCCAACCGAAACGTCGGTCCGCGCCGACGTATCTTCCGACATCGCTATTGAACATCGAAGTGAAAAAGGCATGATCGGTATATCGAAAGAGGCAACCGAAAGCCTTAAGAGCAAAATAAAGGGCCAGATCGTTCAACCGACTGACTCGAATTATAACCAGGTTCGCCAAATCTGGAATGCGATGATTGAGCGGCGGCCCGCCCTTATCGTGCGCTGTGCAGAAGCCGGTGACGTTCCACATGCAATCGCGTTCGCCCGCGAGCATGGACTCGAAATATCGATTCGAGGGGCGGGACATAACATTGCGGGGAATCCTTTGTGTGATAACGGCCTGATGATCGACTTTTCGACGATGAGGAATGTCCGAGTGGATGCCGAGAGGAAGCGCGCCTATGTCGAGCCTGGCGCGACACTGGCGGATTTTGATGAGGCGGCCCAGTCTCACGGGCTGGCCACGCCGGTAGGAATCAATTCCACAACCGGCATCGCGGGGCTGACGCTGGGCGGGGGATTCGGTTGGTTAACACGCAAATACGGAATGACCGTCGACAACCTGGTCTCAGTAGAGGTCGTTACTGCGGACGGCAAGAGGATCCGAGCTAGCGAAAACGAAAACGGCGACCTGTTTTGGGCAATTCGAGGCGGCGGCGGAAACTTTGGGGTTGTCACCCAATTCGAATTCAAACTTCATGAGGTGGGTCCTGAAGTTCTGGCCGGGTTAATCGTTTTCCCGTTCGATCAGGCAAAGCAGGTGCTGACACGGTATCGCGAATTTGTAGAGTCCGCACCGGAAGAGCTAAACGTGTGGGCTATAATGCGCAAGGCTCCCCCGTTGCCATTCCTTCCCACAGTCGTCCATGGCAAAGAGGTGGTCGTGCTTGTCACCTTCTACCTTGGGGATGCGGCTGAAGGCATGAAGCTGATCGAGCCTTTGCTCCGTTTTGGCACCCCTCACGGTGAGCGCATCGGTGTTCAGCCTTACACGCAATGGCAGAAAGCCTTTGATCCTTTGCTTACGCCCGGAGCAAGAAACTACTGGAAATCCCATAATTTTACTGAGCTCAGCGACGGTGCCCTGAACTCGATGATCGAGTTCGCTGCTAAGCTGCCCTCGCCGCAATGCGAGATTTTCATCGGGCTCATCGCAGGCGCAGCCAATCGCGTTCCGGCGGACGCCATGGCCTATCGTCATCGGGACGCACCGCGACAGAATTAAAACTGTTTCCGGAGTAACGGCCTGGCTGGGAACCGAAAAGACACGGAACCCAGGGAGCAACAACAGATGACTAGCCAAAGATGAATGCAATTTCTTTGCCTACCCAAGCCTCGGTTGCATCTTGGCCGTCACCTCGAGGCGAATCGAGCAGCCCTCGGGCTGCGTCACGCATGTGGCTCCTCGACCTGTTTACTGCCCCCTCAATGCGGGGCGCGGGACATGGCTGGCCGCTCGCAATCGCTTTTACGCCCTGCGGGCCTTTGGTCTACCATTGGCGGACGCCAACAAAGTATGTGAGGTCCTCTTGATGACTTTAATCCTTGACTCTGAAAAGATCAGCGCGGCAAGGCACACGGCCGTTGGAGGGACGCTAATCTTACAAAACCAAGCTGGAGGCAGGTTCACTCGAAGCAGAATCTCACTCCATCAAGTAATAGTGGTACACCGATAGCGGGACTTAATCACTTTGGAAAGAAATCCAATTCTTATGGACACAACGACCTACGCACTGCTAGCAGTAATCCCCTGAAGCGTCGCAGAACGCAACCGACGCCCAGTCACGCCAGAAGTAGAGATTATACCTTTGGATTTAGTCGCACTTGGGTTGTTAAATCGATAGTCAATTTGCAGTTGCTACTGACAATAATTCTTGGCGTATGGTAGTTAATATACGGGCCGGTGTTCAGTTGAGCATCACCAATTCGGGCGAACCTCACCTTCCCAACGAAACAAAGAGCTCCTGAGGAGCAGGCAGGGCGGTCGCGTCAAGACGGAGGTCGACGCCCTCGACTCGAATCCGCCTAAGGCACTGACCAAGACCTTAGCGGCGATCCGCACGCTTGAGAGCACGGTCCTGAATGCCCAGGGCGTCGCCGGAATCGTGCTCCGCTATGGCAGCTTCTATGGACCAGCACTTCGTTGTTACCCGGCGGCAAGGTCCTTGAGATGGTGGTCACCGTCAGCTACCCCTCGTGGGCAACGGTGCCGGCGTCTGGTCGTTCATTAATATAGATCAACGCGCGCTGGCCCGATCTGACCTTAGCGGAACGATGTAGCATCTGGTACGCCGTGACGTAGTTCAGCACGAGGCTGACGGCCTCGGCGGCGTCCAACCCAGATGGCCCGGAATCAGTTCACGTTGCGGCAGGCAGACGAACTCGGCGTACGCACCGCTGATCGGCAGCGCGGCAACGATGTGGCCGGGTTCGATTCCAGAAATACCAGCGCCGAGACCCAGAGTTATCCGAACCGGCTGTCTCGACGCGTTTGTTTTGCCATGAGTAGTCGCCGGTCAGGTTTCCGAGCAAAGTGATAATATTTCTTGGGTAGTCTTTCGGGTTATTACACCTGTGATCTTGGACTAGGACCCGCACTGAAACTTTTCAGAATTCTGAGTGATCAATGTGCACCAAGGAAGAAATGCCAGACCGGCGGCCAGACCAAGGTGGTGGCAACCCCGATACCAACAAGAAAGATCATGATCCAGAAGCGACCGCTAAGTCGGCGCTGTCGCAACGCAAAATGCAACACTAACCAGCTGATAAGCCACGCAAGGAGACCTAGTGTCTCTTTACCCGAGTACGGTCCGATCCCGCTGGCACCTGGCATCCAAAGCCTTCCGACGCCATATACACTTTGCTCAAAAGGTTTAGATGCCGTGCAAGCGAAGGCAACTATCCCAAGAACCAGTAATCCGATCATTGCTGCGAGATATGCCGCGATGGCCACGCCATTTGGAACCGGGGCTGCGATGGGTTGGTCCGAGTTCATATCAGATCGACTTTAGTTTTGTCACGGCCGCTCCTAATGCGAACGCGACGACGAAATAGAAGAAGTTCAGCGCAATGAGGATCGCGACGGCAGTGCGTGTCCAGTCTCGCTCCAGGATCTGCCTGCCGTAACGCCACACAATGAAAGCGGCCGCCACGGAGAGCGGCAACGTGAACAACGCGGTGTATTCCTTAAATTCAAAGAACACCGTGTGGACTTCCGGCATCCGCGTAAGAAAATAGGAACGCGGTGACTCAGGTGTGCTAGCGCGGTAAGCGATGTAAATCCAATTTCCAAAGACGATCGTCAAGAAGGCCAACGTTGCCATCACGGTAGTTATCAGTTGCAGGTCTGAAAAGGCGTGAAAGCGGCCCACGAAAAGGCTCCATCCGATATAGAGTCCGATCGTCATGACCACAAGCAGCAGAAAGCCAAACAAGCCATGCAACGCGCCTCCTACGGCGTAAGCGCTCGGCCCGACTAGGGTCGTGAAAGGCGCAGTAGCTAAAACCATCGCCGCACCAATCGCGACAAGTACGATGATGACGAACAGCAGCGAGGGTTCAGACTGCGGTCGTTGGTTTGCCGGCGCTTTCTCGTTCATATTAGCCGATTCTTCACAGTCGTGTCCGTCGGCGTTAAGCCTTTAAGTTAGGCTCCCGCCTCTGCTCGTGAGCTTTCGCATTAACAGGCCGATTCCCAATCAAACATAGGGTTTCCATAGTGATCCTCTTCGGGAGGACCGAATTTGTCCGGCCGCGGATTCACTGGCGATAGGTCGTGGCTGATGCCGATTACATCCAACAGGTTAAATCGCCATGGATACCCGTATCGCTCGGCGCCGGGATTTATTGTCTCCAGCTGTTCCACAATCGACGTTAGAGTCATAACTTCCTTTCAGAAAAAGCTTCTGTCCAGCTGCGCGGGGTGCCTACACCGGCTTTGTGAATTGTTGCCCATGCATTGTCACGCCAAGCGTCTTGCAGTTATCTATTAACTCGAAGGACTGGCGCGCCACGCCGGATATACCGAATAGTGGCCATTTTCATGAACCCGGAGAACCGAGGCCACCGCAAATGTTTTCGGTTAACTTCGGGCCGTTAAAAACTCTTCGTATAATTTCTATAATGATGGGTGGCGTGATCGACGTCACCCCATGTACAACCGCCTTCGACGCGCACCGTACGCCTCTCCGGGTTCACCCGGACGCCCTTCATTCGCGACAGGTCGACTACCATCCCGTCGTCACACATTCCGAGGCCACCGCCGTTGTGACCGCCGCCGCGGACGGCCAGCAAGAGGTTGTGCTCGTAGGCGAATCGGACTGCTGCGCTAACGTCCGCGATATCGACACATTTCACTACCACGGCCGGGCGCTTATCAATCATCGCATTGTAGACTTTGCGCGCTTGCTCGTAACCGGGGTCTTCAGGCAAAACAACGTCCCCGCGTATATCTGAAACAAGATTAGAAATAATTTTCGATTTCATGAGGGGCCAGGATTCTAAAACCGCCGCGGTCGTTGGTTGCGGTATTCTGCATACGTTGCTTCTGCACGTTTCGCTAACGAAACTGACCGTTGCTCGTTAGCGGTGCTGATTGCCTCGCGGAACGAAGCCTCAATTTGGGTCCGGTCAGTCCCAAGCTCCGTGAGAAACACACCTCTGAGCCGGTGCAGTTCGGAATAGCACCAGCGCTCTTCGGATTTTTGAACTAGCAGTTCTGCCTCCTTAATCGCCTCAAGAGCCTCAGAGGTACGGCGCACGAGATACAATGCTTCGGCCTTTAGCGCCAAAAAATATTGCACAAGCCACATTGAACCGGTTGCCCGAAAGTTCTCTATCCCGTCCTCGATTCGCGAAAGACCTTCGACGGTGCTGCCGGAAGCGCTCCGTGCCCAGCCGCGAAGCACCTCTCCTCCGGCCAACCAAAGCGCAAAACTCTGACGTGTCGCTAGTTCAACCAACTCGGACGCGCAGCGCTCGGTTTCAACCGGGTTGCTCTCCAAGTGACTGCCGACCGCTGCAAGCAATAGCACCACGGCTAGTGCGTGCATATCGTTCAGCTTTTTCGCCAGCGAGATGGATTCTGCCAGGTTCGCTCGACAAGAGGCGATCTCTCCCAAATGCCACTCGGTTATGGCCTGATAGCAAAGACAGATAACCGCCGGCGCGCTGATTTGTTCGACCGGAGTATCTACGCCTCTCAAGCGCCACAGCCGAACACCGCTGATTGAGTATTCATAGGCACTCTGGAAATCGCCCAGGAAGTAGTGCGTGACTGCCAAAGCGCGGTAGGCCCCTAGCATTAGTGCAGGGCTATTCTGCTCCTCCGCCAGGGAGTAAGCTCGTTTTGCGATCTGTATCGCGGTCGTCAGCTTATCGGTGACGAGGGAATAGCGCCACTGACCTTCCAGGGCGGCGAACAAGACGAGCGGACGGTTAAGCGAACGGCACAGGGACTCGGTGCGCTCGTAACAGGTTCGCGCCTCGGGTGAAGCAAATCCTCGTGTCGCTATTAAATATAGCCCCGCCTGCAAGAGAATGAAGAACTGATCTTCTGTCGTGAGACTCTGCCCTTCAATCTCTGTTTTCGCGGGCGAACCCCATCTTTCGTGTTCAAAAAAAATGAGCCAGGACGGAAAGCAGCGCTGCTCTGGCTCCGAGGTTCTTAGCCGCGAAGGAGATGTCCCCCCGCTGAATCCGCGGAATGTAAACCTCATGCAATGCCTCTCGAAATAAACCGGCATTGCAGCCGCAGATGACGGCTGAAAAAAGTGGCTCCATCTCGCTGAAGCTATTCGGTAGCTGCGGTCCAAGCGTTCGATAATAGTGATAGAGGCGCTTGTTACATTCCTTCCACGCATCCGGCTGTCCGCTTCGGAGCTGCTCGCCAAAGTATTCACGAACCAAAGGATGGGTATCGAGACGTCCAGGATTATGCGGGTCTTCGCCAGTCAGAAGTCTTGCTCTTCGTAATCTGCCAAGAATCGTTCGCCACTCGGTCGGCTGCACATCAGTTAGTGACTCAGTCAGATCAGGAATCGCAGGCGATTTTAGCAAAGCACCAATCGCCTTTTCGTCAGACGGGCGATCAAACAGGCCCAAAATACGCAAAAGGGACAGTTCCGGACCCTCGCCAAACCAGGTTTGGTAGGATTCCATGACCTTTCGGGCATGGGCTCCCTGGCGCACGTCTCGAGCAAGCCGCGTTGATATCTCTTGGCGACAGCGAATATCTCCGTTGTAGGCATCGGTCAGGTAACTACCCAGTAACGTTAAAGCGAGAGAGTGGCCGCTGAACTCCTCACTGGCAGTCCGCAACTCCGCCTCGTCACCTTTAACGCCGAGCGCCCGAAGCAGTTTCGCACCAGCCTCGCTGGATAGTTGTTCCAGGTTACGACGCAGGGCTGAAGTGCGCTCGTGAGCTGCAAGATCAGCGACCGGAAGCCTGGTGGTAATCACGCAAAGGCCGGTATTGAAAGCTCCAAGCTCTCCTATAAGCGCCTGAACGGAAGGCTCACGTATTCGTCCTTCGTGCGGACCAGGAGGATTTTGGAGTGGCTCCAAGCCATCCAGAACCAATAAGGTTCGACGACGCGAGACGAGCTTCGACAATCGTTCGCCTTTTTCCCAGCCAGTCCCAAGCCGTGGATCTGGATCCCCAAACCAGTTGAGAGCAGCGTCAAGAAATTCATCTGCGGATGAAGTGTCTCCACTCGTGCCGTGTCTGTAGAAGGACCAGCCAAAAACCAAATCCGCAGAACGATATCGTTCAGCAGCCATCTGCCGGAGCCAATAGTTAACAAGTGTCGATTTCCCGACACCAGCCCAGGCAACTATCGAAACGAGATTCATATCCTTGTTTGCCCAGGCAGCATCCAAGAAAGCGATATCCTCCTCTCGGCCAAAAACATCGCTTCCTGTAACGGGCAATCTTGCTAGGGAAATTTTCTTCCGACCCAGTCGTGCTGGCGGCCTGCGAGCTCCGACACGCGAAGCGGTAGAGGGCGTCTTCTGCAAGTTCTGACGAGTGATTCTACGCCGTGCGTCGAAAGCGCCTGTTATCATGGGCATCGCCTTCAGAAGTTCCGCCGGGGTCTGAAAGCGCCGCCTGGGGTCCTTTTCAAGGAGCGCCCCTAATAGAACAACAACCGGCTGCGGGACACCTTCGAGTTCTCCGAGCGGCAAAGGCGTATGCTGATGCTGATACATCACCTCCCCAGCGGAGCCCCGGAACGGCGTTCTTCCGGTCAACATCTCCCAGAGTGTCACGCCTAGCGAATAGAGATCTGAACGGATGTCTGCTCCCACTCCGGCGAATTGCTCGGGACTGGCAAACTCCGGTGTTCCGACAAAGCCTCCGGGTATCGAAATCGCACTTTGAGGACCTGCTTCGTTGACCGCCTTGGCCAAGCCGAGGTCGATGATTTTTGCCGTCACAGCGCCTCCCTCCTCAAGACTCACCATTATATTGGCGGGTTTTATGTCTCGATGGACGAGCTTCTGCTTATGCACCGCAGCCAACCCGGCGGCCACCTGCATTGTAATTTCCAGCGCCAGCTTAACATCAAGGAGACCCGACCGTCTGATGAGGTTCTCCAGTGTCTGCCCTTCCACAAACTCCATCGCATAGAAGTAATTCTCGCCGGTTCTGCCCAGGTGGAAGACCGAGGCAACGTTTTGATGGCGGACGCTAGCCGCCGCACGCGCCTCGCGCAAGAAACGAAGGCGCGCCGATTCGTCCACGAGATATCGTTCGTTGATAACCTTCAGAGTCACTGGACACCGCAGATCGACGTCGAAGGCTTTATAAGTGATCCCCATCGCACCGCGACCTAACTCGATCGGTTTGCCAGTCTCGTCCAAGACCACTTCATAGTTCTCGAATCGCCGAACCTGCGACCCACTGCCAGTTCCCTCAGTGCTGGCTGCTGACCCAGATACTGAACCCGATTCTCCGGTCACTGCAGATTCACCGCTAGCAGCTCTCCGCAGAATACAAACTGGGCAGAACTCTCCATCGGCGGTGGCAAAGAACTTCGCGCCGCAGGCCGGACAGTTACGTGCTTCCCGCGGCGCTGGTCCACGCTTTGTATCGCGGTCTGCCACGGGTTCTCCAGATTCCGTATTCACGGCTTCTGCCGCCCTTCGGCGGCGATGAGAGCAGTATTACTGAGAAGATTCAGTTTTCTGTTTGCGCCATTTTTAATGCCGTTCTCACCCCTGGTATGATGGCAAACTCAGGTGTCGCCTGGTTCTGCACTTTGGTATAAAAGTAATCGCCCTTTCGTATAATCCAAGGGGAGCTTTCAGCGAAGCGGTGGACTCTGTGATCCGGAGCCCGCCGCCGAGTACATCGGGCGCAAGCTGCTTTCAAAAGAAGCCTTTGCCCAACCTCGCAAAGAATATCAGCGCGCCACCGCTAATTACGCTCCGGCACATCACTCGGGCTTCACCCTTCGCAAGCCGGAGGAGCGCGCCTTGCTGGAAATCTGGCATGTCGGTTTTGGACCCAATCTCACTTACGGGCTCTGCGTAACCGATCTCAATCTCTACTGGAGCGCTCCAGCCGAGCGGCAGCCCTTGATCGTCCGGTACGGTTTTCCGCCCGGCGAACAAATAGAATTTCCCGGCCTCGTACCTAGCGAAGGCTCTATTACCCAAGCCGAACTCGACGCCCTGCTCGAGCCGCTCAAACACATTCACGTTCCGCCCTATCCGGGCACGAGGGCGCTAGAAAACTACAAGAGTAGGAAATCCAATGAAAGGGATTCTATCGGCTGTAACTGTCATCGCTCTGTTTGCTGGAGGCGCAAATGCCGCGACCGATGAACAGAAGATTTTAGAGGTGGTGAACACATGGTATGACGCACTCAGGTCAGACGATTACATGAAATTTGATTCTGTGATCGCTTCTAGTTTTTACGCGTTCGACGTCGGGAAGCGGTTCAGCGGACACTCCCTAGTAGACTCAATCAAGGCCGCGCACGAAGCAGGTAAACGCTTTGAGTGGAACGTAACCGACCCCGATGTGCACCTCACGGGTAACACGGCGTGGGCAACGTGGGTGAATAAGGGTGGTATTACCGATGCCTCCGGTACGAAGAAGCAGGATTGGCTTGAATCGACTTACCTTGAAAAGCAGGGTGACAATTGGAAGATGGTCTTCTTCCACAGCACGCGCGTTCAGATGCCCCAATAGAACTAATAGGACTTCGATGCGAACCACGAGGCGTTCAGGAACGTCACCAAAGCACTTAGTTTAAAGTCACGTCGTTGGCTGTTTTGGGTGGAGGGATGTTGGCTTTTTGTCGGTTTGTCATTTTGCGAGAATCCGCGCCGAAGGGTTGATTTGGACGCCGATTTCGCGACCTTTATGATCTCTCGCTACCGTGGGGGTCGGCGATCTGTCAATGGATAGTTTCCAGTCCCTTTTGGGATGTTGCTATATTTCCAGCGACGAGCCTTCTAAGCAAATCGCCTTGATGAGATGCCGCGCAGCGCTTGCCACGAGTATCAGCCCCAGGAGTATAATCAATCCCAGCAGTGTTATTAATCGCAGCCGTACTATCAGCAAACCGAGTGTTACCGCCCGGCTTATTATTATTCGGCTCCCGTTTGCCAGTTCGACGAAGTGGGAAGATGATTGACGGCAGTTCGGTGCGGCAAAAGCGGGTTGGTGAAAAGCGGCCTACGGCGAGAACGAGGAAGCAATGAGCCGGATCGCCATCATCGGGGCAGGATTGTCGGGGAGGCTGCTCGCGCTGAACCTGCTCCGGTTCGCATCGTCCAATGCCGTCGTGAGCGTTCGGATGCTCGATCGTGGCGACGAACGCGACATGGGACCGGCCTATTCCTACGAGGCAGATTACCTGTTGTTGAACGTCCCGGCTGGACGCATGGGAGCCTTCTCGGAGGATCCAGAGCACTTCTTGACGTGGAACCGGGACAGAGGGGCCCACGCTGGCCCCTGGGACTTCCTTCCCCGTCGGCTGTATCGGGACTACATCCTCGCCCTGATGCGCGAGGCGTTGCAGGCGCGAGCAGGCGGCACGACCTTCGAATACGTCCGTGGAGAGGTAACGGACATAGACACTGAGGGCGGTTGCCCCACGATCCACGTAGAGGACAAGAGACCCATCGTCGTGGACAAGGCAGTGCTGGCGCTGGGAAACTTCCCACCTCGGCATCCGCCCATCGAGAACCGGTCGGCCCTTGAGAGTGAACGGTACATTCAGAACCCCTGGGACCCGGGCGTCCTCGACTGTCTCTCGCGACGCGACACCGTGTTCCTTATCGGCACGGGCCAGACCATGGTCGATCTCGCAGTGGCGCTCCATCGGCGAGCGCACGAAGGACGGATCATTGCGCTCTCGAGGCGAGGCCTCCTGCCGCTCGTACACTGCGGCTTTGACCCCTACGAGTCCTTCTTTGGGGAAATCAAAGAGTCGAAGACAATCCTCGACACCTTCAGGATCGTGTGCAAGCACCTCGACCGGGCCGAATCGATGGGGATTGACAAGCGGGCGGTCATCGACTCGCTACGTCCAGATACGCAGACGATCTGGTTGGGGCTTGTCGAGGACGAGAAGCGCCGGTTCCTTCGTCATCTCTTTCGTTACTGGGAGATCATTCGCAGCAGAATTCCGCCGGAGAGCAAGGCCATCATCGGCGCGATGCGCGCATCCGGGCAGCTCGACGTCTTAGCCGGGCGGATCCGTGACCTTGCGGAGTCCGAGGCGGCCATGGAGGTGCACTACGTCCCCCGTGGGCGCGCTGGCCACGAGTTCGCGACTGCGGCCCTCGTCATCAACTGTATCGGACCGGAGTCAGACTACCGCAGGATCGACCACCCCCTGGTGAGGAACCTGATGAGGCGGGGGCTGATCCGTCCGGGCCCAGCGCATCTTGGCGTCGACG
>JBKPCS010000170.1:0-12136 GCA_046727495.1 bacterium | reverse complement strand
TAAGAACTGCAAGCGTTCAGCAGAGCCAAAAGCACGTATACGGCTGTTCGATGGGCGTCGAAGATGCGCAGTCGTCGACTCATGCGATTCCTTCCCGATGTGCGAGGGCGTTCCCGCTTTCCAATTCGTTTCGCGTCTGCGGACTCAATTCAAAACAGCACGCTGCTCGCCTGTTTCCAATAGTTTCTGGTAAAACGTTGGCGGCACCTAACAAATGCGCAGGAGCGGTAGCAGCGCTGACCTTACTCCCTATTATTCCCCAATCTAATTAAACCAACACATCGCCAGCGACAGCTAAAACAAAAATCAGGCTAACAAACGCGTTACTCTGAAAAAACGCTTTGTTGATGGCTGCAACATCCAGCTTGCGCGCTGCACGATGCTCATAGATCAGCGCCCCAAGCACAAGAACAAGCGCGCAGAAATAGAGGATCCCGAGGTGACCGATCAAACCAAATAGCACCAGGCAGATGAAAAGCGCTCCGTGCAACACTTGTGCAAGCCGTAGACTGGCAGGAACACCATATTTGACTACCAGCGAGCCTAGTTTTTTTCTCTTATCGAAATCGTAGTCTTGGATCGCATAGATCAGATCAAACCCGGCAACCCAAAACACTACTCCGAGCGCTAGCACGATTGGCGCCCAACCGAACTCCCCTTTCACCGCCAACCACGCGCCAACCGGGGAAACGGCCAAGGCCAACCCGATAAAGAACTGGGTGAACGAGGTAAACCTTTTCGTGAGCGAGTAGAAAAACACGGTCGATAGCGCCACCGGAGACAAGAAAAAACAGAGCGGATTGATAAACCAGCAAACGACGATGAAAAGCACCGATGAGACGATAACCAGGAGCCACCCGGCGTTTTTCGATATCAATTTGTGACGCCCGGCCGTTCGAGGATTCTCCTTATCGATCTCCCAGTCGGCCATCCGGTTGAACGCCATGGCAGCGGTTCGCGCGAACACCATGGCCAACAAAATCAACACGATCACTCGCCAACTGGGAAGCCCGCGAGCCGCCACCAGCATCGATCCTAAAGCAAACGGCAACGCAAAAATCGTATGCGAAAACCGAATGAACGTCAGAATCCGCCGGAGCGTTTCCATGGAGAATAGTCCGCTATCGCACGACAGTCGTTAGTCTGCAATGGTGGGATAAACGATACGGCGACTGAACGCCGACATCGCCGTCACCGCCGACAACGACCGCTTAGCGCGCTTCCGAAACCAGAAGGCTATTCAGAAGAACCGAGGAATTTTAACTCGCTCTACAGCTCTGGCTTCAGTTCCCGGCGATGTCGGCGATGCCGGCGCTGTCGGCGTTCTCTCGCCTCATCGCCGTATCATTTATCCCATATCCTCTTGCCACTTCACGCGAGGGATCCGAGAATATAAGACCCAGCGAACATGCTACGCGTCTCGTGAAAACGATTCCCCAGTCTACCGTTTTCTGGATTGATCCGAGCTATCAGGAATCCTGGAGCTCGTATCGCCGGCTGCGTCGGGTCGTCTTCTGTCTTTTTGCAGCTGCAGTGCTTGAGATTCGGTTTCTATTCTTTGTTCCGGCCATCCTCACAGGCATCACCTTCTTCGTCTATTTCATGCTGGCCCTTTGGCTGGCGAACTGGAAATGCCCACGTTGCGGCGAACCTTTTTTTCGCGGTGCATTCATGCGCAGCCTTTTCGGCGGCAAATGCTTTCAATGCTCGCTCCCTAAATGGGCCATTTCAGAAACTGGCGATTTGATTGCCCGGCCACGATTCCCATTCGGCTGGCGCGAAACGGTAAAAACGCCGTCATTGCCGACAGAGTAATCAGGAGGGCTGCACCTGCCGCTATCTCGTGGAACTCCCAAGATAGGCTCGACCCATTTTGCGCGCGGAAATATCGATGGCTTCTCTTGTCGGCGATGTTGGCACTGCCGGCGATTTCGGCGTTCTCACACTCACTGAATCTGAACCATCGCACCTTTGGTGATGGAGTTAAGCACATAGACAGCATCCCAATTTGCCAGCCGGATACAGCCATGGCTGGCTGATCGACCGATCGAGTCGGGTCGATTGGTTCCATGGATGCCGATACCCTTCTTATTCAGGCCGATCCAGACCAGTCCCACCTCGTTTCTAGGACCTGGGTGAATCTTATAAAATTCTCCACTTCGTCTGCCGTGCAGCAGCATCGCTCGGTCCCAACGGAACCAGGGCAAGACTGTCATCTTTGTTACCGTCCAATTTCCGATCGGGGCAGGAAGCTGTTTTGACCCAGGAGTAATTGGAAAAGCAGCGAGCATCTTTCCATTCTCAATGATCTCCAGGACCTTGTTTTTCGTGTCGACCGTTATCGTGCGGGCACTCAGCTCCGGCTTTGGTGGGATATCCTCCGTCGCCCTGAGAGGCTCCAGTTCTAATGGTGGAACATTCGGGACTTGGACTGCGTCACCAGCGTGGATGCGGCTAAGGTTTTTCCCTCGATTCAGACTGACGAGAAACGGCTGATTTGTATGAAAACGCTCTGCCACAAACTCGGCAATCGATGGATATGGCATCGCTTTCAGCTTTGCTTGCGCAGCGGGCTTAGAAGGCGACTTGCCAACCCAGGTAAAATCTTCCTGCTTAATCTGGTAGGTGACGTACAACGGCGATAGTCCCCTTATTTCTTGCTCCAGCTCAGGGTCTAGTTGGCCAGTCACACTCTGGCCGCTTGCCGATTGATAGAGCCGCAACGCGTTCGCGCAGAGATTGGTCCAGCGGTCATCAATCTCCCCCGGGCCAAATGAGTGCTGATCCAGAAAGACCTTCAGGCGAACAATCGTTTCCCGGTTAAGGACCGGTGCATTCTTCGCGGGTGGTGACATCATCGCGGGACTCGGCTTGGCCGGCGGAGCCAGTTCCTGCGCACCGGGAAATGGTGACGGAGAAGTCATCGGGCTGGCCTGAGGTGGCACCGGATCGGAACTCTGGCCGTCAGCTGTATTCGAGAAGCGAACAGGTGCGACGCCCGCACCTAATATCAGTAGAAGCAGGATGCCGCGATCCATATTCCGTAAGAACTTCGGTTGGTTGGACGCTTCTGGTCGTATCGACGTGTCGGCGTATCGGCGTGTCGGCGTGTCGGTGTATGGGCGCGTTGGGCAAAAAATATCCGGTAGCCCCCAGGATCGGTAGGGCCGAGCTTCATTCGGCAGTCGCCCGGAGCGGAGATGGATGACGCAAAACGAGCGGTTCTGCGAGTTTCCATTTGGTTCGCTGTCTTTGTTGGAGGCGTCGTCGCGACAATTCTGTCGATTTCTCAGCCTTGGTTCTTTCTGCTCGGACAGCCACCGGAGATCCTCGAAACGGCGAGACCATTTATGATGCTGATGAGTTGGTCACTGATCCCGGCGCTCGTTTTTATCAGTGCCAAAAGCTTCTGTGAAAGTTTATCGAAACCGAGCTTTCCGATGATCATGATTAGACTATCCTTTCTTATCGCGCTCCGAACGTACAGAAGGGACGTTTGGTCTCGATAGCCCGAACATTGCCGTTCTGGTCGGGACAGAAGACAGGCTCCCGTTACCCGCGTTGTTCTACAATGATCGCGATGGGAATCTGAATGATACAGTCGAAGACGATACGTCTATCCGAAGCGATACGAACCACGCTATTTCACCGAGAAAAATGCCAGTCGGAAAACCCAATCGGACCAGAAACATCGAAGTCATCCGGCGCGCTATTCCCTCAATTTTTATTTTCCAAGACAAAAAAACACTTAGCCTGGACCTTTTATGAGCTATGAATATCAGGTAGTAGTTATCGGATCCGGTTCCGCCGGGAGAGAAGCATGCCTTTCGGCCGCAAAGGCAGGATTGCGCACGCTGTTAGTGGAAGAACGGGACTTGGGCGGTACCAGCTTGCACGCAGGCAGTTATGCAGTCCGTGCACTTAGAGCCTGCGCCAGCTATCTGCAACAAACTGGCACCGCATCAAAAGTCGGGATCTCACTCGATTTGATCGAGACGACCTGGGCTGATTGGCTGTCTACGCAGCGGCGGAGCAGCAATCAAATAGCGGTGGAATTCAGCCGGGC
This sequence comes from bacterium, assembly GCA_046727495.1. Lineage (GTDB taxonomy): Bacteria > Verrucomicrobiota > Verrucomicrobiia > Chthoniobacterales > JAFAMB01 > JBKPBY01. Next base: position 8,070 of record JBKPCS010000170.1, on the reverse strand, counting down.
GATCGACCGTGAAAAGGTAGATTTGCAATTTGGTCGTGCGCGATTGAATGGGCCAGACAAAATTATCATCGCCGATGCGGGAGGTCAGAGCCGCCAAGTTACCGCCAGCCATTTAATCCTAGCCACTGGCTCTCGACCGGGGTTTCCGAGCCAACCCGAGTTCGGAATTCTTAACAGCGACCATCTGCTCGGGAAGCCTGTCGTTCCTCGGCATCTCTTTGTCGTGGGTGGTGGCTACATCGGCTGCGAACTTGCCGCGATCTACCGAGAATTGGGTGCTCGAGTAACCTTGGCGGAAGCTGAATCTCGGTTGTTACCGAGTTGGGATACGATTGCAGGTGAGCAATTTCGTACTGTTCTGGAGGCAGCCGGTGTTGAAGTTCTCTTGAACGAACCAATCCAGCTGCCGCCGCAGATTACTGGAAGCTCAGCAAGCTATAAATTGAGTACGGGCAGAGTTATTCAGCCGAACACCACTCTGGTCGCGACTGGCAGAATCCCCAACAGCGACGACCTCGGCCTGGAGTCGGTAGGTTTGAAAAGCGGTGATTGGATTTCAGTCAACGAGAAAATGCAAACACCAATCGAGTCAGTCTATGCAGTGGGTGACGTGAATGGAATTGCCTTGCTTGACAGCGTTGCGGCGGCTCAGGCGGATGTGGCAGTGCGAAACATTCTCGGAAAAGCCGCCCGATTCGACAAACGGTGGTTCCCAGAATTTCTGCACAGCGAACCGCCGATTGCGAGTATTGGTTGGACCGAGGACGAAGCCAAGGCTGCCGGGCTCCAAGTCAAAGCGCTAGCCTGGAACGGTCCACTCTTTACGGACAATGATTTGAGCTCTGTCCAGCGCGAACAAATGGCCATCAAATGTTTGCTCGATACAGAGACCGACCGCATCATGGGATGCCTCGCAATCGGCTCGCGAGCGGCGGAGATTGTCAATCTCGTTTCCACGGCAATGGCTAGCCGTCTTTCGGCGCGTGAGCTCGCCAATCTCTCAGTAGTGCATCCGAGCGCGACCGAAATTCTGGTGCGAATCTTACGACAGAATTTCGACCATCCCATTTCTAGCGAATCGGCAGAAGTCGTTCCGAGTTCCGGGTAGACGCGATCGAGGTTGTCATAGCTCTTCTCGACGGATTCTCATCCGGAGCATGACAGCTGTTGATTAGTTTTAGCTCTGATTTTGTGCGCCCGTTAACGGTGGCGGTGTACGATCGATTGCTTCTACTTTGGTGGGCTGATCCGGCATCGATGGCTGAGGGAGGCGCACCATGAGCCAGGTTTGAGTGTTGCTTGTATCAAAATGGATCGCGACGGGCGCTACATCCTTGGTCAGATTGAAGAGGCCGGTTTCAATCACGGTCTTACCATTTTGGCCGAGCCGCCACGCGGCCAACTGGCGTTCCCGATCGACCGCGCCGATAACTTGCTCGTTCTGACCTGTCAACGTGTTCTTATATGCGCCGCTGATGACGCCCTGCTTATTGACCGATATTTGCAGGAACATTACGGCGTCGCCTTTTTGTTCTTGGGTCAGAGCCCAAACCCCCATCGGCAACCATTCTTCTGACTCCTTGTCCTTCGAGGGCATGGGAGGAGGTGTTTTCTCGACGGAGTTGGCCAGCGCGACGGCTTTTTCGGTATAATCCTTAGTCGAGCCCGCCGGCTTTCCGTCGACATAAACCGTATCACCCTGGTAAACAGTGGTTACTCCGTAATCATAGTAGTAAGGCTCTGAGGTTGCGGCGCCCGTAACGAACCCGCCAACGAAACCGGCTGTAGCCGGTGCCCACCACCACCAGGGATTGGTTGCCACTCCGTATCCTGGATACCAGCTACCCCACCAGTAGTTATCAAAGAGATCATCGTGGTAATCTTTGACGTCGTCCCAGATTTGGTCGGCACGATCGTAGCGGTAATCCCACATGTCTTTGCGATAATTCTGCCAATCCTCGCGGTTGGTTTCTCTCCATGCCTGGCGATCCTCGCGCGCGCCCTGAAGATCATTCCAGCGCTGATCCTGATTCTGCCGAAAATTGTCGAGCCTGTCCTGCCGTTGGCCTGACCAGTTGTTCCAAAAATCCTGACGATTGTTGACGGCCTGCTGCCATTTGTCTCCCCGGTTTTGGCTCCACTCGTTCCAGTTCGGGCGGTTTTCACCGAGCGCTGCAAAACGTTGCTCACGACCAGCGCGTTCGCTGAGTGCCTGACGTTGAGCGTTGGCGGGCAATTGACTCGGCCGCTGCCCCGATGCCAGTTTCGACCCTTCTAAACGTCCTCCACGCGCGTTAGTATCGAGGTTAAGGAAATTTCCCGCGTCCCGGTTGCCTGGCCGATTCGCTAATCCTTGACGGGAGCCAGCACCCGGCCTGGTCCCGGGACGAACGGGTTGAGTTGAAGGTCTCTGGCTCAAGCGGTCGCCAGACGGGCGAGTTGTTTCGGAACGGCTGATCCGGGACGACGAGGGTAATTGAGCGGAGCTGTTGGCCAGCCGTTGCCCCGAAGCTCTGTCGCGCGCAGCGGTGCCTCCGGAAGGAACTCGACCGCCTCCTCGATTGATGTTGGAAGAAGTCGCGCGGCTGGAACGCTCTAAACTGGAGCGATCAAAGCTTCGGGAAGAACCAGATGACCGCGAGAAATTACCTCCGCCCGATCTAGAGAAACTACCTCCGCCTGATCTGGAGAGATTTCCTCCACCCGATCTCGAAAAGCTGCCACCGCCGCCACGAGAGAAGCTGCCACCGCCGGCGCGCCCGCCGCCGCCGCCGCCGCGGCCGCCGCCTCCTCCTCGACCGCCACGCGCGTCTAGATCAGGGGGGATCGCTACAGCCGCAATGGAGATCGCGACCACCAAAATTCGCATTATGAACTGCATCTTCGAACCTCCGGAATTGCCTATTGCGTTTTCACGCGGTCGATTTCGATCTTAGCAATATTGGGCTGCGGATCACCATCCAGGGTGCGGTTAACCGATTCAAATGTGAGATGATCTTGGTCGATGTAGGTAATAGTCTGTTCCGCGCTAGACTCGCTGCCGTCAGCCGACACCCTGGTCTCTTTCAGCAACCAACGGTTGCCATCGCGAGTCCAGAAGGCTTGGCCGTATCCACCGTCGCTGTCGAATATCCAGGAGCGGATGCGTTTTTCGATTGGATCCCAGCCGATGATTTGCCAGCCTTCAAGCTGAACTTGATCCCCTTGCGAAACCTTGAAGGTTCGTGTTAGGAAATTGTTGCCGCGCGCCCAGTTTGCCTTCGTTTCCACGACGGAGCCACCACCTTTATCCTTCCACGTTCCCACCATCCAAGCAAGCTGACTGAGTTGCTCGCCGGAAGTTGGACCTGGTATCGGGAATTCATACAGGCGCGAAATCAGCCATTCGCCGTCCTTTTTCACGTGAATAGCTGTATAGCCTGACGACTGCTTGTCCCCGTCGGATGAGGTAACGGTAGTGGTCCCTTTTTCTTCGATCACATCCGGAGCGAGCGGCCGTACCGAACTGACCTGCACATCCAATTTGGCTCCTTTATTTTCAGCGAATGTGTTCTTCAGCCGATCCTCAATGTCCGACCGACCCTGAGTGAATTGTCCATTCTCGTCGGTGTATTCAACATCTTCGGTAAAGAAATGAGCTAATGACTTCGCGTCTCCAGCGTTGTAGGCTTTTTCATATTCAGCGGCCTGGTTCGTTATAGCAGTTGTCTCAGGCGAGGCTGGTTTTTCCGCGGTGTCCGCCGCCACTGCGACGGAGACTAGCACACAACTTATACCGAGGATCGAGATCCGTCTGCTTTTCATAGTTCGCTCTTTCGTTCGTTAGAAACCGGCCGGTCGTTTAAGGTAAAGGGCCCTCAATACCAGTCGGGCGTAAGTGTTAATCAGAGAAAGTTAATGGATTTGCTTCGACTCCGATATTGGACCTTGGTCGCATCTGGTGACCAGTGGAGCAGATAGCAATCGCCGCGTTCGGTTTCGGGTTTGATTGCTCGCTCACAGTTGAAGGGTAAGAAAGAATCTCGAACTTGTCGAAAGTGGGCATATTGTTGCTATGCGCTCACTGCTCTTCGTTGTCGGATTGGTTTTCTTATCGGTTGCTGCCGCGGTCGGGTCGACCGACTTCAGCGGGACGTGGGTACTTGATCTAAAAGCCTCCGGTTCTCCGGAGCCAATACTGAAACGCCTGGGTGCTTCCTGGATCGAGCGCACTCTGGGCTCCTCGGTGAAGCTCGAATCGACCTACATTCAAACGCCGAGCATGCTAACCGTCCATTTGCGAGGTCCTGGATTTCGGAGGACGGACAAGATGCGTACTGATAATCAACCTGAGACGAAAGAAGATACGCGTACCGGTGCATACACGATTCGGACCTGGTGGTCCGGCGATGGGAAACGACTCATCTCAGCAGTTTCCTTTCGGACGAAGGATTCACGCGACGCCCAATTGACGATCGTTCGCGAACTAGCTGATGGGGGAAAGACGCTCATGCTAAGTGGAACGCTCAAAATAACAGGCGACCCGGAAACTTGGAAGCTGCGTCGGGTCTGGAGAAAGCGTCAATCGTGAGCTACGGGAATCGGCCGCTCTTGGACGCGAAACTCCTGCCGGACACTTCTACTGTTAAGTCTCTGTGCGTAAACCTCGTTCGCAAGATCGGTGGGAGATCAAAAAACCCGCCTCCGCGGTGAGTTCAGAAAATGTTTTGAGGCTGTTAGTTCCGAGAAGCCCACTAGCACGACGGTGTGCTCCAGGGTCGCCTAGTGCTTTACAATAATTGCAGGAAGCGGTATCGATCGGCGGACTATGAAATACGCCCTACATGCAACTCTGCTCGGAACCATAGCGCTCGCGGTAGTGGGTTGTTCTACCACACAGGTACACTCACCGCGACTTACCGGTGGCAGTCTTGCTTCCCGCTCGTCGTTTGCATTTGTTCCGCATCTCAATCAAGCAGCAGCAGCGGCCGTCTCTAACGCTCCTTTTTGGCAGAATCGCATCGAGGCATCGAATGCTTCCGTCCTGAGTCAAAAGGGGTATCATTCCTCCAATACGCGAAAAGCAGACCTGTTGGTGGCGTTTCACATCGTCTTGAGAAAAGGGGAATACATCACGATTTTTGATAACTACTCCGGTTACAAACTACCCGCTGCCAAAACCGCGAGTGCCGGGATCGCCAGTCTGGCAGCATCGCCAAACGGGGAGGCCGAAATTGGAACCTTGGTGATCGACATCATTGACCCCGGTAGCAAGTCGGTTATCTGGCGTGGCTGGGGCAGGGCCGATGTCAATCGTACTCAAGCGCAAACCGAAAAGCTGATCCAAACCATTGTACCCGCGATTCTTCGCAATTTTCCTGACCGTACTTGACGCAAAATGAAAAGAAGTGAAATCATCGAAAGGTCCCAGGAATTCATCGCGCCTTATCGCGTAACTAGCGGCAAGAAGTTTCGGCTCAAGGATGTCGATCTCGTGAGAGGGCAAGCGCAATCCACGCCCCGCTGTCGACGAAGACCGCTTCGCCTTGTCGCATCAGATCTCGTCGTGAACGCTGTCGTGTTCGAAAGAGGTGCGCTTGGGCGCGACCGAATCAGCGCGATCGTCGCCTAAACTCGATGAGGCGAATCCTAGCATCACTAGGAAGGCTGATGACAAGGGGGGAGAATTTCATGTAAGTTATACGTTTCGACTTGCCAATTTGCCAATTGAATGTTGGGCTGGAGAGCGTTTTTAGCGCTCTTTCCGAGACCCCCATGTTCAACCTCAAGCAAACGAGCAGGGAGCGCGATTTGGCAAGGGCGCTTTCACCCAAACCCATGCTTCGTGTTGCTGGTTGGATTGCGACGTGCGTTTTGCTTTTCAGCCCCTGCGTTCCGGTTCACGCAGGATTGCTAAAAGCGGATGTCGACTTCTCGAACTATGATGTGCCGTTATACGACCAGATCGTCAACCGCATCAGGGCCAAGATTTCAGCGCGCTTGGGAGAAGGCAAAAATAAACAAGACCGCTATTTCATTATTCCTTTCGCTTACCAGAACAGATGGAATAACCCGCAATCTTCGCACTCGTTCATTTCGGTGATACGCGTGTTAGCCGTTGGCAAGCAACCCCGCGCCATATCGAAATTCAGACCGGGCAGATACAAGCAATGGAATTTTGAAGCATTTACAATTAGCTGGTTGCCTCACGACTTCGATCGCAATCCGCATCTGTGCGTTTTTGACGGCTTCGGCAGCCGCATTTTTGCCTCATGGAACAAATGTCCTATCTCCGTCGGCAGAGATTTTAAACTGGAGGAAACACTGAAGCTCGGCACAAATATCAAAAATGCCATCGGCATGTGGGGGCCGTACGAGATCAGGAAAGAGGCATTTGATCTGGGCGTCAGACGGCTACGGCTGCTTGACCGTGGAACGATCCGTTATCGGGCCGATGACCGCCTTTACCGCAAGGATCGAGTCGCGATCAATTGTTTCCATGCGATGGCCGGGCTGGAAGAACTTTACCCTAACGGCGGATTATTCGGGACGGGATTCAAGATGTGGGGCATCAACGGTACCAAACGAGTTCTGATCGAATACAGCAACGCGGTTCGTAACAAAGGCCTGATCCTCGAGCCGGTCGATATCAAGAAAGATCTCTACGGATTTGTGTACTCCCCGGAAAGGAATCGCGGTGATCTCTATAATCCTTTCCCGAACGCATCTGCGTACCACTAGATTTTTCTCGAGCCCGTCAACTCTGGCTTAAAGGCGGTGTGGCTGAGTGCCACTGGGCTCCGGCGCGAGGGTCGGCAAGGCTGCGAAAAAGATGGATAAGGGCATGTCGATAACTTGGAAAGGGAGGTAGTTCGCCGGGGCTCTTCGGCGCGAGCACTGAAGCGAATTGCGGCAGTTCGGCATGCGGCAGGCCGGCATGTCGATGATGGACACCATGATATGGCTCATGCAGCAAGGTGAAAGCTATAAATTGGCCGAACAGGTCCTTTGACACGATGCTCCGCGTGGAGCTGTTCACCGTGGAACCCATGAGTCCAACGTGCTCGATGTACTTGCGCCAGCTCTGCATGTTTGCTGCCAAATAAGCGGGTACCAGATACATCCACAAAAAATAATTCCACACGCCCCACCACGTCACCGCCGCCAGGATGCAGATCCACACACCAACTGTCAGAGCGAACTCAGCCCATATTCGACGGCGCAGTTTTTTGTTCCGGATCGGTGAACCCGCGCGGAGAAAAGTGCGTATGAACAAAAACGGGGTGTAAAAGAACCCGAGGCTCAGTTCGAGAATGGCGGCCAGGATTCTCAACCATCGCGAAGTTCCGGGAATTACGAAGGGCCAGAGTTCTTCGTCTCGTTCGGAGGCTAGATGTGCGTGATGCAGTTGATGTGCTCCGCGATAGAGGCTGAAACTCATCAAGCTCATAATTCCTATGATGATCCCATCTATCTCATTCAAGCGACGGTTCTTTCGCAGCAACCCATGAGACGCCTCATGAAAGGCGATTAACATTCCGTGCATGAGGTGGCTGACGCACAACATCAGCAGTACCGCAAGCCAGACTGATCCCAAGTAAATGGCGGCGTAGAGCGCAGCTTCATTGAGAAAAAGGACTCCGGCGAGGACCGGAAACGCCGCACGGCTGACCCAATGAGTTGGCGGCGGTTCGAGCAAATCTTCTGTCGCGGGTTGCGTAGTATTCATCGAGTTCAGGTCCTGAGGGTGGCGATTCGACTTTCCGGGGAACGACAAGTGACTGCGAGCACTTCTTGGAACAGGTACGACAGCTTTTTTATTTCCGCCAGAGAGAACAGCTTTGGCCGGAAAAGCCACACTACCTGCAAACCCTCTTTTACAGCGGTGATCTCGCATCCGACGTGAAAACGCGCCGTACCGGTCGATCGCATCCGAAGCCGAGCGGATAAGCCATGCACGGTAATGTCCGGAACTGGATGGTTTTGTAGTGCAAACCGCACTTCAAAAATGGGATGATGCCCTCCGTCAGGCATGTCTCCCAGCGCCCGAACAAGCTCGACAAACGGCATCGCGTTCGCGAAGGAATCGGT
>JBKPCS010000169.1:0-11206 GCA_046727495.1 bacterium | reverse complement strand
ACGTCGATCAACCCGCTTGAACGAATTCGGCTGGAAACTGTGCCGGACCGTTATACCACGCGCGTGATGGATCTGATGACTCCTATCGGCAAAGGGCAGCGAGGGCTGATTGTTGCGCCGCCGCGAACCGGTAAGACGACGTTTCTGCAGCATATTGGCAGCGCCGTTGTGAAGAATCATCCGGAGATGAAGCTGATAATTCTGCTGGTGGATGAGCGGCCGGAGGAAGTTACCGAGATCCGGCGAACGGTTCCTGAAGCCGATATTATGGCCAGCTCGAATGACAGCGATATCAAGAGCCATACGCGCATTGCGCAGCTAGCAATCGAGCGCGCAAGGCGGCTGGTCGAGGCGGGCAAAGATGTGTTTGTGCTGATGGATTCGCTTACTCGAATCGGACGGGCATTTAATAACGCCATTGCCGGCGGCGGCCGAACGATGAGCGGAGGTATGGATTCTCGGGCGATGGAGATCCCGCGTAAGTTGTTCGCGGCTGCCCGGAATACAGAGGAAGCTGGCTCGCTCACGATCATGGCGACTGCGCTCATCGAGACCGGATCCAGAATGGATGAGCTCATCTTCCAGGAGTTCAAAGGAACCGGTAATATGGAAATGGTGCTCGATCGCCAGATCAGCGATCAGCGAATCTTTCCGGCTATTGACATTTTCAAGTCTGGAACACGGCGGGAAGAATTGTTGTTACCGGCGCACGATCTGGAAAAAATCAATACGATCAGGCGCGGGCTGGCCGGGCACAGGCCGCCGGAGGCCATCGAGCGGCTGCTTTCGTTCCTCAAAAAGTTCCCGACTAACGCACAAATGTTGCGCGAGATTCCCGGATAGCGCGGCCTTCGGCCGCGCTGTTAACCGTTAACGGTCGACGGTCGACCGTCTTCCGTTCATGAGTGGGCAATGGCGGACGTTCGGCGTGGCTGCAGCTCCTGCTCCTGAACTGGCCCAAAAACGGTAGACGGAAGAGGGAAGACGGTCGACGGTTAACCGACCATGCGTGAAGAGCGCGACAAGTTCGTCGAGGTCGAGGTGCTGCCACCTGAAGGGAACGAGGCCGGGACCAGACCGAGAGCCTCGCAGGCTGGCGATCCCGACCCGTTTATCGCCTTTGTCGCTCGGCTTCTCGACACCATCTTCGCGATTCCAGGAACGCGGATCCGGTTTGGATTTGAGCCGATTATCGGGCTAGTGCCGTTTGTTGGCGATCATGCTACTTCGCTTATATCGGCAGCATTGCTTTATCGCAGCGTCCAGCACCGGTTACCTAAGATCGCGATGATCCGGATGGCGCTCAACATCCTGATCAATGGGGTGGTTGGGATGATCCCATTCATCGGCGATATTTTCGTTCTCTGGTACAAGCCCAATATTCGGAACTACAAGATCCTGCAGCGGTACGCCGGGCAGGGAAAACCGGTTACCAAAGAGGACTGGACATTTGTCTGTGGCTTGATCGGCGGGACATTTTTCCTGATGGTGACCGTGACGCTGGTTCTTGCGTACGCCTTTCTAAGCCAATTCCGATGGTGGTAGGATCGCTGGTTCCAGCGATCATGATGTAAAGCTTTACTTTTGTGCTGGACTGACCGGGCATGCCCGTGGAATTCTTTTAACAAATCAATCCAGCGTGGAAGCGCCGCCCCACCGGATGAAGTCCTAAAGTTCTGCGGCGTCTGTTTTACCAACAGCCAAAAATACCCCCTCAGATGAAACCCTTCAGGTCATTATTAGGTCGTCAAATTGTTCTCCTTTTACTCGGCGTAAGCTGTTTCGCCGGCGCGGCTCAAACGGCACCGGCTGCTGATAAGCCGACAATCCCGATCATCGTAAAGGATACCACCTCATTCTTTTGGCAAATCGTGCTTGCCGGAGGTCGTAAAGCAGGAAAAGACCTTGACGTAAACGTGCCAGAGCTCGGTGCTCAGTCGGAGTCGGATATCAACGGCCAAATCGGTATCCTTGAGAACGCCGTTTCGCAGAAACCGGTGGCAATTGTAATCGCGCCAACGCAGTTCGCGGCGCTCGGTAAACCGATCGATGAGGCAGCTAAAAAAGCTAAGGTGATCGGTATCGACTCGGCTGCAGACTCGAAAGCGTTCACTTCGTTTCTCCAAACCGACAACGTCCAGGGTGGTCGGGCGGCTGCTGACGCGCTTGCCGCTGCGATAAAGGCAAAGTACGGCAAGGAGGAAGGCGAAGTCGCACTGATCACTTCTATTCCAGGCGTCGGATCATTGGACCAACGCGCCAAAGGCTTCAAGGAAGAGTTAGCTGCTAAGTACCCCGGTCTGAAGCTTGTCGCCGACAAGGTCGCGGACGGTATGGCTACCACTGGGCTAAACATCATGACCGATTTGATCACCGCCAAGCCGGACCTGCGAGGCGTCTTCGCGTCGAATCTCATCATGGGTCAAGGGGCTGGCCAGGCTATTGCCGAGAATAAGGCGGCAGACCAAATCAAACTGATCGCGTTTGATTCGGATGATAAAACCGTGAAATTTCTCTCAGACGGAACCATCGCCGCCTTGGTTGTACAGGATCCGTTTCGCATGGGCTATGAGGGAGTAAAGACCGCTTTGGCCGCGTCTAAAGGCGAAAATGTTCCGGCAACCGTAGACACCGGTGTGAATGTGATCACGAAAGAAAACATGAATAGCCCTCGATCGCAGGAGCTATTGAGCCCGAAAATCAAATAATTGAGTCTTCGAGACACTCGAACGGCTCATATCCGCAAACCAGTAAATGAATCCAGCGGAACATGGCGGCAGTAATGTCGATGGAGGCGCAGCAGCTCGTGCTGTGCCTCTTCTGGTCCTTAAAGGACTGGATAAGCGCTTCGGAGCGACGCATGCACTAAAGAACGTTAGTCTTGAGTTCGAAGCCGGGGAGATCCACGCGATCGTCGGCGAAAATGGTGCGGGCAAATCGACGCTCATCAAGCTGCTCACCGGAGTACACACTCGTTCCAAAGGCGAAATCTTTTGGGAAGGCCGACCGGCGGCACTGGCCACGCCTCATGAGGCAATCGACCTCGGCATTAACGCAGTACATCAGGAGGTTGTGTTATGCCCCCATCTTACCGTAGCCGCTAATCTCTTTCTCGGCGACGAAAAGGTGCGCGCCGGGCTGCTCCAACATGGCCGGATGGAGCGCGAAGGGCAGAAGATTCTGGACGATCTCGGATTCAAGATCGCGGCAGGAGCGCTGCTGTCTGATCTTACAATTGGCCAACAGCAGCTGGTTGCGACCGCACGCGCGGCGATCCGCGGAACACGTTTTCTGATCTTTGACGAACCGACGGCTTATTTGACCCGCCAGGAGACGGCGCAGCTTTTTGCGTTGATCGGCCGTCTGAAGGCTAAAGGGGTGACAATTGTCTATATCTCACATCGGTTGGAAGAAGTGTTCCAGCTTGCGGACCGTGTGACCATTCTGAGAGACGGCCAATGGGTATCGACTCAGCGCGTCTCGGAGACAAACGAAGAGAAGCTAATCACTGGGATGATTGCGCGGTCGATTGACCAGCTTCATTACAAAGAGCGCATCCCATTCGGCGCCGAAATTCTCCGGACAGAGAACCTTTCAGGTAAGGGATTTGAGAATATTTCGATAAAGGTGAGAGAGGGAGAAGTCATTGGCCTTTACGGGCTGGTTGGTGCTGGCCGCAGCGAGTTTGTTCAAAGTGTCTTTGGCCGATTTCCAAAAAAGGCCGGCAAAACCTATTGGCGTAATCAGCCTGTCGATATCTCAAAGGAAAAGGATGCCCTTAAACTCGGTATCGCGCTCGTACCGGAAAGCCGGCGCGATCAGGGCCTTTGCTTGAATTTGGGTGTGTCCCTAAACGTAAACCTGCCGATTTACAAGCGGTTGACCAAAGGCATCGTCATCAGTTCCTCCTCCGAGGCCGCCGCCGCCGACCGGCAGATCGCGGACATGCGAATCAAAACGGCGTCGCGTGAGGCCCCAGCGACAAGCTTATCGGGTGGCAACCAGCAAAAGGTTGTTGTTGGTAAATGGCTCAATCACGGGGCGCAGCTTTTCATTTTTGACGAGCCCACCGTCGGAGTCGATGTCGGGACCAAGACGGAGATCTATAAGTTGTTCGCTAAGTTGCTGCGCAATGGAGCCGGCATCATCTTGATCTCCTCCTATTTGCCCGAGGTCTACGATCTTTCCGATACGCTGCATGTGTTTCGCAGCGGGCGATTGGTGGCGACCCACGACAGCGACGCCGTCAGCGAGAAAGTTTTGCACGAGACGATTTTAACAGAGGCACTCGGGGTATGAGAGACTACCCAGCAACAGAACAATCTTCCGGGAGAAGAAAAGATGACCGTTGAAGGCAAGGTTGAAGTGTCTGAAGAGCTGCAGTTAGCAGCAGCAAAGAGAAAGGCCCGTATTGCCGCCTTACAGGGACTAACACTGTTAGTGCTCCTAGCTCTGATGTGGGTGCTGTTGGCGTTCGGTACGAGGAGTTTCTGGACTTACAACAATATCACTAACCTCCTTCGGCAGGGTTCGATGACCGCCATTTTGTCGATCGGAGAAACCTTTGTAATTATTACCTCAGGAATCGATCTATCGGTCGGCGCAATCGTTGGCTTTACCAGTGTGATTATCGCCTGGCTGTTGACACATGGGTTTCCGATCTGGATCGCGGTTGTCTTGACGCTGGCGATCGGCGTAGGGATCGGCACTTTCCACGCCTTTGGCGTAACGCGTTTGGGTTTGCCGCCCTTCATCATGACTCTTGCCACGCTCACAGCGTTGCGGGGCATTGGTTTGCTCATTACCAACGGCGCCACAATCTCGGTTACCAACGATCAGTTCACCGGTTTCTCTCGCGGCAATTTCCCGCTGCCGCCGCCGCTTGGCCTGCCGAATCTGTTTTGGATGGTATTAATAGTTGCAATTCCTGGTTACATCTTCCTCCATCAGACTCGTTTCGGTCGTTATCTTTTCGCAGTCGGCTCGAACAAGGAAGCGACGAGGCTCTCTGGAGTCAACACCACACGGATGCTCTACATCGCGTACATCATGTCTGCCACTTGCGCGGCGTTTGTCGGTATCCTGCTCGCCGCACGCATAGGCATTGGTAATGCAACCCAGGCGGAAGGCTGGGAGCTGCAAGCAATCGCTTCTTCAGTCATTGGCGGGACGAGCCTGTTTGGCGCGATCGGTTCGGTGCACGGGCCGCTGATTGGATCCTTTATCCTGACGACGATTAACAATGGAGCAAATCTGCTAAACGTGAATTCGTTCTGGCAGCTGGTCATCACGGGCGGGCTAATCATCGTAATCGTCTATTTCGACGGACTTCGTCGCAGGAAGGGCTGAAGCCTCGAACCTTGTAAATGAAGACCATTTATCTTGTTGCAAATGGCGACTTGCGACTGTCAGCAAATCAGATGTGTGAACCGGCGCAGGCAGCAATGGAAAAAGCGCTGGTCGGCGCGATTCAACGTGCGGGCGGCACGGTGAAGCGGGCGCATCCTTTCGATAAGGCGAAAGGGCACGGATTTATTGACAGCCAGAAAATCGGCCTTGAAGTGCTGCGATCAGTTCCCAATGACGCGCCAATCGTCGTGGCGGAAGCGGTATGGCAGTACACGCAGCATGTGCTGGGAGGGCTTTATTTCCATCGCGGGCCGATATTAACCGTCGCGAACTGGAGCGGTACCTGGCCCGGCCTGGTTGGCCTTTTGAATTTGAATGGGTCGCTGACCAAAGCCGGTATAAAATACACCTCGCTATGGAGCGAGGATTTTAAGGACAAGTTCTTCTCAAAGAACCTGCGGGAATGGCTCGCCGGCGAAAAGGTCAAACACGATACCTCGCATGTCCAGAAGTTTAAGGATGTAAAAATACCTGGCCAGATACGAAAGGTAGCCGAAAAATTTGCCGAAAAGTTCCGATCGGAGCGAGCAATCTTGGGCATCTTCGACGAAGGGTGCATGGGAATGTACAACGCTATTGTTCCCGACGAGGTCCTGCAGCCGACGGGGGTTTTCAAAGAAAGACTCAGCCAGTCTGCTCTCTATGCGAAGATGCTGACCGTCAGTGAGGAAGAAGCGCGGCGCGTCTATAATTGGCTTATCGAGCGCGGGGTCAAATTCAATTTCGGTCCAAACGAGGAGACCGATCTGACAGAAAATCAGGTTCTACAGCAGGCTAAAATGTATGTTGCGGCAGTCCGTATTGCGAAAGAGTTCGGGTGCGCCGCTATCGGTATCCAATATCAGCAAGGCTTGAAAGATCTTGCGCCGGCCTCCGACCTGGCGGAAGCGCTCCTCAACAATGTCGAGAGACCACCAGTTCACCATGAAGAGACCGGTGAAGAATTGTTCGCTGGGCAAGCGCTTCCCCATTTCAACGAAGTTGATGAGTGTGCCGGACTGGATGCGCTCATCACCAATCGGATTTGGCGGGAGCTTGGTTATTCTCCCGAAACCACCTTACACGATCTACGATGGGGGCGTCAGTATTCAGATGACAGGCTGGACGCGTATGTATGGGTCTTTCAGATTAGCGGCGGCGCGCCTCCTGCCCATTTCAAGGGAGGGTACCAGGGCACATCCAGCGAGCGGCAACCACCGATGTATTTCCGCCTCGGTGGCGGCACCTGTAAAGGTGTAAGTAAACCCGGTTGGGTCGTTTGGAGCCGCGTATATTTGCAGGGAGACGAGCTGGCGTTTGATACCGGTTTGGCCGAAGTGGTTGACCTCCCTGAGCAGGAAACAAATGACCGATGGAAACAGACGACGTCGCAATGGCCTATCATGCACGCGGTGCTGCAAGGAGTTAGTCGCGATCAGATGATGGCCAAGCACAAATCAAATCACATTCAGGTTGCGTATGCGCCGGATAAACAAGGCGCCACGCAGGCGATGTTCACCAAAGCCACAGCGATGCACGAGTTAGGGCTGAAAGTGCATTTTTGCGGGGTATGGTAGGAGAGTGTGAGTGTTAGTGCGAGTGCGAGTTAAGAGAATTCCAGCGGCGACCTGTCCTCCGTAGCCTAGCGAAGGAGGAAGCCTAGGGTGGAGCGAAGCGTAGCCCTACTAGTACATCCGCCAGCGTCCGTGCGCACTGAAGGTGCGTCTCAACGCTGGCTGAACCTGACCTAAGTGCCTTTGAAAAAGTCACCGAAATCGCAAAATTCGGATTCGCGCATCGGCGCGATTCTTGATCTCTCGCACGACTTTGGTCGTGCTGGTTTCATCATTCTGGGCGAAGGGAATACTTCCTGCCGGATCGATGACCAGACCTTTGTCGTGAAGGCGAGCGGAAGCAATTTGACCGCGCTCACAAGGGTTCAGCTTACTCAATGCTATTTCGAGAAGCTGTTGCCTGTGTTAGACCGGAACGCGGTTCCGGAACAAGAAATTGAAGACATCTTATTCGACAGCCGGGTCAAAAAGACAGCTCTCAAACCGTCGGTTGAAACGTTTTTTCATGCCTATCTTTTGACTCTTCCTGGCGTCAACTGTGTCGGCCATACGCATCCGATCCCGATTAACCAGATTCTCTGTACATCGGCCGGGAAAGAGTTTGCGGAACAACGCAGGTTTCCAGATGAGGTTGTTTGCTGTGGTCCTCAATCGTTGCTTATCCCATACGAAGATCCGGGACTGACATTAGCAAAACGGATACGACAGGACGTCCAAAGCTTCGCTCAAGAGCACGGCAAACCACCCAAAGTCATGCTTCTGCAGAATCACGGAATAATCACCATCGGCCAATCGATCGATGCGGTGCGCGTGGCAATGATGATGGCGGTGAAAGCGGCCGAGATATTCATCGGAGCCCGTCAGCTTGGCAATGTTAACCCGATGCCGCCGAGCGAAGTGGAACGGATTGAGAATCGGCTGGACGAAGAATATCGCCGCAAGATGCTGCGCATGTAGCTGTAGGGCGGCAGCCCTCTGCCGCCGACACCCATGGTGAACTATGCCGGTTCCCGATGCGTCAAAAGGTCTGAAAGCAGTCCGGGGAGCGCGTTCTCGGCGTTTCCGACGCCGGCGTTGTGGCTTGCCATTTCGGACAAATTTTCAAGGAATGACGCCCTATAAAGCTGAATTGCTTGTGATTTTTGGTCGCGTGTTCATCGCTGATGATCCCAGCGCCTTCAGGGTTTCGGCAATCGCCGTGGCAAAGCCGTCCCGGCTTTCCCATCGCTGGCGAATGAGGTGCACCGCTTCATCAAACAGCGAGAATGCGGGAGGCCTCGCCTTGCGCACGCTTCGATCCATGAAAATCGTGCGCATGCTCAAAAATGTTCTCTGACTAGTATTGGATAATCCCGACCTATCTCTGGCCTTCTAGAAATTGTTGTATTTCTTTTTGCGTTGGATTTGCTTCGGCTGCGCCGACTCGGGTGGCGACGATTGCAGCCTCTGCGTTAGCGAATCGCATGATCGATTCGAGGTCTTCTTTGGGAATCCCGCCTAGCTCGCCAATCGATTTTCCGGCAAGCTGCGCAAGTGTCGCTGCCATGAACGAGTCACCACAGCCGGTGGTTTCGACAACATCAACAGAAAAGCCTGGCGCTCCGGCGATTTTGACGCCATCGCGATAAACCGATGATCCGTGTTTGCCGAGAGTTACAAACACTAGAGCATCTTTTCGTACCGGTAACAGCTTCACGCCGCGATCAAAGTCGCGCGTGCCCGTTAGAAACTCCAGCTCTTCATCGCTCACCTTTAAAACGCTGACCTTGCTGACTAAATCGGACAAGAATGAGACATACTTTTCCGGATCCTGTATCAAAGATTTTCGGACAGTTGGATCGAGAGAGACCGGGATCTGCGCGTTTACAAAGCGATCGACCAGTGACATGTAGCTGGAAGCGGCCGGCTCATCGGCGAGCACAATCCCGCCGCAATGGTAAAGCGAGAATTTCTCAGGTTGAATACTGGTGAGCTCGTCTTGGCGCACCGAAATATCCGCGGCTCGATCTCGGTAGAAACGAAATTCTGGTTTGCCTTCTTTGTCGACGGCGACGAACGCCAGCATGGTTTTTGTGCCTTCTTCGCGGATGACATGCGATAGATCGAGATTTTCGCGTGTGAGAAAGGCGAGCAGCGCGTCTCCGAATTCATCGGCGCCGACTTTGCCCAAAAAGGAAACTTGTACACCGAGCCGTTGTACCCCGACGGCGATATTGAAGGGAGAACCCCCCGCCCGCTTGTGAAATCCGGTGCTTCCTCCGAGGCCCGCACCTACATCGGTCGAGAAAAAGTCAAACAACGCTTCGCCGCTAACCAGGACTGGGAGGATCATTAGGAAAGATTAGCTACTTGGCCGCGCCGCTGCAACTGAAACGCAGATGAAACGCCGATGAAACGCCGGCAGCGCCGACATCGCCGACAACGCCGGAATGAAGCGCCGAAACGCCGGCATCGCCCTGAACGGGCTTTGATATGTTAGTCCAGGGCTTTCAGCCATGGGTTGGTTTGCAGGCGAGCGCCCGCTTCGAGGGAGCGACAGGTCAAGGCGTTGCCTGGAAAGGTGGCGCGCCCACACTTTGCTGCTTTTTCAGGGGCACAACGCCATTCAAACGATCTAGCCAGGGCTGAAGCCCTGGGCTGACATCCGGCGCTCCTGTCGGAGCGCGAAAACGTAATCGCTAGCGAGTGCCCGGCTGGGGCACCGCCCCCCTTACACCAACAAACTCAAATAATGATCTTCGAGCTGTGCTATCTGTTTGTTGAGATCGAAATTCTGTTTGACGGTCGCCGCTGCGTTTCTTCCCAATCGCTTCGCTAACTCAGGCTCGGCTGCAATTCGAAGCATCTGTTCTCTCAGCCTGGCAGAATCCGACACAAGCAGCCCGGATACTTCGTGCTCAATTGCCTCGGGAATTCCTCCGTGGCTGGTGGCGATACATGGCAAACCAGTCGCCATCGCTTCAAGTAAACTGTTCGGGATACCTTCGCGGTTGCCCTCCTTTGTCGTTTCGCTCGGGTGAAGAAAGATGTGAGTCTGATAGTACACGCCGCGCAGTTCTTCCGGTTTCAAGAATCCAGTGAAGTGGATATGGGCCGACTCTCCCAACGATTCAGCCAGCTGTTCGAGCGATCGCCGAAGTGGTCCGTCGCCGGCAATCGTAAGGCGGGCACTTGGCCAGGTACGCCGAAAATCCGCAAATGCATGAATTGTTGCCGCGAGTCCCTTTTTTTCGATCAAACGACACGCCTGAAGGACCTGCCAAGAGCCGTCAATCGGATGGTGCCGTTCCTGGTACCGATACTCGTTCAGAGGTATTCCGGTGCGTTGGATCCGAATCTTTTTTGCCGGGCATCCGATTTCCGTCAGCGCGTCGGCCAGCGATTGGGATCGCGCCAGAATCAAACGCGCGAATCCGAAGACCTGCAAAAGCATTTTTCGCGCGGTAACAGACTGCAGATCGACTTGAACATCTGCTCCATGAAACGAAACCACGATCGGCCAAGTGCTTGTTCGCAGGAACGGTAACCAAAAGACTCCGTTGTTTCCGAAGTAGATATGCAACAGGCGGCATTGATACGATGCGAGAGCCTGGTTCAGCGAACGGACTTCACGCGGATATGCTTGCTGTGGGGCTTTCTGCAGCTGCACTTGCCAAATCCGTCGCAACGATCGAGCCCGAGTTCCTTGCAGCAACGTAACTGAAGGAAACGGAAAACGGTCCGCATTTTCGCGCTTAAAAGCTAACACTTTCGGGGTCACCCGGCTCAGACCAGTAACCTGCCGGTAGACGTGCAACATCTCTGGCTTGAGAAAGGTCGGACAAAAAATCGCGATGGTAGGGTTGTCGATCGGCACCAGCGTCAACTATATGGAAGAGTTCGCCACAAAGAACACAAAGATCACACAAGCGGGTACTTGTGGACTTGTCTTGCGCGTGGGCGGCGCCGCATAGATTCCTTCGATGGGCCGTGAATTGTACAGGCTAACGGCCACGCTAGCGACTCAACCCCGACGCCGCCAATTGTTGATTCGGTGGACTATCGAAGCGCACAAATGGGGCACCAACGTGTAACCGCCCTTGATCTGAAAGCTTTGTGCTCTCTGTACTACTACCCTGGAAAATCGATGATTTTGTCGACGAAGTTCATGCTGCCAGTTTTGTGAGTTGTTGGACATCAGCATTTCGAGCCGCTAGCAAAGCGGTCAAGATTCTTCGGCCGCTGAAGGTGAGTTGGTAGCGGTG
>JBKPCS010000168.1:0-9510 GCA_046727495.1 bacterium | reverse complement strand
CTTCAGTTCCTTCTGGCCTTGCTTGATTGCTTGCGCTTTTACACCTATTCTCGATTTGTTCTTTATTATTCATAGAGAGCCGACAGTTTAGCAGCGAGTGCTGCTTGCTGTCGGCTCATGTCATCTAAAGCCCTGGGCTAATATCTCGCGCTCCTGACAGAGCGCTAAAACTCGGCACGGGCGACACTCCAAATCCCCAAGGTCATTCGCCGTTGCCCGCGGCAAAAAGTCCTCCTCGGCCACTGCGCTAATATTGGTCCCCCAGCCTGCCTGCTGATTTTGTAGTTTTCTTTCCACGCGGAACACACAGCCGAGCGGAATCGAAACCACTTCGGTCACCGCCTCCTGCGCGTATATGCCTTGACGCGTATATGCTCCGTAGAGTATACGAAGAGAGTGGAATCTGTTTTCGAAATCATTGCTGAGCCGAACCGCCGCGCGATTTTGGGTGTCCTGGTCTCGTCACAGCAGTCGGTGGGAGAGATCGAGCGCCGACTTCGTATGCCGCAGCCGACCGTGTCAAAGCACCTGCGAGTGCTGCGAGAGGCCGGTTTCGTAGAATCCAGGGTGGATGCACAGCGTCGGCTCTACCGGCTGAAACCTGAACCACTCCAGGAGGTGGATGCCTGGCTTGCTCCGTTCCGTCGATTCTGGTCCGCTCACGTAGATGCTCTCGAACGCCACCTCGACCGCATGGATCAATCAAACCAACAAAAAAAGAAGAGAAGGAGAAGATAGATGACTGACCGCGAGCGGTACGCGCCGGGCCCCGCCAGCGGGGCGCAGGTACGAAAGGATGGAGAGAAATGGACGCTCATTCTCGTCAGAGAACTGCGCCACTCGCCAGAGAAAGTCTGGCAGGCGCTTACTGAGCCGGCGCATCTGCGCGAGTGGGCTCCCTTTGAAGCCGATGGGAGCCTGGGCACGGTTGGAGCTACGGTGAAGCTCACTACGGTGGGAGCACCCACGGCGCAGGTTTCCGAAACAACCGTGAAGCTAGCCGACGCTCCCAAGGTGCTTGAGTACAACTGGGGTGGCCAGGATATCCGATGGGAACTCGAACCATTCGCTGGCGGCACGCGCCTGACGCTGTGGCACAACATCGATCGCCGCTTCATCTCAATGGGTGCTGCAGGGTGGCACATTTGTCTGGATGTTCTGGATCACCTTCTCAGCGGAACTCGCATCGGGCGTATCGTTGGGGGCGAGGCGATGAAGTTCGGCTGGCAGCGGCTGAACGCGGAGTACGCAAAGCAGTTCGGCGTTGAGACTCCCGGTTGGCCGCCCAACGCCCCGAAACATTGAAGCTTGAGAAGGAAGATGGAATCGAACCTGCAGAATCCGGCCCTCGTCGGCGTCAAGACGACCCCCAAAGCTATCGTCTATTGGATCGTCACCCTGCTCTTCTGTCTGCAGATGAGCTTCACCGCTTACGCGCAACTGAGCCTGCCACAGGTGGCGGAGATGTTCGGTCATCTCGGTTTCCCCGCCTACTTCCGGGTGGAACTCTCGTGGGCCAAGCTCCTTGGCGTGGTGCTGTTGCTTGTGCCGGTGCCGGCGCGGCTCAAGGAGTGGGCTTACGCCGGCTTCGCCATCACCCTCGCCTCGGCGCTTATCGCCCACTTCTCGGTGGGCGATGGCCCGAAGGTGTGGAGCTGGGCAGCGGCCACCGGCGTGCTCTGGGGGCTTTCGGACTTCTTCTGGCGTCGCCTGCAGGCCACGCCAGCGAGCGCCTGAGCGCGGCTGGTGCCGCTTCTCGCACCGTTGGCGGCCTCGCGGTTTCGCCCCTCGTCCGGCGCGTGCGCAGCGATGTATACGAGACCGGCGACATGGGGGTCGGTGCCAGCCTCGGTGAGGACGGCCCCGCCGTAGCTGTGGCCAACCAGGATGCACTGGCCCGGTTGGCGATCAAGGATACGCTTGGTCGCGGCGACATCCTCCTCCAGCGAGGTCAGCGGGTCCTGTACAACGGTGACGCTGTAACCGTCCTTGACTAGAACATCGTAGACGGGTTTCCAGCCCGAGCCGTCGACAAACGCGCCGTGTACCAACACGATGTTCTTGATCGGTGCGGCCGCCAAGGGAACCGCCGTCCCGGCGAGAGCGAGAAAGATGGCGGCTGACACGAAGGAATTTTTGAGGTTATTGAAGATCATAATTGGGCTATTCGTTTTGCTGACAGCCCAATTACCGGCCTGGCCTTGAATAACTGAAATTGTTTGTTTTGTGTTCTGTAATAAAAGATTCAAATAAGACAAATTAATGGAGCTTCGTCAGATTCGGTCATTTCTCTCGATTGCAGAGACTCTGCACTTCGGTCGGACGGCGAAGATGATTCATCTCAGTCAACCTGCGCTCAGTCTGCAAATACGAGCGCTTGAGGATGAGATTGGAGTGAGACTCTTCGAGCGTAACCGACGCAAAACGGTACTCACGGCGGCTGGTGTCGCTTTTCGCGAGGATGCTACCGAAGCTCTCTTACGAGTCGACCAAGCTGTTCATAAGGCAAAGCTAGCAGCCAACGGGAAGCTGGGGATCTTGAGGATCGGATTCATATCAACAGCTGGCAATGAGATTGTGCCCACAATCGTTCGTAAGTTTCGAGAGCGGAATGCAGAAGTAGAATTCTCCCTTCGCAACATCCTCACAATGGATCAAATCCAGATGCTGGAGACCGGATCTCTCGATATTGGATTTTTGCGCCTTCCCATCGGTGCGCACTCTGGACTCGAAGTAGTCACGATCCATCGCGAACCGTTCGTGCTCGTCGTGCCCTCGTCCCATAAACTGGCAACGAGAAAAAGGGTACGCCTCCGCGAAGCGTCGGGCCAAGACTTCGTGATGTACGAGCGCGCTTATGCCCCTGGATTTCACGATCTAATCTTCGGGATGCTTCGCGATGCCGGTATTATCCCCAACGTTCGTCAGACTGCAGGAGAGATGCCCACGCTGATCTCACTTGTCGATTCAGGCACGGGTGTCGCCATTCTGCCCGCATCGACAGTCAAACGCAGCGTCGCTTCGGTAGTCGCTTGTGAGATTGCGGATAAGATACCAATGTCTGAAATTGGTATTGCCGTCCGGAAGGGAAATCGAGCACCCGTGGTAGACAATTTTAGATCTCTCGCCTTAGAGAAGTTACAGAAGTTACGTCGAGCAAGGAGCTCTCTGTTGGCCAAGCGGCGTTGATTTCGGCTGCAGCAACCTTCTCGAAGGTATAGAAAAGGGTCTACGGTCATAGATTCTGCGTCGCCACGTGTGTGCCGAATGGTTCGCAAACTTTGGCGATGTTCGTTGCGCTTTCTGGCGCCATCCGGAGATCTATCGTTAAGTTTTTTTCTTTGTGATGTTTGCGGCCTTCCGGAGTTACAGCCAAATCTCTCTTTTTTGCTGAACCGATTCGATGCTGCCGAACACGACCGCTAAGGTTTTGCGATTATCCAGGATGCTTGGTTGCGGTTGGACGCCGTTTTTGATGCTCTCGATGAAATGTTCGAGGACCGGAATCCGCCGCTCGGAAACCGGCTCGTGAGCGAGCAGTTCTCGCTGCCCCTGCCCTGGGATCTCCAGACGCACAGACGTACGATGGTCGCCTTCAATATTTCCATCCCAGAATAGCCGTGCTTGGGTGCCGATGAACTGCCATTCCCCTTCCCAGGAAGTCGTTGCCGGCCCCCGCGCGCACCAGTCGCCATCCCATACGACAGCGGTGTTTGGCTCCAGGCGCAGCAGACAGATCGCGTTGGAAGGGTGTTTGAACGCGTTATCCGGAGTATCATGCTCCATTGCCAGCACGCTTACCGGCTCTTTCTGGGTCATGTACCGGAGCAGGTCAAAATGGTGAACCGACATATCGAGCAGAATCGAATGCGGCAGTGCATAGAGTGAATGTTCCGGATTGCTGATGACGTCGGGCACATAGCGCCGGAACCGAATCTTTACTCCTTGCAGCTCGCCGATATCTCCGGCTGCTAACCGGTCTCGTATAAAGGTTGCGGCGCGCAAGAATCGGTACCCCTGCGCAGCCATTACGTTCACTCCTGAATGTTCCGCCGCGGCCGCGATCTCGTCTGCTTCCAGGACAGATGTAACCATCGGCTTTTCCACCAGGACATGTTTCTTTAGCCGAAGCGCCTCGAGGATGACGGGCTTATGCTGTCCGGGATTGGTGACAACCAGAACCGCATCGGCCCTGGTTTTCGCTGCAGCTTCCTCGAGGCTTGAAAAGCACGGAATTCCGAGTGTTTCCCGAGACCATTTCGCTGCTGCCTCACTCAGATCAACTGTCGCGACGACCGAAGCCACTGATTGCTTTTTCAGGAGCTTGCACCATTCCCTGCCCCAAAACCCGATTCCAACAACGATAAAGTCCATGCGCGGAACTGGACGCTATAGCCAGTGATGATGCAACTATCTCAATGGGCCGCGCGCTGATTTGGTCTCGCGCAGAGGTGACAAAGGAACGCGGAGAAGGCATTGATTTGAATCTCTGCGTTCTTCTGACGACCTCCGCGCGAATTATGAACAGACGAGGATAAACAGAAGATCGCAAAGGTCACGAAGGTTGAAGAAAAACTCTTCTTTTGAATTTCTCCGCGAACTTTGCGGCCTTCTATTTAGAGTCTCTCTCTTGACCAGGAATCCCGCATCACGCCGTAACGATCCTCATATCTAGATCGATAAGATCGTTGACCAGGTGCATCCCAATCCGATGAAAGAAACGCGCGGATCCGTAAATAACGTTCCACTGCGTGCGATCAAAGGAGAGAACGGCTTGCGCGGCACCTTTGCTATCTGAGGTTACACCAGCTGTTGCCAGAAAGGTTATCGGTGCTGAGACGTCTTTTAGAGATAACTCACCTGTGATCTCAAGGTTGGGGTGACCGGCTGTTGCACCTTCAATCTGTTTCGTGTTTTGAATCAGGAAGCGCGCTTCAGGAAATCGTTCAATGTCGAAGAAATCGTCGCTTTGGAGATGACGGATCAAAACGTCATGCAGATCTGTTCCTTGGAGGGTAAAGCAGACAATCTGCTTCAAATCGATCACGAACTCGCCGCCGGTCAATCTTCCTTGAGCGATCGTCAGCGAACCGCTGCGAAATCCGATTCGACCGTGATGCCTATTCAAAAGATTGCGGCCGGTCCATTCGATAAAGCTCTCTTTTAGATCAATGTCGTGTCTTCCGTCAGTGATCTGCGGATCATGCTGTCGCGGTTTGTTCCGAGTGACCGATCCGCCAGCTTCCTCCCAGCCGCGAATGCCTTCGCGATAGTCGCTGACATTTTTGTATCCTGCTCTGCTTAGCTTCTCCGCGGCCATGCGCGATTCATAGCTGTTTGAATCGGCCCCGTAGACAACGATCGGTTGGCTCTTTTCTGCAGTCATCCGCTCGAGGAAGGCAACTTCGAAAACGCAGTTGCTCACCGCGTTCGGAATGTGAGCTTCTTCAAAATCATCCTTGAGACGAACATCGATGAGGAGAGGCGGATTTATCGAAGCAAGTTCCCTTTGAAGATCGAGGGTTTGGATGAGGGCCGGCATACGCTTAATCCTCAGTCGAGTTCAGGTCCCGTTCAATCAGGTTCTCGTAAGCGACCCGCGTTTTTCCTGTTGTCACTGCGCGGCTGTCTCGCTCCCAAATTGCGACAAAAGTCCTCCTCTTCTTCTTCGTCGTCCTCGATCTCGAGTTCGAGAACGAGGACGATTACGACGATGAGGAATAGAACGATTCATAGCTGTGGTAGCAATATGTTAATCTCGTGACCAAATGGCAGAGATAACTGTTCAATTACGCAGTGTGCACGGGACCGAAGCAGCTCTCGGTTGGGCTGAGTCCCATACGCTTATTGTTGATCGACAGGAAGGTAAGGCAGGCGGAAGCAATCTCGGATTCAACGGCGGGCAACTGCTTGCATTAGCGATCGGAGGATGCCTTTGCAACGATCTTCGGTATGTCGCTCATGACATGAGCATTCAGTTACAATCGCTCGAAGTAGATGTCACAGTCCGCTTTGAAGGTAATCCAACATTGGCAACTGCGGCCACGGTTACCATGCGCCTTGAGGCGAGTCGGCCGGCCGATGTGGACGCATTAGTGGAGCGGGCTGCAGCAATATCGACGATAGCTAACTCCGTTCAGCGCGGGCTACCGGTAACAATACGTCACTAAAGATTCAATCGAACCTAGGAACGCAGAGATGGGCCCTTTAGTTTTGGACGACTCTGTCGCATCTCCTCGTCCTCGAACTCGACGACCAGGATGATTCTTGCTTCTGTAGTGGCTCGACAACCATCGATGCCAATAGGAAGACAGGAACAGAAGGTGGCAAAGATCGCTGAGATACGAAGAATAGCTGGCCAACCTTCGTGACCTTTGCGGTCTTCTGTTTCAATCCTTTCTTCGCTGACCGAGGGCGACGACGAGGACGAGTACGATTTGAAGACCCACGCCCATACACCGACACGCCCATACGCCGATCTGTCCACCGTCCTGTCCGACGAAGCCTTGGCGGAGTCAGAAGCCTTGGCGAAGGTGGATACCCCGACGCGCCGATACGCCGATACCCTGACACCTCCCCCATTGACTCGCCCTTCCCTTCGTTGTTTACTAGCAGAAATGCAGGGGAGCCTCTGGCTGAGAGTTTCGGCGCGTTGCCGGAAGACCCTTTGAACCTGAAACGGCTAATACCGTCGCAGGGAGCAACGCCAGAGTGGTCCCATCGATTATGGCCACCACTGACGATTCATTCCCAAGGAGCCAGCGTATTTATGTCGCTGGCAAAATTCATCCCGACATTCGAGTCAGCCTGCGCGAGATTTCGCAGTCTCCTACTCGGCAACCGAACGGAGCAAGTGAGGAAAACCCGGCTGTCGTTGTTTATGATACCAGCGGCCCTTGGGGTGATCCCGATTTTCGCGGAGATGTAAAGAAAGGGTTGCCGGAATTGCGGCGTCAATGGATTCTTGCGCGCAATGATGTGGAAAGCTACGACGGCCGCATCACCAGGCCGCAGGATAACGGTTACTTGAGCGCGGCCCACGCTGCCAACGCGGCAAAGAAAAACGGTGACCTGTTTCCGGATTTCAGCCGCCGTCCGTTACGGGCGTCAAGCGGCCATCCGGTAACGCAACTCTGGTACGCTAAACAGGGCATCGTAACTCCGGAAATGGAGTACATCGCGATTCGAGAAAACCTTGGTAGAGAAGATATCGGTAAGAACGGCCGGCATCCTGGACAAAGCTTCGGCGCAGCAATTCCCGAAAAAATCACTCCCGAATTTGTCCGTGACGAAGTCGCGCGCGGACGAGCGATTATCCCGGCGAATATCAATCACCCGGAATCAGAACCGATGGTAATCGGGCGGAATTTTCTGGTTAAGATCAATGCAAACATCGGCAATTCCGCGGTGGCCTCCAGCATTGAAGAGGAAGTAGAAAAAATGCGGTGGGCAACAAAGTGGGGAGCGGACACAGTCATGGATCTGTCGACCGGCAAAAATATTCACGCGACACGCGAATGGATCATTCGAAACAGCCCAGTGCCGATCGGCACAGTGCCAATTTATCAGGCATTAGAAAAGGTTGGCGGACGAGCGGAAGAACTCACCTGGGAAATTTATCGTGACACCTTAATTGAACAAGCCGAGCAAGGTGTCGATTATTTCACTGTACATGCAGGTGTGCTGCTCCGGTTCATCCCGCTCACGGCAAACCGGAAAACCGGGATCGTTTCGCGCGGTGGATCGATCCTGGCAAAATGGTGTCTGGCGCATCACCAGGAGAGTTTTCTTTATACCCGTTGGGACGATATTTGCGAGATCATGGCTGCCTATGACGTCAGCTTCTCGATTGGAGACGGCCTGCGCCCCGGCTCAATTGCGGACGCGAACGATGAGGCCCAATTTGCTGAACTGCGAGTGCAGGGAGACCTGACGAAACGGGCATGGGATCACGGCGTGCAAGTTATGAACGAAGGCCCTGGCCATATCCCAATGCAGATGATCAGGGAAAACATGGAGAAACAGTTGGAATGGTGTCACGAAGCGCCCTTCTACACGCTGGGACCCCTGACGACAGATATCGCGCCGGGATACGATCAT
The DNA here is from genome assembly GCA_046727495.1 of bacterium. Lineage (GTDB taxonomy): Bacteria > Verrucomicrobiota > Verrucomicrobiia > Chthoniobacterales > JAFAMB01 > JBKPBY01. The sequence continues at coordinate 1,410 of JBKPCS010000168.1, read as the reverse complement.
CTAACTAGTGCAATTGGTGCGGCGATGATCGGCTGGTATGGCACCGCGCTGCTTTGCTATGTAACCCCGAAAGAGCATCTCGGGCTTCCGGACCGTGACGACGTCAAAGAGGGAGTAATCGCCTACAAAATCGCGGCGCACGCGGCAGACCTGGCCAAAGGACATCCCAGCGCTCAGTACCGGGATGATGCGCTGAGCGCGGCCCGGTTTGAATTTCGTTGGGAAGATCAGTTCAACCTCAGCCTCGATCCCGACACGGCAAGGGCATTCCACGATGAAACTTTGCCGCAAGAAGGAGCGAAGGCCGCACATTTCTGCTCAATGTGTGGTCCGCATTTCTGCTCGATGAAAATCACCGAAGATGTTCGGAAATACGCCAAGGAGCATGGGCTTGAAACCTCTGAAGCCATCGAAGCCGGGATGCGGGAAAAAGCGGACGAGTTTGTCCGTACGGGATCGGAGATTTATCGGTAAGCTATCTGTCTCGTTCTCGGCGTCGTCCTCGATTGGTGGCCCTCGGCGTGGCAGCCGCACGAGGTTGCGCTGAAGCGCGACCGCCTTGAAGCTCGGCCACGTCGTGGCGAACGGAAGACCAGCAACCTCGTGCCAAAGGCGGCTAAAACCCAAACTTGAAATCTAACTGGGCGTATGGCGCCCCTTTTGCGTTGTAGATAGGTCCCGCACGGTGGTAGTTAAAGCGCCGTTCGAAGCTCCAACCCAGGTTCGCTTCCAGAGATATGACTTTGGTAAAATCATACTCCATACCCAGGCATGCTCGGTAGTCAGAGTAGTCCAAAAGCGCATTGTTGGTGCGCCGGTCCCGAGTGGGGCCGTTGCGGTACGCCCCGCCAGTTAGTTCTCCGCCAATAAAGAACTCCAGAGACTTGTTCGGCAGATAACTGATTCGAGGTTTGGGAAACACCGCTCGCACATTGAATTGGTCGCTGACTTTCCAATTGACCCCGACAATCGGAAAAGCAATCGATGAGGCAAATGGATCGATTTCAACCCCCAGTACCAGATGTAGCTGGTCATTGACTTTCACACCTCCTTGAACCCTGAAGGGCATATCGAAGGAGTTCTTTGTAATGTGATTTCGGGTGTAGTAGATGCCAGGCTCAAGTTTCAACAAGGGATGGTACTCGTCTCCAGACCAGTACGAGATGGCTATAATAGCGGCGTCACTAGTTAGCGAGTAGGGAAAGAGCGTAGCGTTTGAGCGGGAGAACTGGAATTGATCGTGATCGAATCCGATCTGTAGGTAGTATTTTTTGAACAGGTGGATGTTTCTCAGCACTTGTGCCTCGTAATGGTATTCGGCTTGGGATCCGAAATCTCCCGCCTTCATGATTCGGCTTCCCATCGTGTAACTGCCATTGAGATCAAACGACCAAGCCGGTGCGCCTTCCG
>JBKPCS010000167.1:0-10516 GCA_046727495.1 bacterium | reverse complement strand
CGGCGCTCCCGGCGTTTCGTCTACCTGGCAACCTCTTTCTGGTACTCCAGCTCGTGATTATCAGTCAGGTTGAGTCTTAACGGCGTAACAGATATGAAGTCATTTTCCATCGCCCAGCGGTCGGTCCCTTCGTCCGCGCCTTTGATCGGAACGACGGTGAACCAATAAAACTCGCGTCCGAGCGGATCGGTACCGCGGACCATTTTACCGTCATATTGCCGGACAGACTGCTTTGTCCATCGAATCCCTTTCGGGTTCAAAGGAATGTTCACGTTGAGTAGACGCGCCTTGGATCGCTCAATCAAAAGCTTCAACACTTCTTCTATGTGAGGTTCCAAATTCTCAAATCGCGGTTCTTCATCTTCGACTGGAGTACTGAAAGCGATTCCGCGGACGCCCAGTAGCGTAGCCTGCTTGGCAGCGGCAAGGGTCCCGGAATGCCAGATTGCGCTTCCAAGATTCGTCCCCAGATTGATCCCGGAAAGCACCAAGTCTGCTTCGCCCCAATGGTAGAGACCGAGTGCTACACAGTCCGACGGAGTACCGTTTACCTTGAAAGCTTCAAATTCTCCGAGCGGGATCTTACGATGACTTAAAGGCCTGTTAGCAGTGATTGCCTGGCCCATCGACGATTGCTCAACGTCTGGAGCAACAATTCGTACTTCGCCAAATTTTTTGGCTACTTTCGCCAGTGTCAGGATCCCAGGGCTGAAGATCCCGTCATCATTGGAAATCAGAATACGCATAAACCTCCTTATTGCGTCCCTTCCCTAGCCATTTTTGAGGCAGTCAGAAGGGCTCATTACTTGTCCCCCAGATCAAAAAATTGCAGGGCACCAGGTTTGAGCCAGGTGCGTACTCGGCCTTTCGGCATTCCGATCTTGCTATCCGCGTGGACCGGCGCTTTGACAGAGATAAATTCGGCTCTGCGACAAGTTCTTGCCTCGAAGGGTGCCGCAACGTCGGCCCCGCTTCGCAGCTGATCTAAGTAAAGGCACCATTGCTCGCGCTGATCATCGCGCACGCAGACAACTTCCATGAACCCGTCGGCGGGATCCGCGTTTGGCGCGAGCGCAAGGCCGGGACCAACATGGGTTGTGTTCATCACTTCCACTAATAAAAAACGCCCGAAGACTTTTTGATCGTCGATGAACAGCTGGCAGTGTACCCCGGCGTAATCTTCGCTGATTTCACGGCAATGATCGAGAGCGTGGGCGAGCCTCTTGCCGGGATTTGCTCTTTCCGGTTCCTTCAGGCTCGCCATATCTTCCATCAGTTTAACCAGCACTCCGATACCGACTGCTTCTACGAAAGTCTTTCGCCCGGGAATACCGGCCACTCGACCCAGATCCAACGTGCGCAATCTGGCCAGATCGAACGCAGAGACAAAACGCTCGACCGACTGAATCTGATCCAGACAGCGCGCAATGTTGTTCGCCGTTCCAAGCGGGAGGATATGGAACGGGAGATTTTTGCCAACCAGCAGCGGCGCCACTTTGCTTACCGTGCCATCACCTCCAGAGATAATGACTCGCTCGATCGGCTCGGCGAGTAGTTCCTTCCAGCGTTTTCCTTTTGTAGACGCAGAAACAACTTCGTGGCCCGCCTCTTTAAAAAGCCGAGTCAGCTCGGCAATCGTCCGCTCTCCATGACCTGCGTCCGGATTATGAAGCAATCCGATTTTCATCGACTGGGAATCATTCGGCGGCGTTACCGTAATCGGCCGATACTTCCCCTATGCCGCTTTCTTCCGGGAACGTCTAGTGGTCTTTGTTCTTCCTCTAGATTTCGACGTCACCTTGGTTTTCATCTTGGATCCGGTTTCCTGAATGCTTTTCTCCAGCACAGAGACCAGGTCGATGATATTTGAAGGTCGTTGCTTCCTCGGTTTTGCAGGGAGTGGCTTCTCCGGGTGTTCAATTTTCTCTTCGATTATACGCTCGAGCGCGCGACGGTACTCATCCTGATACTGCTCTGGCTTCCACCGGCTAGTCATGCTCTGGACTAACTTGGAGGCCATTTTTAGTTCTTGTTTACTGACACGGCTTTCTGCCGGCGCCTTGAATTCCGAAATGTCGACCAGCTCTTCCGGAAACCGCATTAATTCCATCATCAAACCTTTCTTTTGGGGCTTGATCGCAGCCAAGTGCTGGCGTGCCCTGATCACTACTGTCGCGATTCCGATCTTATTATTCTTTACCAATGCTTCTCGAAGAAGCACATACGCTTTGTCGGCTCCGCGCCCAACCTCCATGTAGTACGGTTTGTAGAAAAGCAGCGGGTCCACTTCCTCCAGTTCTACGAAATTGATGATGTCCACCGTTTCGGTGGCTTCAATGTCGGCCCGTTTAAAGTCTTCCTCTTTGAGAGCAACGAATTTTCCTTTCTCGTGCTCATAGCCTTTAACGATTTGATCCCACGGCACTTCTTTTCCATCGGCTTCGGCGACTCGTTTATAGTTCACCGGGCTTAAGTCCGATGCTCGGAGAAACCGGAATTTGAGCTCCTCCCGACGCGTAGCCGGGTAGAGCCCGATTGGGATATTGACCAGGCCGAAACTGATCGCGCCTCTCCAGATTGATCTCATGCTTTAACAAACTGGATCGAACGCCCGCCGCAAGGCGGACGTGTCGCAGCCCGAAAGCATTCGGGGCTGCGGTTCTCCGTCGACCGTCGGCCGTCTACCGTTGAACCTCGACGCTGCGGCTCTGCCTGCAGGACGGATAACGGTCGACGGCCGACCGTAGCCTTTCCGCTTCCAGCGCAGAGTCTCGACAAAGGCGCAAAATGAGGCATAATGGAGGCTTTGTACTGCTCTTGACGTGATCTGCTCTCGGAACTATTCTCGCCCCCTTATGAAGAAAACGCCGCGGTTTGTACTTCCGCTGACGCTATTATTTCTCCTAGCGTTTCCATACGTTTCTCCGGCCCCAATCATTTACCGTGAGGGCGAAGGATTTAGTCCGGGAGATTTAGGCGACATCGAGATTAAGCGCAACGCAGAAGAACAATACAAGCTGGCTGAGCGATACGAGAATGCCCATGACTACAAGCGGGCGGGCGCGTCTTATAGAATGGTCGTTCGGCGGTTCCCTCGATCTGACGTAGCCGCACGAGCACAATATCAGTCCGGGCGGATGTATGAACAAGAAGGCAAACTGCAGCGCGCCTTTACCCAATATCAGATTCTGGTCGAACGTTATCCGCGTAGTCCTGACTTTGAGTCAGCTCTCGAAGCGCAATACGGGATCGGCAAAGCATTCCTGGATGGTCGACGGGTTGACGTCTTTGGAGTGCCTACCCTGCCTTCGATGACAAAGGCTCAGGAAATGTTTCAAAAGATCGTCACCAATGCGCCGTACAGCAAGATTGCTCCATTGGCGCAGTACGGAATTGGACAGGCACTGGAAAAGAGCGGATCAATCAGCGCAACTGTGAATGCGTACCAAACAGTTGTCGATCGATATCCAAACAGTGATGTCGCCGACCAGGCGATGTACCAGATCGGCTACGTATACCTGCAGGCAAGCCGTACGACCGGTTACGATCAAACCGCTGCCATTCGTGCTCAGGAATCTTTCGACGATTTTCTGCTGCGGTACCCGAAGAGCGAAAAAGTTGCGCAGGCAAAAGATAATCTTAAGGCGCTGCAGGCTCGCAAGACGACGAATTCTTATACGATCGCGAAGTTCTACGATAAACAAAGGAACTACAAAGCGGCCTACGTTTATTACAACGACGTCGTACAACAAACGCCCGATTCGCCGGAAGCAGCTCGCGCTAAACAGCGGATGGACCAAATTCGCGCAAAGGTTGGAGAAGCGAAACTGACGATTGGTAATCAGCAACCTGCTCAACCCGCTGGTCAGCCGCGCAAAATGCAAGCCCAAACTGATACGGCCGGGCGCCCCGATTACGCCGGACCGCCGGCTCCACCCGCCGCTGCTTCGCCTCGGCCCCAGCAGCCGACTCCGATGCGGACACCTTCTTCGGCGGGTGATGTGACTCCGCCACCGAGCGCTGCTCCTGCTCCTCCCACCGCTTCGCCAGCTGCTTCACCGGCAGAGCCGGCTCTGCCGTCTCAGTAGCAGCCGAAGATGGTTAAGAATTTTCTGCTTCCGCGGGCAGTCCGGATCGTCTCATTATCGCTTGTTGCGTTCTTGGCCGGCTGCCTCGGTTACACGGTTGGTCCGGTACAACCAACTTACATGCGCGGGATTCACAAGATTGCTGTCCCCGTGTTCAAGAACACAACGATCGCACCCGATGTCGAGACTTTGGCGACGACAACGGTCATCAAGCAAATTCAACAGGACGGTACATACGAAATCGTTGGTGTCGATCGGGCCGATGCGATTGTTGAAGGGACAATCGAAAGCGTGCACCGGCAAAAGGCGCGCGCCCTTTTAGGGAACGTCTTAGCGTCGTCGGAGTTTAATGTGCAAGTCCAGCTGCATATGCGAATTCTTCGCCCGAACAGTCAAGAGTTACTCGGCCAACGGGATTTCACGGGACAAAGCAGCTTTTTCGTGGGTAACGATATTGCCGCTCAAGAGCGCCAAGCGATTCCTCTCGCTGTGGAAGATGCAGCGATCCAGTTCACCAGCTTTTTGTCGGAGGGCTGGTGAAAGCGAGCCTTCAGCTCGCTGTTTGCCGTCAACCGTCAACCGTCGGTCGTCTTCCGTTCACCAACGGTGGGCCGTCGGCCCCGATCGGCAGGGTCGCAACGCACATGTTCAACGGTCGACGGTTGACGGTCGACCGCCGCCGGTCGACTGGAGTCTGTGCTCTCTGTCATTGCATCACCGATCGGGAACCTGGGCGATATTACATTCAGAGCGCTGGAAGTTCTGAAAGAAGCTGACTTGGTTGCTGCGGAGGATACTCGTCGATCTTTAGTCTTATTGAGCCGCTACGAGATCAGCAAACCGCTCATCAGCTTTCATGAGCATAACGAGGCGCGAAGAACAGCGGAAATCGTTGAACATCTCCGGTCCGGAAAACATGTTGCGCTGTTGACAGATGCGGGAATGCCGTCCATTTCAGATCCCGGCTATCGATTGGTACGCGCCTGCATCGAAAGCGATCTGACGTTCCAAGTTATCCCAGGCTCGTCTGCTGTGCTCACTGCCCTTGTCGGTTCGGGACTTGCTACCGATCGTTTTTTCTTTGGCGGTTTCCTGCCGGTCAAGAGCGGCCAACGCGAGCGCGAGCTTCAAGCCGCGCTGGACCGCGATTGTACGTCGGTTTATTTCGAATCACCTCATCGCCTGGTTCGATCTCTCGAAGTTTTGCATCAACGAGATCCAGCTAGAAAAATCTGTGTCGCGAGAGAACTGACAAAACATTTTGAAGAATACCGGCGCGGCACGCCTGGAGAAATCCTGGCGCACTACGTAGCACATCCTCCGAAGGGTGAGATTACGTTGGTCATCGGGGGCGAGTAGAAACGCCGCCAACTGAAACGAGACGGCGAGACGGCGATGGAACTACGTGGGAGGCTGGCAGACCTGAATGGAGTCAAACAAAAGTTCCCGCCAACCCGAGGGCGGAACCCGGCTATCGCTTTCCTGTGGTTTCGCCGTCTCGCCGTATCGTTTCAGTTGGCGGCTTTCTTATAGGACGCCCTGCGTAAGCGGTTCATGATTGCTTTGCCGATTCCTTCTTCGGGCACCGGTTCGACATAGATTTCCGTTGCATCTGATTGATCTAACTCACGCAACAGCGCAAAGAGCTGATGAGCGGCTTCGTGCAGATTCCGTTCCTCGCTCAAAGAACGCACTAGACGAAAACGGTCCGCGGAATGGATCGGTCCCCAACAAAGGAGAGCAGCCGTCTCAGCATTTTCCGGAACAGATGCGAAAATATGTACCGGCTTTTTCGGCGCATAGTGACTCGCCGTTTGTCCCGGCGCTTCGACCTTGCCGCTTTTGCGCCGTTCTCTGGTGGGACACACTTCACGCAGCATTTCTTCTGTGACCGGACCCGGACGCAAAATTTCGACACGGCCAGCGACCACCCGAACAACAGTCGATTCCACTCCCACCTGGGTCGGTCCCGCGTCTACGATCAGTGGAATCTTACCCTTGAGCTCCGCATAAACATGGTCGGCCGTCGTAGGGCTTACCCTGCCGAATTGGTTGGCACTGGGAGCAGCAACCGGCTTTCCGAAAGCGCCAAGGATCGCGGTAAGAACCGGATGATGCGGCATTCTGATGGCAACTGTTTTCAGGCCGCCAGTGACCAGATCGGGGACTCGTTCACCCTTGGGAAACAGAATGGTCAGGGGTCCAGGCCAAAACCGATCCATCAATTTTGCGCTCAACGGCTCGCTGAATGCGGGAGTCAACTCTTTCACCCACTCTCTTTGGGCGACATGAATGATCAGAGGATCAATATAGGGTCGCTGCTTGGCCTCAAAAATACGGCTGAGCGCTTTCACGCTCAACGCGCTGCCGGCAAGTCCGTAAACAGTTTCAGTAGGGACCCCAACCAGTTCTTCGTTTTCAAGACATCGGACAGCAGCGTTGATCGCCGCTTCCGGATCACGCACGAACGCAATGATTTTAGTCTTCATCGAAACGCAATTCTCTCTTTCGTGGCCTGGCAACATCGCCCCTTCATCTAGTTGAGTGACGCCGGAAAGAAAATCACGGCGATGCCGGCCGTGCACCACCCAGTTCTTCGGTGGAGGAAGCGTCCCCCTCCAGGGTCGCCTTCATGACTTCGTCGGTTTGCCGTGTGCGGAAATCGATCAAGCGCCGCCGCAGCGAATCGTCACTGAGTGCTAAGATGCTGATTGCCGACAGCGCCGCGTTCTTTGCTCCAGCTTCTCCGATAGCAAGCGTCGGCACAGGTATGCCCGCCGGCATTTGCACAATAGATAGTAGTGAGTCTACGCCTTTGAGCGCTCTGCTTTCCACCGGAACGCCCAGGACCGGAAGATGAGTGTGTGCAGCCAGCATTCCCGGCAGATGCGCAGCGCCTCCCGCGCCGGCAAGTATCACTTGGATACCCCGATCTGCCGCACGCTTCGCAAAATCCGCGAGAAGATCTGGCGTGCGATGAGCTGAAACAACTCGCGCCTCGACCGGCACTGTAAATTGTCGAAGCAGCTCGACGGCGTGACGCATTGTGGCCCAATCCGAGCGGCTTCCCATAACGACGGCGACCACAGGGGAATCTGGCATGCCCCAAGAAAAGCCGCCCAAGCAGGGTAAGGCAAGCCCGAAGGCTGACCCTTTTTTAGCCCGGATAAAATTCTAGATCTTATCGGTCTTCTGAAATTTCGGATCAAGGGATAACGGCTTCTCAACGATGCGTATCCCCTTGAGCACAAATATGTTGCATTCTTCTTGACGTTTTCTGCCCAGCATCGCTATTCTGCGGACTTTCTTCGAGACAGACGTTTGGTCCTCTTAACCGTGGCGGGTGATAGCTCCAGGCGTACTGAGCTCGGTTGTCGCGATCCTATGGCTAAAGGCACCGTTAAGTGGTTCAATGAAAAGAAGGGGTTCGGTTTTATTGTCGACCCCGATGTACCTACCGACATCTTCGTTCATTTTTCCGTAATTCAGGCGGATGGGTTCAAGACTCTGAACGAAGGTGAGACCGTCGAATACGAGCTTTATCAAGACGAAAAAGGAGCTAAAGCCAGGAACGTCGTTAGGGCATAATTAATTCGTTGCAGGGCACAGAGGCTTGCGGCAAAGCTGTGCCCTATGTCGTCTCTCCCGCCATCAGTGTCCAACCTGGTCCTGATCGGATTCATGGGAACTGGAAAGTCTTCGGTGGGGCGAGAGATCGCGCATCGGTGCGCACTTCGTTTCGTAGATACCGATTCCCTGATTCGGAAGCGGTTTTCCAAATCTATCGCAGAAATTTTCGCTCTGATCGGCGAAGCTGCATTTCGAGACGAAGAGCATCGTTGCCTTTTAGAGCTGCAAGGGGCTCAACAACTCGTTGTCGCCACGGGTGGCGGGATCGTCATGCAGCGGCGCAACCATCTTTTATTGCGCCAACTCGGTCCGATCATCTGGCTAACTGCAACCGAAGAGGTCATCTGGGACCGCGTTTCGAGGAATCGCTCGAGACCGCTGCTGCATTCGGATGATCCTCGAGCAACGATCCGGAATCTAATCAAGCAACGGTACCCATTGTACGATTTGCTGGCTGACATTACTGTGGAGACGACCGGATTAACCCACCATCAGGTTGCAGATTGCATCATCAACGCTGCTTCGGACTGGTCTGGGCGGAGTAATGAAGAGTGCGATTAAATTGTTGGCGAAGGAACAAGGGTTCGATGACTGCCGGTTTGCCCGTGCCGATGCGGCCCCACATGCCGAGGCCTATTTTTCCTGGTTACAACAAGGTGCCCACGGCGATATGGAATGGCTTTCGCGTGATCCGGCGCGCCGGTCGGATCCTGGCCGGGTGTTGGCGGGAGCACGCTCATTGATTGTTTTGGCCAAAAACTATTTTCAAGGACCCAATGCCCGGCCTATTCCCGGTAAGATCGCGCGCTATGCATGGGGTGACGACTATCACCAACTCATCCGGAACCGGATGACAGCGATCGATAGTTTTCTAGCCAGCTGCGGTGGCACGCAGAAGTGCTATGTCGACACTGGACCAATTCTTGAGCGCGACTTTGCTGCAAGGTCCGGTTTGTCCTGGCAAGGCAAGAGCACAATGTGTTTGAACGAAAAACTCGGTACCTGGTTTTTCTTAGCGGTAATCCTGACAACACTTGAGATCGAACCGGATGACTCGGCAAAGAATCGGTGCGGTAAATGCACTCGATGCATCGATGTATGTCCTACCGGTGCAATTACTGCTCCTTATCAGCTCGATGCACGGCGCTGCATCTCTTATCTGACCATCGAAAATAAAGGGGCGATACCGGTGGAATTCCGCAGCGCCATTGGGGACCGTATTTATGGTTGCGACGATTGCCTGGACGCTTGTCCCTGGAACCGGTTTGCCCAACGAACGCGAGAGGATTCTTTTCAGCTGACAGAGCCGTTGCGGAACCTCTCCCTGCGTGAACTGGCTGGGCTGGGCGAGGCCGAATTTCGCGCACTGTTTCGCAGCTCACCGATCAAACGTCTCAAAAGGCCTCGATTCGTTCGGAATATATGTGTGGCGCTGGGGAATGTCGGAACGGAAATCGATCTGCCGGTACTGGAACGGTTGTCGAAAGACACTGACCCGATGATCGCTGAGCATGCCGATTGGGCGGTGAAAGAGGTGCGGAGGCGAGTCGCTTTGTCGCAACGCGACAACAAAACTCAGCCAGGGATGAGCCCGCCACGGCGGGAGAACCCCTGGTAATCGTGCCCCAAAATGCGCCGCCCCTAAAAGGGGCCGTAGAAGCGTCATGCCGCCGATAGATCTTCCAGCCCCTCGACCATCCCTTCAGGATGGTTACACGAAAACGGACAATACCAGGGGTTCTCCCGCTGACGCGGGATCACCCCTGGCTGAGATTTGTCGTCGCGTTGCGACGCCGGAGGTGGCCCGAGCGGTGACGGCGCTGTCGGCGATGTTGGCACTGACGGCGTTGGCGGCTTTCCTCACTTGCCGATCAAATACCGCTCCATCATAATTCTTGATCCCCCCACTACCTCATGAGTGTCCCCTCAAAATCGCTGCAGTTTTGCCGCCGGGCTTTGGACCAACGATCCGACTTCTGGGCTGAACAGGGCTCAGGCAATTTATTGGCAAAAACCGTTTACCGAGGTCTGCAGTTTTGACCGTCCCCCATTCGTTCAATGGTTTAAGGAGGCGAGACTAATCTTTGTTATAACGCGGTTGATCGTCATTTGGGGGACCCGGGGAGATCAGTTCGCCGTCCACTATCTGTCGACAGAGGTCGAGGCCGAGAAATCATACACTTACCGTGAGCTCCATCGGGAAGTCTGCGCGTTCGCCGCGGTACTCCAATCGCTCGGGCTGCAGCGTGGCGATCGAGTTGTGATTTACCTTCCGATGATTCCGGAGGCGCTCTTCTCGTTGCTCGCGTGTGTCCGCATCGGTCTTGTGCATTCCGTGGTGTTCGCCGGATTTGCGCCGGCCAGCCTTGCCTCCAGAATTGACGACGCAGAAGCGAAACTCCTGATCACCGCCGACGGCGGCTTGCGAGGCGGCAAATTGATTCCGTTAAAGACCATGGCTGATGAAGCGCTTGCGCTAGCAAAGCATCGGGTTGAGCAAGCGCTGATTTGCAACCGAGGGATCGTCAAGGATTTACCCTGGAATCCGGGGGAACGAGGGAGATTGAGGAAACAGTCAGCTCGCATCCTGCCGTTGCCGAGGTAGCGACAGTAGGCGCCAGCGATCCAGTCAAGGGACAAGCGGTGCACTGTTTCGTCCTCTTGAAGAACGCTGACACGGTCGCCACACCAGAAGATCAGGCTCGCCAGAGAAGCGAAATCGAATCGATCGTTGTGCAACGCCTGGGTGCGTTCTCCCGACCCTCGGCGATCTACCTGGTACGCGCGCTGCCGAAGAC
>JBKPCS010000166.1:0-33406 GCA_046727495.1 bacterium | reverse complement strand
GCTCAAGCTTGCTCGCCTGGTTCGAACGTCTCGAATGATTCATCTTGCTGAAGAGGACGAGCATTCGTAACCAGGCGAGACGCCCAGCGCGAAGTTATTCATAATCTGAGGTCGCTCGCGCTCCAAAGTTTTGGCGGACTTCGGCCCTCAGCTCATGAATAACTTCGGAGCCACCATAAGGACGAGGACGAGAACGATTCGCTGGTGGGTATCGGTCGTGAAAATGGGCCGCGAAGCGGCCTTGGATGTCAGCCCAGGGCTTTAGCCCTGGGTTCATCGTTATATGGTAATCTGCCCTGTAAGGGCATCAGATAGGGCGCGACCGGTCGCGTTGATTCGCCCGGTTCTGCCGCTCCTTCAGAGCGAACATAACCTCCTAAGACAACCCAGGGCTAAAGCCCTGGGCTAACGTCCGGCGCTCTTCACAGAGCGCCTCACCACACCGCGCTCCGTCCGATTATCAAAATTCTGCCGGGCGCGCAAGATCTGCTCCATATTCGCTTCAGCCCAGTGGCATAGTTCGCCTGCCATATCCGAGAGCGAGGCGCCCAAAGGAGTCAGAGAGTATTCCACTTTCGGCGGCACGCTGGCGTAGAGCTTGCGGCTCACCAAACCGTCTCGTTCCAGGTCACGCAACGTCACCGTCAGCATTTTCTGGCTGATTCCGTCGACGGCGCGGCGTAATTCGGCAAACCGCATCGTTCCATTGGCCAATTGCCCAATAATCAGGACTGCCCATTTATCGGCCAGGTGGTCGATGATGACATGAGCTGGACAAGAACGGTCATAAACATTTGGCTGGTCGCTCTTTGGCGCTTTTCTTTTGAGCCTAACCGGCGCAGAAGACACTTTGGAACCCATTGTTACCTAGTATACATCGGTAACCGCGGAAGGCAATTCTTGCCAGACGCCGAATTTCTTTTGCCGCCTGGCGCCGGGTCCATTCTGGTCATTTCACCGCAAAAATCCGACAGACTGAGCAAGAGCCCGGGAGAAGGTCTCTCCCTTTCTATTAAGTTGCTAGTATGAGAACAAGTGCTCAGGGCATCACTCTACCGACGTTTGCAAAACTCTCTCCTGGCAAGACGTTCGCTCACTGAATCGTACTCGTCCTCATCCTCGATCTCGAGAACGAGGACCACTACGAGGAGGATTCGATCTGCAGCCTCTGAACTTTCGCATGTGCCACCGGTCCCCACTTCTCCTGACATAAGGCTGTCACGCCAAGGCCGTAGTATCAGCCACGTACAAAAACGCGCACAAACCAGTTGCAAAAACTAAGCAGATCTGCAACTGATTGTAAATCGCAATCGGATTGATACCGGCCGACAGTATTTTCATACCATGGTTTCCAATAAGTTACTTACTCTCTATAAGGTGCCTTCTTGCCAAAAGCGTCTTACTATCCTAAAGGTACCGAAACCGGGGATTTTCTAAATATGAAACAGATTTCTTCCTTCTGTCAGCATAAGCTATCGAGAACGATTCCGATTTACTTCGGGCTTTGCATCCTGGCATTGAGTTTAACCGGCTGCGGCCGCCCCCGATCGGCAGCTCATGCTTTTCCTCCGGCCAGTGTGATGGTCAGCAAACCGGTGCACAAAGAGGTGGTCAATTGGAGCGAATTTACCGGAAGAACTGCGGCGGTGAATCTGGTGAAGGTTACCGCCAGAGTCAGCGGCTACATTGTCAGCATCCCTTTCAAAGAAGGTGACATGGTTCACAAGGGAGATCTGTTATACCAGATCGATCCGCGACCATATCAGGACGCCCATGATCAGGCGCTGGGACAGCTTAAGCAGGCGCAAGCCAATCAGCGGCTTCAGGATGTAACCTTTGAGCGCCAACAGCGGCTACAGCAGAACAATGTGATCGCGAAGGAAGACTACGACACGGCATTGTCGAACAAAAGCCAGGCGGCGGCTCAGGTGATCTCTACCCAGGCAGCGGTCAATGCCGCCAAGCTCAATCTTGAATTTACCCGGGTCACCTCGCCGATCGACGGACGGGTGGGCCGCCAACTGGTCAATATCGGCAATCTCGTCCAAGCCGATTCCACCCAGTTAACGACGATCGTCAGTGTCGATCCGATCTACGCTTATTTCAGTATGGACGAGCTTGCGGCTCTTACTTATCAGCGGCTCGTCCGAGACGGGAAATTGCCCAGCCATGGCGACGGGAAAGCGCCAGTCTACCTTCAGTTACAAGACGAAACCGGATTTTCACACGAAGGAACGATCGACTTCTCAGATAATACTTTCGATTCATCTACCGGAACGCTGCTGATCCGGGCGACATTTCCTAATCCGGATGGTTTTTTGACACCCGGCAATTTTGTTCGGTTGCGGGTGGCTTCGAGTCCCAGGTATGAAGCGCTCCTGATTGCTGACCGGGCAATCGGGTCGGATCAGGACCAGAGCTTCGTGTATGTGGTAGATGCGAAAAACATCGCCCAGTTACGACACATCACGACCGGACAGTTAGCAGATGGGCTCCGAGTCGTAAAATCAGGGTTGCAGTCGAACGATGTTGTGATCGTCAACGGAATTATTAAGGTCCGTCCGAACAATCCGGTGAAGCCAGAACCGGGCTCAATGGAGCAATTCGCTTCGACAGATTTCTCGTTACCAGTAACGGGATCGCAATCAAGCGCTTCGACCAATCACTCGAACGGCAACAGCGCTACTCGCTAATCCAGGAAAACCAGGATGAAATTGTCTCACTTTTTTATCGAGCGGCCTATTTTTGCGATTGTCATCTCGGTTGTCACCGTGCTTTTAGGAGCAATCGCGTTCATGGTGCTTCCGGTTGCGCAATATCCGGAGATCGCACCGCCAACGGTTGTCGTTCAAGCACAGTATCCGGGTGCAGATCCGAAGACCTTGGCGGAAACAGTGGCGCAGCCAATTGAGCAGCAGGTTAACGGCGTCGAGAACATGTTATACATGTCGTCCGTTTCGGCCATGGACGGCACGATGCAGTTGACGGTTACATTCAAGCTCGGGACCGACCCAAACATTGCACAGGTGCTGGTGCAAAATCGGGTTGCCATCGCGGAGCCGCAGTTGCCACAGGAAGTAAGGGCCATTGGCGTTACCACCCAAAAGCAATCACCCGATATTCTGATGGCGATAGGGCTGACCTCCGAGAACAATACCTACACGCCACTTTATCTGAGTAACTATGCGTATACCCAGATTGAGGATACGCTGAAAAGAATCGAAGGCGTCGGCAACGTTCAGCTTTTTGGCGCCCAGCCATACAGCATGCGGATCTGGCTGAACCCGGATCTCATGTTTTCCCGTGGCTTGACTGCGGACGACGTCGTGAGCGCGCTGCAAGCGCAGAACGTTCAAGTCGCACCGGGAAGCGTCGGAGCTGAGCCCGCGCGCCCTAAGACTGAGTTTCAATTGACTATCAGCACCAAAGGACGCCTGACCAATCCAGAGCAGTTCTCTAGAATTGTTTTGAAGCGAGGCAACAACGGGCAACTGGTTTACCTCAGCGATGTCGCCAGAGTCGAACTAGGCGGACAAAGTTATACCAGTACTACTTTTCAGGACGGAACGATCCCTGCGGTCGCGCTCGGGATCTTTCAACTGCCAGGGTCCAACGAGCTGAAGACCGCCGCTTCAGTAAAGAAAGCGATGGCGGAGATGGCGAAATCTTTTCCGCCTGGAATGGAATACTCTATTCCCTACGATCCGACGCTTTTCACCCAGCAGTCAATTGACGCCGTCTACGATACATTGCGTACTGCCGTTCTCCTGGTGGTGATCGTTGTCATGGTATTTCTCCAATCCTGGAGAATCGCTTTGATCCCGCTGATTGCAGTGCCTGTTTCGCTGATCGGAACCCTGGCGGTCATGGCTCCGATGGGGTTCTCACTCAACTCACTTTCTCTATTCGGGCTGGTTTTAGCCATCGGTATCGTGGTCGATGACGCCATCGTCGTAGTCGAGAACGTAGAACGTTGGGTCGAACACGGATTTTCGCCTAAGGAAGCCGCGCGAAAGGCTATGGACGAGGTCGGCGGCGCGATCATCTCGATCGCGGTGGTTCTAACCGCTGTTTTTGTGCCCACAGCTCTGGTCAGTGGCATCAGCGGCCAATTTTATCGGCAGTTCGCGCTGACGATCGCTATCGCTACGTTGATCTCCGCATTCAACTCGCTCACGCTTAGCCCGGCGTTAGCCGCCATCCTGATCAAACCGGGCCATGCCAAGAAGGATCTACTCACCCGGCTGATCGATATGCTGTTTGGTTGGTTCTTCCGGCTATTTAACCGGACGTTCGATCGCGGAATCAATCTTTACGGAGCGACCGTGCGGCGATTGCTCAGAGTCAGCGCGTTGGTACTGATCCTTTACGTCGGGCTCATTACTCTCACCGGAGCTCTCTTTCGAACTGTACCTGCCGGCTTCATCCCCCCGATGGACCAAGGTTATCTTATCGTTTTCGCCCAGTTACCAGACGGCGCCTCGCTGCAGCGGAACGACGAGATTCGCCAGCAGGTCGGCAAAATCGGTAAAGACATCCCTGGAGTCGAGCTAACCTTCGCTATCGAAGGGTTATCGATCCTTGACAACACGACGAAATCGAACGCCTTGACCGTCTTTTTCCCGTTGAAACCGTTCAGTGAGCGGATGAGTCATCCTGAACAGTCGGCCACCGCTATACTGGGGAAAGTGCAGGCGGCGGTGTCATCCATTCAAGACGCCTTTGTGGTCGCCATCCAGCCTCCGTCGGTTCGTGGCATGGGCAACGCCGGCGGTTTCCAACTCGAGATCGAAGATCGCCGCAACGCGGGGCTAACCGCGTTACAACAGGTGACAGACGCCGTGACAGCAGCAGCTAACGCGGAACCGGGTTTAACCAGCGTCTTCACGACTTATCGGTCTAATGTGCCGCAGCTCTTCCTCGATATCGATCGAGAGAAAGCGCAAACCCTGAACGTGCCAATGAGCTCGGTGTTCAACACCTTACAGACTTACCTTGGCACTAACTACGTCAACGATTTCAACTTCCTTGGCCGAACCTATCAGGTCAACGTCCAGGCCGATTCCGCTTTTCGCGCCGATCCGAACCAGATCCAGAGGATGTACGCGCGGAACAGCTCCGGGGGGATGGTGCCTTTGGGTAGCTTGATGCGTGTAGAGCGAATTAAAGGTCCGGACGCCGTCGGTCATTATAACGTTTATCCGTCCGCCCTGATCCAGGGAGCCACCCTACCGGGAGTGAGTTCCGGACAAGCGATTGAGAAAATGGAACGGATTAGTCGCGAGAACTTACCCAACGGATTTGCAATCGAATGGACGCAATTGACCTATCAAGAGGTCACTGAGGGTAACACCGCCATCTTTATCTTCCCACTTTGTGTATTGTTCGTGTTTCTGGCTCTGGCGGCGCAGTATGAGAGTTGGTCCTTACCACTCGCTGTCATTCTAATCGTGCCGATGTGCTTATTCTCAGCGATGGGCGGTGTTTATTTACGCGGCCAGGACAACAACATTTTTACACAGATCGGCTTTGTCGTTCTGGTCGGACTCGCGTGTAAAAATGCCATTCTAATCGTGGAGTTTGCTCGCCAACAAATGCAAGTGGGCCAGAACCGGCTACAGGCCGCTGCAGAAGCTGCCCGACTCCGATTACGCCCCATTCTTATGACTTCGTTTGCCTTTATTCTCGGCGTGCTGCCTTTGGTAGTCGCCAAAGGCGCCGGCGCCGAGATGGACCAGGCTTTGGGCACCGCTGTATTTGCTGGAATGATCGGGGTCACCTTTTTCGGGGTCTTCTTCACACCTGTCTTTTTCTCGGTCATTATGAAGATCTTTGGTGGAAGGGCTAAAAGGCGATTGGATAAGAGCGATAAGGAGGACGGGTTCCCCTGCCCCGAAGAACCTGACGAACAGCTGGTTGGGGAGCGAGAATAGGGTCGCCGAAGCTCGAACCTAGAAGCTCGAATCTAGAAGTGGGATTCAAAAGAGATCGGCACCCTAACCTCGGAATTCGAGATTCGGACTTCGAGATTCGAGATTCCGAATGGCAAGTGCCGAAGGGCGCGGAAGCTCGAATCTAGAATCTCGAATCTAGAAGTGGGATTCAAAAGAGATCGGCACCCTGATTTCGGAATTCGAGATTCGAACTTCGAGATTCGAGATTCGAACTTCCCAATGGAATAAGGCAGCGGTGAACCGTAGGGTTACCCGCCATGTTTGACGATTTCGGATTTCATGAGTTCGCCGGCACTGCGGGATTGCGGATGCCATACAGACTGCTTGTACCAGGCGAGTCAGCATCAGCGTATCCCCTTGTGCTCTTCTTTCACGGTTCCGGTGAGCGCGGGAAGGACAATAAAAAGCAGCTGGTTCATGGAGTGGAGAGATTTGCGCGGCCGGATTCCCGATCTCGATACCCCTGTTTTGTTTTAGCGCCGCAATGCCCGACAGATCTGGATAAACAACCGATCATGTGGAACGGCGAACGCGAACGGATGCACTCATTGAAGTTAACGCCTGAAGTCGCGATTCCGTTGCGCACCGCCCTTGAGCTGTTAAATATGATTGAGGACAACTACCCGATCGATCCGGATCGCATATACATCACCGGAATTTCCATGGGAGGCTTCGCCGTTTGGGAAGCTCTCATGCGGCATCCGGAAAGGTTTGCTGCTGCGATCCCGGTTTGCGGCGGCGGAGATGTGAGCCACGCAGATCGAATCAAGAATGTACCCGTCTGGGCTTTTCACGGCGCCGACGATCCGGTTGTGCCGGTCGAATGCAGCCGGTCGATGATCAAGATAATTAAGAACGCCGGGGGTCAGGCGCTCTACACGGAATATCCTGGAGTCGGACATAACTCCTGGGATCGCGCGTATGCCGAACCCGAATTCCTTTCCTGGCTGTTTTCGCAAAAAAGAGCCGGGCCGAAAGAATTGACTTAGCCATGCAAGCAGCAGGGGTGCTCGATAAACCAGATCGATTAGAGCTCTTTGTCCTGGCGAAGCTTCAGCGAAAGCGGGTGGGTTGGCGAAGTCTGCTTTGCGTGAGACTATTTTGTTTGGTCAAACGCAAATGACTCCGGGCGACATTTATGTCCAAGTAACCGCAACTTCCGAGGTCTCGGGACGATGCAGATCAGTTGTAGTGTTGGTTCCAGCGAAGACCATTGAGGAATACAAATCGAAGCCCGCGGCGAACAAGTACGACGATCAAGCCATTGCCCGGCAATTTGCTGATCCATTGGTACGCTACATCTTTACGCACCGGTCCACCCTCGGCAGTTTCAAAATCGCTCATTCGTTCTCCGCGGCTCCTCCGCCCGAAATTGAACGCGAACCGCCTGACTTTACGCGAGAAGACTTGAAAGCCTGGCTGTTGTGACGCCGCTTGGATCAGTTCATATTCTGCGCGCGCAAAATCACCTCGCCTCTAGGGCTGCGAAAACACGATGCTAAAAAGGCGTGCGTCTAGTTAGCGCGACGATCAATTCGAAATTCTAT
This sequence comes from bacterium, assembly GCA_046727495.1. Lineage (GTDB taxonomy): Bacteria > Verrucomicrobiota > Verrucomicrobiia > Chthoniobacterales > JAFAMB01 > JBKPBY01. The sequence continues at coordinate 25,905 of JBKPCS010000166.1, read as the reverse complement.
ATTCTAGATTCGAGATTCTAGATTCGAGATTCCGAATGGCAAGTGCCCCGCGACCTGTCGAATTCTGCCGGGGAATGAATTATCCTTATCGGTGCTAGCACCGAAACGGCTCTTCGTTGGTGTCGGACTGCCGGCGAGCTGCAAGGCGCCGCTGCTCTCGCTCAATCCAAATTTGACTGGCCTGCGCTGGCTTACTGCGGAACAACTTCATTTGACGCTCAGTTTTCTCGGTGACATGGAGGCGGCGGCAGAGGACCGGCTGCTCGAAGCTTTGCACCAGGTGCGGGTGCCATCGTTTTTTCTGCCGCTAAGTGGCGTGGGCGTCTTCAATGTCCGCGGTCGCCCATCGGTTGTCTGGGCAGGTGTGGGCAAAGGTCATCCTCATCTCTTTGCGCTCCATCGACGCATTCAGGACGCGGTCATTCAGGTGGGGCTCGAACCAGATCTTAAACCCTTTCATCCGCATATCACGATCGGCCGCGCGAAAGGCATTTCCCGCCAAGCTCTTCAGCCGTTTCTGCGCAAACACGCGGAGACGAACTTCGGCATGTTCGAGGTAAAAGGTTTTGAGCTGTATTCGAGCGTGCTTGCAGCAGAGGGCGCGATTCATCAGGTGGAGATGCGTCAGGAATTTTGAAACAAAAGATCAGGGCACCATTGGCGTTGCCGTTGCTGTCAAAATTTGGCAAATAGACGAAATGGAAGCCTCAGTGGGGAGAAGCGCGCCATTTTTTATGTTGAGCGGCGCGATTTTCTAGGAAGCTCTTATCGACTTGAGCCACTTTTCCAGCATTCGCTTTTCATCGTAAAGAGCCTGGGAGCTTACTGACCGTGGGACTGAGCCGAGCTGGGAAGCGCCTGTAAGTCTGGTTGAACCGCTTGCCAATGTACGGCCGCCACTATCCTGCACAAGAAAATCAAACGACAAGCGGGCCGGGTGCCTTTCGCCGCGTGAGATTCTTACGTCGCTCCCTCTTCGGGTGGTACGAGACTCGCCAGCCAAATCGATATTAGTGAACCGAAGGGTAAGACTGCTCCCGGGGAACTTGCGGCTCAGTCTTGGCTGGAGATACGAACCGATCTCACTGGCGAAGTAAGAGGCTGACCATCGATAATCGCGACCATAAATGCTGAAGTCGGTGAATTTTTCCGGATGAACATATTGGATGGCCAGCTCACCTGGTTGTGCGGCCCGCACTTCGGCGAGCTGACCCACGGTTAACGCTATTATCAATAAAACCAGAAGTGAGGATGTTTTCATACCCAGCTTTCCATGACAACTTTCCAATTTCGGAACGCGTCTGAGTTTGAGCCTTAGCGATCGGCATTGCTATTGGACTTAGGTCCTATAGCATCGGCCAAGTGAAGAGTGGCATGATCGCTGACTGTCGTTTCTATCGAATCGGCTTTTGGTTAGCGCTTCTGGCCGCGGAGCTCAGATACTATCGCCTTCAGCCGGCCGGAAAATTTTCTGTTAAAGCTGCATTCGGCGATACCTGCTCGACTCGGGAGCATAGGTTGGAGTAGGAATTGCGCCTTCTAGAAGCGGTTGAGTAGGCGAACGTGACATCATGTCTGCAGGCAGAATCAGCGGATTCATCGTCGGTTGCGCGATCGCCTGGGGAACGGTGATCGCGTTCCTCGTCTTCGGCAAACTCTGGCTCGGTGAGCTGGGATCGCCGCTAAAGTCGGCGATACTTTTTCTCTGGCTACTCGTGGTAATATTTTGGTGCGCTTTCGGCGTGGTGGCTCAGGCGGACCATCTTGCCGAGCTCCTTGGCGAACCTCTCGGCACCCTCGTATTGACACTCACCATAGTGATCATCGAGGTGGCGCTGATCAGCGCTTTGATGCCTCCGAAGGGAGCGGTCATCCCTTCGGTTCCCGATTCTTCTACAACGGTCTATGGCGCTGTGAAAAGCTTCGTGTACGCCAACGGTGTGTTCTACGAGCAAGTTGGCCACGGCTATAAGATTGTTGAGCCGCCGCTGGGTGTCCTGGTTCCGTCAATCCCGGAAGGAGCCACAGTCGTGACAGTGAATGACGCCAAATACTTTGAATTTGGTGGAGTATGGTACCGCCCATTTTACAGCGGTAGCGATGTCGTTTATCAAACGGTCGCCAATCCGTCGCCCTGACGGCTTGGCGCTGGTGCATTAAACGTCGCGACAGGACAGTAGCGACCAACCGTGGAGACACGCCAAAATGGCGGCGGCGGAGCATAACAGCTCAAAATCCGACCACTCCATTTCGAATCCGGCGCGAGAGGTCTGGGTCGTGGTCAGCTGCCTTCGCTTTTTCATTGATCAAAGCCGGCTTCTTCAGATCGGCAAATAACTTCTTGAAAACATTGGACCGAGGTCTCATTTCCCTTTTTGGCTAACAATGGCAGCCTCGCTGCAAACAGACGGCGACGAACAATCGCGGATAGTCAGAATCGATACGAACGTTTCATCCTTTATTTGCTCCATGAAGATATGGCCGCCTCTTTTACTAGCGCTCTGTTTGCTGATCGGAACTGCAGCAGTCGACGCCGCACCACCGGCAGGCGAGCAAAAGTTTCCGCCACCAAGCGACAGTTATCAGGATGAATCAATTCCAAACCTGGGCGGCAAACTTGTCGCCCGGGTTCAGCAAGAGCCATTTAATGCTGCGGCGACGATCATTTTCTTTATTGCGATCACGCATACTTTCTTGGTTTCTCGATTCCAGAAAATCGCACACGACTATGATGTCAAAGTTCGGGCGATCGAAAATGCCGCTTCCGGTGAACAGGGCAAGCTGGGCTACGAATTGGATCGACTGCTTTTCCGGGCTCAATTCTTTCATTTTATGGGTGAGATCGAGGCTGTATTTGGGATTTGGATAGTTCCGCTACTCATCGCGATCGTCGTTTTTCACGGGTGGCCAGCCATGGTCAACTACATGGGTCACGTGAACACGACCGAAGCGGTATTTGTTGTGGTGATCATGGCGATGTCTAGCTCGTTGCCGATCCTTCAATTCGCGGAAAACGCGATCGCCCGGATAGCCGCCCTCGGACGTGGGACCCCGACGATCTGGTGGCTGTCCATTTTGACCATTGGGCCGCTTTTAGGCTCTTTCGTTACCGAACCCGCAGCGATGACTATCAGCGCGCTGTTACTTCGGCATCGATTCTACGAACTACATCCGAGTGTCCGTCTTAAGTACGCAACCCTGGGACTCCTTTTCGTTAACATTTCGGTCGGCGGAACCCTGAGTCACTTCGCCGCTCCTCCGGTCGTGATGGTATCGAGTAAATGGAACTGGGGATTCTTGTTCATGCTACAAAACTTCGGTTGGAAGGCGGTCGTGGCGATCCTGCTCTCCAATGGCCTGTTCCAGCTGGTGTTTCGCAAGGAGCTCGCTGGCCTCACTCCCCGGCCCCATGCGAAGGAGACCAGCCAGGAACGGCGACACGTTCCCTGGCTCATCACCCTCGTTCATCTACTCTTCTTAGTCTGGACTGTAGTTAATTCCCACTATCCAACCTTGATCGTTTTTGGATTTCTCTTTTTCCTGGCGTTCGTTACGGCCACCCGACGAAGCCAGCAACCGATTGCCTTGCGACCGGCGCTTCTGGTCGGTTTTTTTCTGGCTTCACTGGTGATTCACGGAGGTTGCCAGGAATGGTGGATCAGCCCGGTGCTCGGGAATCTCACCGAGTTGCCAATGATGATTGGCGCTACGATTTTGACAGCGTTTAATGATAATGCCGCCATTACACACTTGGCGACACTGGTCCCGAATTTGTCCTCTTCGCTCAAGTACGCGGTGATGGCCGGCGCAATTACCGGAGGCGGCTTGACCGTAATCGCCAATGCACCGAACCCGGCGGGGATATCGATTTTGGGATCCCGCTTCGGCGACGGCGGCATCTCGCCCCTCGGCCTGCTCCTCGGGGCGTTAGTGCCTACTCTGATCGCTGGAGCAGCGTTTATGCTGCTGTGAGAAGGCCCACGAAAGGAGGGGTCCGCAGAGCGTCATCAAATTTTGCCGGGCAGGCCGCCCCTCGACTGAGCCGATTCGAGTGCGGTCGCAACTGGCACAGGCGGCTCGACTACGAACGTTCCCTTGTGCATCGCAGGCGGAGCTGCTCGACGTGTTAGCCGATACACCCCAAAAACAGCCATAAGTATCTGCGTGGCGATTAGCATGTACGCCAAGCCTTGGGACATGATCGACATAGCAAACCCCCCACCAATCGGCCCGGTGACCGCGCCCACGCCTTGCACGATCAGTAACCCGCTGGAAGCCGCTACGAACTCGCCCTCTCCGACAGTGTCATTTACGTGAGCCATGACGACGCTGTAGGTTGGCACAATTGTGCCGCCCAAAATGGCGGCGCAGAGGTAAAGTACCCAGTGCGGTGTCTGCTCCGGTACAACTGCTGCCATGATAGCGAGGGTGACCGCAGCAGTGATCGCCGCCCCAATGATGGCGAGACGCCGATCTAAACGGTCCGAGAGCCAGCCAAGCGGCCAAGTCAACAGGAACCCACCAAGGGTGCCGCTTGCCATAAATACCGCAACGCCACCCGTATCAAGCCCGCGGTGCTGCGCGAAGACCGGGCCCAAAGTGAAAAACGCGCTTGTGGTCACTCCACACAAGAAGGCAGCCACCAGTCCGAAGGGCGACTGCCGAAACAGCCCCATCAGGCTAGCCCGGCTCTCCTCGCTCTCATGGGAGGGTGCGACTGCTCGAGTCAGAGCAATTGGCACTAAGGCAATTGCGATAATGATTGCGATTATGCAGAACGGTCTGAAGCCCGCGGGGTCGGCCGCCGGCAACAGCAGCTGTCCAAGAATCCCTGCTGATAGTCCTGTCATGGCGTAAATGCTCAGGATCTGTCCCCGGGTTGCGTCCGTCGCAGCACCGTTGAGCCAGCTCTCGACAATGATGAACAGTCCAGCAAAGCAAAACCCGGTCAACGCGCGAGCCGCCACCCAGGAAATGGGATCTACCACTAGCAAGTGCACAAGCGGCGCCGTCGAGGCGATGGCTCCGAGAGCCACAAAGGCCCGAATGTGGCCGACCCTGCTGATCACTTTTCCGCAGCGCAGCGACCCAAGCACGATACCGGCCCAGAAGCCTGCGCCGACCGCGCCAATCAGAGCCGGTGAAAAACCCTCGATACCACCCCGAATGCTCAAGAGCGTGCCTTGGAAAGTATTGCCCATCTGCATGAGCCCAAAGCCCAACAGGAGTGCAAGCGAAGTCACCACGGCTGCTTGCTGAGTGGTTTGCATAAATCGGTAGCGCGCAGAGCTCGCGGCGCAACACAATCGGCGCACTCCTTGCCGGTCTAGATAGCTGCAAAAAAGCTTAGGACGTGCCCACCTCCTCAACGTGAGCCGCTTCCGGTTCAGCCTTTCCCTTCCGCTCAGTAAATCTCTCGACTAGATAGAACAGCACTGGAATTAGGAATATCGCGATAAACGAGGCGGCTAGCATACCGCCGATCACGGCTGTCCCGATGATCTGACGCGAGACTGCTCCCGCGCCTTCGGCTAACCAGAGCGGAACGCAACCTAAAATGAATGCAAACGACGTCATTAAAATCGGGCGTAAGCGCAATCGCGCCCCCTCCAAAGTGGCATCAACCAGTGGTCGGCCGCGCTTTCGTTCCGCGCGCGCGAACTCAACAATTAGAATGGCATTCTTTGCCGCCAAGCCGATTAACATGACCAGGCCGATCTGAGCATAAACGTTGTTTTCCAGTTGTCTCCAGAACAGCGTCAGAAAGGCTCCGAACACAGCAATCGGGGTACCGAGCAACACGCTGAACGGCAATGCCCAGCTCTCATACTGTGCGGCCAGGATTAAAAAGACGAAAAGCAGTGAGAGACCAAAGATTACGGCCGGTGGCACGCCTTTTTGCGCCAGCTTTTCCTGAAAAGACATGCCCAGGTAGTCGTACCCCATCGTGGTCGGCATCTTGCTGGCAAAAACGTCCTCCAGCGCTTTCATGACCTGAAAGGAACTGAATCCCGGGTTAGCGGTCACATTCAACTGGGTGCACCGATACAAGTTATAACGCTGGGTAAACTCTGGCCCGTAGGCCCGTTCAATATCGATGAACGCGGAAAGCGGGACCGGACTATCTTTGTTGTTTCGCACGAAAAACTGGCCCAGATTTTGGGCATCGGTTCGATAGGTCCCTTCGGCCTGTACATAGACCTGCCACTGCCGGCCAAAACGGTTGAAATAGTTAACAAACAATCCGCCCATGAAGGTCTGCAGGGTCTTATAGACATTGGAAAGTTCGACTCCTTGCTTCAAAACCTTATCTCGATCTACATGCACGAAGACCTGTGGTACCGCGGGCGTAAAGGTGGTTGTGATTCTAGCGATCTCCGGGCGCTTGGAAGCCTCTTCGATGAATGCTTTTGTTTGCGCAGCCAGGAACGGGACATCTTGACCGGAACGATCTTCCAACATAAATGTCACCCCTCCGGAGGTGCCGATACCCGGGATTGCCGGTGGCGGAAACACGAACGCCCGTCCTTCGGGTATTGAAGTCAATGCTCGATTGGCGGAAGCGATGATATGCTCAACGTGTTCTTCCGGACTTTTCCTCTTTTTCCACTCCTTGAGCGTTACGAAGAAGAACGCATGGTAGGTGTCAGTAACGGAGCTAAGCAGGCTGTAACCGGAAACGGTGGTGACCTTCTCAATGCCGGGCGTTTTCAACAAAATGTCCTCCACGTTCTTTGCGGCCTCATCCGTTCTCTCAAGGGACGCGGAATCGGGAAGCGACAGATTCGCGTAAAGAAAGCCTTGATCCTCGTCGGGCAAAAAACCGCTCGGGACTCGCTTACCCAGCCATCCGGTCGCCACCAGGACCAGGACAAGAAAGAGCACACCCAGTAAGCTTCTGCGAATCAAGAACCTGCATAAACCGACGTATCCAGTCGTGGCCTTCAAAAAGCCGGTGTTAAAGCCTCCAAACAAGAACCCAAGCGGTCCGCGAGATTGTTTCTTCGGCCGCAATAGCAATGCGGACAGAGCTGGACTAAGGGTCAGAGCGTTGAAAGCAGAGATGATTACTGATATTGCAATGGTGAGCGCGAATTGTTGATACAGCCGGCCGGTAATTCCCGGTACGAAGGCGGTGGGAATAAATACGGCAGCTAGAATCAAGGCGATGGCAATGACCGGACCCGAGACTTCGTCCATCGCCTTCAATGTAGCTTCTCTCGGGGAGAGCCCATGTTCGATGTGGTGTTCGACCGCCTCGACTACGACGATGGCATCATCGACGACCAGGCCGATCGCTAAAACCAGACCAAGCAACGACAGCGTATTGACCGAGAAACCGAGGAGCGGGAATACCATGAAGGTTCCCACCAGAGAGACTGGTACCGCCAGCAGTGGAATCAGAGTCGCGCGCCATCCCTGCAAAAAGACGAACACCACGACAATGACCAAGATCATTGCTTCGACTAAAGTTTTGTAAATGTCGTGGATTCCTTCCGTGACGGCCGCGGTTGTATCCAATGCCACGTCGTACTCCAAACCCGCCGGAAAGCGCTGTTTCAGCTCCTCCATGAGTTTCCGCACGCCCTCCACCGCCTGGATCGCGTTGGTCCCGGGCAACTGGTAGAGACCCAACACCGCGGCTGGTTTACCATTGACCCGGCTAGTCTGCGCATAGGTTTGAGCGCCAAGTTCAACCCGGGCGACATCCTTGATGCGAACGAACGATCCATTCACATTTGCCCGAAGCACAATATTGGCAAAGTCCTCTTCGGTAATGAGTCGTCCCTGTGCTCTGACCGTATTGGTAAAGGGTTGCCTTGGCGGAATCGGTTCCGCACCGATCTGGCCGGCCGGATTCACGGTATTCTGCGCATTAATTGCGCTGACGATTTCCGGTACCGTGATATTGAGATTTGCCAGCTTGTCCGGATCGACCCAGATTCGTGTCGCGTATTGACCCGCTCCGAAAACCGTGACACTCGCGATGCCGGGCACCCGGGTCATCGCATCAACCAGGTTAATGTAGGCGTAGTTGGCGAGAAAAATGGAGTCGTAATTCCCTCCGGGTGAAGTCAGGGTGACAACCATCAGCGGCGACGACGTCGATTTCACAACGGTGATCCCATAATTGCGGACGTCGGACGGCAATTGCGATTCAGCTTGCGATTGCCTCATCTGGGTAAGCACCTGATCGGTGTTCGGATCGGTGGCGACATCGAAATTAACGACCAAACGCATCGCCCCGTTATTGGCGTTGGTGGAATACATGTAGTTCATGCGGTCCACTCCGCTCATCTGCTGCTCGATCGGGGTTGCAACCGACTTCTCGACGGTGAGCGCATCCGCTCCGACGTAAGTCGTGTTTACCTGCATCTCGGGCGGAACGATGTTGGGGTACTGGGCGACCGGAAGACTTAGAAACGCCACGATCCCAGCGATCGTCATGATGATCGAAATCACCATCGCAACGATTGGACGATTGACGAAGAAATGTGCCATTGCGCCTCCGGGGTTTTTAGCTCGTTCCTCGTTTCGCTTGTGGCTGCGACTTCCCAGAACCAGTCGTACCCGCCTTTGGCTCCTGGTAGGGCTTAGCTGTCACAGCCGTGCCCGGTCGCACTTTTTGGATTCCCTCGACTATGATGTTTTCTCCCTCCTTCAACCCTTCGGTCACGACTACTTGGCGATTAAAGCGCGGTCCGATTTTGATCGGCCGGATTTCGGCTTTGTTATCCGCACCAACAACGCCGATCTGATAACTTCCCTGAAGCTCCATCAACGCCCGCTCGGGGACGAGCAAAGCACCAGTAATTTTGTCGATCACGGCCCTCGCTTTCGCGAATTGTCCGGGCCGCAACGTGTGATCCGGATTTGGAAAACTAGCCGCGATCAAGATGGTTCCGGTTGTTGGGTCCACCTGGCGATCCACAAACGAGAACTTTCCTTTTTGCGGATAAACGGTTCCGTCGGCAAACAACATTTCGATACCTTCAGGGCGCTCGGAATACGGCCTTTGCATCGCTGCCCTGAGAAGATTGGCGTGCTCCTTATAATCTTTTTCGCTTAATGGAAAATAGAGCCGAATCGGGTCTATTTTCGAAACCGTAGTAAGCGATGAAGTAGAACCGGTGCCCACCAGGTCGCCAATCTGAGCCTTTGCAAGTCCGGCTATACCATCCACCGGTGCGGTGATTTTCGTGAAATCCAGGTTCAGTTGGGCGGTTTGCACTGCGGCCTCGAGCGCTCCGACTTTCGCGACATTCGCCAGGTTTAGCTGCCTCTTATTCTCGAATTCCTGTACGGAAATCACCTTTTTATCAAAGAGTTCTTGGGATCGTTCGAAATCAGCTTGCGTCGCTGCTTGTATGGCCTTTGCCTGATCTAATTGGCTCTTAGCTTCGGCCAATGCGGCTTCGAATGGCCGAGGATCAATCTCAAACAGCAGATCGCCCTCCTTCACATAGCCCCCCTCCTGATAATTCTTCTTTTGTAGATAACCGGTCACCCGGGCTCGGATCTCGGCGTTCTCCTCACCATCCAACGTACCAACCCATTCGCCCACCGTCGGCACATCGCCCTTAACCACCTCGGTTACCAAGACCTCCGGAGGCGGCGGAGCTGCGGTTTGAACTGTGTTCTTTCCACAGCTTGAAAGGGTAAGGACGATGGCGGAAATAAATGCCATCGCTGAACATGATCGGCGCTTCATAGCGAGTAGTGGGTGTATTGGCGCAATCGTTGACCCTTCTTTCTGTTACTAAAACTAAAGGAAAAGCGAGACTTTTTTTCTCAATCGGTAATGGCCATTACCGCACATTCCTTACAGCCTACCAACTCCATTCAATCCTTCTATGGGACGTTAGTCCTATGGTCACATATACCCAGTAAATAACTGGGAGCGTGTCTGGAAACGTGTCGGAGCCAGACTGACCCAGCGTATCTCTAGCCTTTGATCAGATTACTCCGCCGAACTAGGAACGGACGAGTTGCGGTAGCCTGGGTGGGACGAGGGTAGACTCGCGATCGAGTATTTTGCTAAGATGTCGATCCATCCGGATTTCTTATGGGCTTGACTGCCATCATTTGGTCGATGGTTGCATCCGCGTGTCTCACACTCGCGACGATGCACCTGATCATCTGGCTTAGGCAAAGGAATCAACGCGGCAATCTTCTATTCTCGATCACTGCTGTCTCGGTGGCCGCGATCGCAGCGTGCGAACTGCTGGCGATGCGCGCACAGACGCCCGAGCAATTCGCTAGAGCTGTGTGGTGGGCGCACCTGCCCTTGTTTTTCGCGGTCGTTTCGATCGTTGGGTTTGTGTTGTTCTATTTCCATACCGGACGACCATGGCTCGGTTACACGGTCTGCGCCCTGCGTCTGCTTGCTCTGGTCATTAATTTTTTTTCCGTGCCGAACTCGAATTATAAACAGATTACTAGCCTGCGACACCCGACGATCTTCGGGGAGCCGATCTCCGTCGCTGTAGGCGTGCGCAATCCGTGGAATGTGGTCGCTGAACTGAGTTCGCTTCTGCTCCTCGTGTTTGTGGTGGACGCGTCAGTTACTCTTTGGCGCCAGGGGGACCGCACCGGACGTCGGCGTGCCGTGATCGTCGGCGGCGGCATGATTTTTTTCATCTTGATGGCGGCGACGCACTCGGCGTTACTGCATTGGGGTCTCATTCAGTCGCCCTACTTAATCAGCTTCTCTTTCTTGGCTGTCGTCGCAGCTATGGGCTACGAGCTGAGCTGGAACATGCTCCGGGCGGCGCAACTGGTCCAGGAATTGCAGGCGAGCGAGGCGGCGTTGCGGGAAAGTGAACAGCAGATGAGCTTGGCAGCTAGCGCAGGAGATCTGGCTATGTGGACGTGGGACGTCCTGCGAGACCAGATTTGGACCACAGAAAAAGGCCGCACACTATTTGGCTTCAGCCGGTCAGAAAAAATCAATTTTGATCGCCTTCTAAATGCCTTGCATCCGGAGGATCGCGAAGCGGTTCGTTATGCGGTGACGGGCGCGCTGAACGGTGCCGGCGACTACGAAAGCGAACACCGCGTGGTGATGCCAGCAGGGGTGACGCGCTGGATCGCTGGGCGTGGGCGCGTCGAGTTTGCCGGTGGCAAGGCCGTTCGTATGCGCGGCGTGTCGTTTGACATCACTCGGCGCAAACAGGCGGAAGAGCGCTTCCGCCTAGTGGTGGAGGCTTCACCGAACGCCATGATCGTGATCAATGCAGTGGGCAGGATAGACTCGGCCAACGCACAGGCCGAAGCAATCTTTGGATACACCCGCCACGAACTTGTCGGTCATTCCGTCGAATCGGTTATTCCTGAGCTGATTAGTGGGCGGAACCATGAACATTCCATCAGTTATCTCCGCGATCGAGAGGCACCTAAAATGTGGGTCGGACGCGAGCTCTTCGGGTGGCGAAAAGATGGCAGTGGCGTTCCGATCGAAACCGCTCTCAACCCGATCCACACTCAGGAGGGGCAGTTGGTATTGGCCTCGATAGTTGATATCACCCATCGCCGGCAGGCGGAACTAGAAGCAGCTCGTCAGCGTAGCGAGTTGGCGCGGATGTCGCGCGTGACTCTCTTAGGCGAGCTGTCCGCCTCACTCGCACATGAACTGAACCAACCGCTCGGCGCAATTGCGATCAACACTGGTGCTGCGCTCCGTTTCCTGGCCCGAGACGCTATGAACCCGGAGGGTCTGCACGAAATTCTCGAAGACATAGCCGCTGACGCTAGACGGGCGGGCGAAGTGATTCGCGGGATCAAGGAAATGGCAAGGAAGAGAGATGCTCACCGACAACGGGTGAACCTAAATGATGTGGTCACCGGGGTAATCAGGCTTACGCGCTCTGATGCTCTGGCCCACGATTGCGCGGTGTTTAGCGAACTTTATCCGAATCTGCCAAACGTAGAAGCCGATCTAGTGCAACTTCAGCAGGTGTTTCTAAATCTGATTCTGAACGCGTTTGAGGCTTCACAAGCGGTACCAAAGAGCAGACGCAAAATCATCGTTCGCACGGAGTGCGAAGCGGACGGTAACGTGCTGGCAAGCGTCCGAGACTTCGGCCCCGGATTGCCGGCAGAAGCTCCAGAGCGCGTCTTCGAACAGTTTTTTTCTACTAAGAAGGAGGGCATGGGTATCGGGTTGTGCATCGCCCAGTCAATCGCTTCGGAGCACGGTGGCACGATCCAGGTGCGGAATGCTAAAGGCGGTGGCGCGGAATTCTCTTTGCGCCTTCCTTCATTGAGTGAGGTTGTCGCTTCACCTCGCCTCATGCGGTCAGAGACAGCGGCCATCCCATTCGCACCGGCGAATACTACTAAGGTCTCATAGCGCCGTTAGATTTTAAGGTGCTAGGCTGAATGTGCCCCCGCGCGAGGTGCGAGCTGTTACTGGGGCTGCTGCAGAAATGGATATTGATCTCACCAACTCGCCTTCTGTCGCCGCCAAAATCTGCGTCCTCGATGACGACCCTTCGATGCTCAGAGCGATCGATCGTTTGCTATCATCTGCCGGGTTGGAAGCGCAATTGTTTAGTGAGCAGCACGACTTTCTCTCGTACGCAAGGAGCAATTCTGTGGCTGTTGCAGTGATTGATATCTGGATGCCGGGGATAAGCGGCCTCGAAGTCACCAGGGACCTTCAGGCTGTTTCGTCGCAGACCCGCGTCATCATTATTACAGCAAACGACGACGATTCCGTGAGAAACGAGGTAATGCAGGGCGGAGCCATCGCCTTCTTTGTTAAGCCATTTGACGACGACGAATTCCTTGCCGCTGTCTATCAGGGGATAGCCACCGCGAGCTGATCTTAGCCTGTGGTTAGTTCGACGCCCCGGGCAAACTCTAGGAAGATTGGACGAAGGTCCCATTTTCGTTTTTTGCCAACAATGGCAGGCTCGCAAATCACGGTCGGCGACCGTTTTTAACCACAACTTATATGATGGCGCGCGAATTACCTTGCATAGTTCATAGAAAGCTGCGCCGGCAGGTCGGCCAGCTCCTCCTGCTTCTATGCTACGTCGCAATTTTTAGCGGATGTGTCACTCAGCAAGCGTCGAAGCGGAACTTACCAATCGCAGGAGCCCGGTTAAGTCTTGATCAGGCGCGCAAGACCCAAGCCGATCCAAGCATCGCGATAGGACACTATCTGGATGCAGCCGATGCATCCTTGCGGCTGATGAGCAGCACGCCAGTCGATGAGGCGACAGATGCCCGGCTAACTTACAACAGTGCATGCCAGGAAATGGCCGTCCTGCTACGATCAAATAACCAACTTTGGAATCGGCCTCAGACCATTCATTCGGGTGATCACGTTTACCAACTACGTTTTGCCAGGGGCTCGCGCCAGGCGGGTATCTGGGATCCAAATTACTTCGACCTTATCCTTAAACCGAAGAGGCTACGCACAAAACTTCCGATTGATACGCAACGCACAAACGGCTGGGGCGGCATGCTGGTGGGCGTGCACAAGCGAGCAGATCCCAGGAAATACTTCCTCCCTCTAGCCGGCCTCGCAGTTCCGGTTACCGCGACGATTGATTTTACCCAACCTAGTTCCAAGGCTGGCGTTCGTTACGCGACTTTGAGCATCTATGCCCCGGCAAAGCGTGAGAGTGTCCCTATCAACGGTGTGCAGAGTGCGTTGGCAGCTAACTTCGCAGCTCCGTACGCATATTACCCCAATCCAAAGCTTTTGGGCATCCAAGCCCTGATGCAACCGGAAAGATACAAGGAACGAGCGGGGCTCTATGTTCTTGAACCGTATGACCCTGAAAAGATCCCAATAGTTTTCGTTCATGGCTTGCTGTCGATCCCTCAGATGTGGGCCCCCACAATCACAGCAATCCAGTCCGACCACAAGTTGCACGGCCGGTTTCAGTTTTGGGTCTTTGCTTATCCGACTGGCGATCCAATTCTGTTGTCTGCTCTCCGGCTTCGGGAAAGCTTAGCGCGAATCTATCAGCTCTATCCTCGAACCAAGGGTTTGATTCTAGTTGGTCACAGTATGGGCGGATTACTCTCCCGAATGCAGGCCGTGCGTACAGGGCGCACCCTATGGAACGCAGTGTTCCAGAATTACGCGGATCGCCTCTACGCGACAATTCCGCCCGACAACGTGGCCAAAAAGATGTTGATCTTCGACGCGAATCCCCATGTGAAACGGATCATTTTCATCTGTGTCCCGCATCGCGGCAGTTATCTTGCCAGTAACTGGATTGGTGCAATCGGTATCAGTCTGATTCGCGCTCCCAGCTCTATCCTAAGTCGCACTTTTGAAGCGATCACCGCAACACTCCCGGGGGAATCACTCCGGACGAATCTTGGCCTAAAGCGCCTACCAACTGGCATCAGCGGCCTGTCTCCGCGAAATCCTGTCCTTCGTTCACTCGATACTCTGCCAATCGCTGCTCCCTACCACTCGATCATTGGGGATCGAGGTCGGGGCGATACGCCGCATAGCTCGGACGGAGTCGTAGCTTATTGGAGCTCGCATCTTGCGGGTGCCCAATCGGAATTGATCGTCCCGGGTCCACACAGTTCCTATGCGCTCCCTCAGACCATTGCCGAGCTGAAGCGTATTCTTCGGCTGCAGCTAGCGACTCTTGAAAGAAATCAAACGTCGGGTCGGCGAGTCGCGGCGTTTCAACATGACGATGCTGGTCACATGAGGTGGAACAATCCAGCGCCTGCGAAAGAGCCTGCAGTAATCGCAAGGACGCGATCTCTCCCAATGCGGGGTCCGACGTCGTCGGAGCAATCACGGCGTTTCTCAGCTTCACTATGGGACCAAGGTCCAATAGCGGAAGAGGCTGGGTTTTTCACAGAATTGGTACGGGTGATCACTTCGCGGAAGCATGTCGTCAGGCTCGTGATTCCAAAACAGCTGCAAAAATCTCACTACTTCGATGAAACATCTTACCTTTTTCACTGCCATTTCTTTAGCATTCAGTATGACCAGCGTATTGCCAAGCTCTGGTCGGGCTGCCAGCGCAGCGCAGCTCGCGCGGAGCGCCAGGGCAGCTTTGCAGAATCTGTACGCCACTAATGCGTCGGCACGGCTTGTCGGTGAAAGAGCAAGGGCCATCCTGGTTTTTCCTAGCGTTGGAAAGGCTGGCTTCATAGCAGGCGCGCAGCGCGGCGATGGGGCACTCTTGGTTCAGGGCAAGGCGGTTGCCTACTACAACACGACTGCTGTCTCTTACGGCTTGCAGGCTGGCGTTCAACGTTTCGGGTACGCCATGTTCTTTATGAACAACGCAGCACTCAACTACCTCCGCAAATCCGGAGGGTTCGAAGTCGGCTCGGCCCCGAGCCTGGTTGTAGTCGACACCGGAATTTCGCGGTCACTGTCCACTACTTCGCTGAAAAATAACATTTACGTTTTCTTCTTTAACCAGAAAGGGCTGATGGCTGGAATGGGACTGCAGGGAACGAAGATCACTCAATACACACCAAGCAGGTAGACGCAGGTCTGTGGCGAAAAGGCTGAGAACTATGCGGCTCTCATCGAGTAGCCCGCTTCCGCAACGAAGTGACGGTCTTGTCGCATTGGCAATTGCCGTTTCAGCAGGCTTTCTTCTCTTGCCGTCAGGCTCTTTCGCGCAGGCCAATACTGAAGGTCGCGCTGTTACCCCTTTCAGTTCAACTCTCAAACCGGGAGATTATTCTTGGCATCCAGAGCTATCGCCGGCCGGGCCGGTGGTTGTTTTAGTGAACCTGCCAGACCAGGTCCTGTACGTTTATCGCAACGGAGTACGAATCGCAAACTCAACGATAAGCAGCGGCAAAGCGGGTAGGACAACACCCACCGGGGTGTTCACGGTACTGCAAAAGAAGGTCAGTCACACATCGACCATTTACAAGGGCGCGCAGATGCCACACATGCAGTGACTCACTTGGAGCGGCATCGCGCTACATGCCGGACATTTGCCGGGTTATCCGGCGTCGGCGGGCTGCGTACGAATGCCAGTTGATTTCGCGGCGAACCTCTACTCGGTCACTGGTATCGGTACAACCGACGCACAGCGGACCTGGATTCAACATCCTGACCGCTAGATCCTAAACGAAAGTATTACGCCTGGATTACCGCAAGATTGCGTGTCCTGATATTTGCGCCAGGCTGCAATACTCCTTCTTTACAATAAACGTCCCCTACGATAAAAACATTTCGGCCTCCAGTGCGGGTCCGATCTTTCACTTCACATGGAGAGCTTGGAGCGAGAGTAGTACAAATGGCCCCACAACTCGATGGCATTGTCTTCGTTGTCGACGATGATGCGTCAATCCGAAGAGCCTTAGGTCGTCTACTGTGCTCGACCGGTTACGAGTTTGAGTGTTTCCCATCCGCTCGCGCTTTTCTCGAACGACCCATTTTTGGCGGTCCATCCTGTGTCGTCCTCGATTTTCGAATGCCTGACCTCAACGGGCTGGAGGTGCAAAAGAGGCTTTCTGCTGCTGGTCGCACGGAATCGATTATCTTTCTAACCGGATACGGCGATGTCCCTACCTGCGCTCGAGCAATGAAAGCAGGGGCGATCGATTTTCTGGCCAAACCGTTTCGAGACGAACAGTTGCTAGAGGCAATCACTGCATCATTGGAACGCTCACGAGGTCTGATTAGCGATCAGATCGAAAGAAACAAAGTTTGGGCTCTGATCGATCGGCTAACGCCCCGGGAGCGGCAGGTGCTGCAATTGGTAGTTGCCGGCAAACTCAACAAGCAGATCGCTGCTGATTTGGGAGCTAGCGAAAAAACAATCAAGGTACATCGAGGTCGGGTGATGCATAAGATGGAAGTGTTCTCTGTGGCGGAATTGGTGCGACTCCTCGAAAGGCGAGGAATCGAAGCGGAACACCTCGGCGGCGCTTCAGTTAAGCAAGGAATTGGATCCGGCCGGTGCTAAGATCGTACAACGCGCCTACCACTTCGACCTTCTTTCCCTCAACCAGCGGGGCAATCACCGGCCCGGCAGTCTTTAATTTTTCAACGTTTGCAGTCACGTTCTGCCGGATCGCCGCGTCTAACGAACCTCCCTCTTTCAGTGCTTGTTCAACTGGAGGCTTAAGATAGGAAATCAATGTTGGAAGATGGCCGGGCAATTCGGTGTTCTTCGTGATCACGTCGATAGTCGACTTAATAGCGCCGCATTCGGTGTGACCGAGAACGACGATCAACGATGCGCCAAGTACGGCTGCACCGTATTCTATGCTAGCCATGCCAGTGTCATCGACAAAATTGCCGGCCAGACGAACCACGAAAAGGCGGCCGCGTGTTTGATCGAACGCTAGTTCGGGAGAAACCCGGGAATCAGCGCAGCTCAAAACAATAGCGAAAGGTCGTTGAGTTCGTGCAAGCTCCGCCCGTTCTGGACCGTAATCGTGATGAAGATGCGTCCCGGTCACATACCGTTGATTTCCTGCTTTGAGCTCGGCCAACGCTTCTTCAGCGGTTTTGGGTTCTTTTTCTTGCGCTTGCTTTCCATAAGCGAGTCCTTTCAACGAATTCCAGGCAAAAGCGATTCCGGCGACGGCCAATCCATCCCGCAAAAAGGTGCGTCGATGGTAGCCATTAGTTAGTTGAGGGTCACAAATTGGCGATCGATTTTCGCTCATTGCAAATCAGGTTTTAGCCGAGCATCGAAGACAGGCGCAAGCAAATCCAGGTCAAGTACGACCAAGGTCCAATGTCCGAGTCACATAGCTTCGGCTGAAAAAGGCCGCGAAGCGCTGCTTGGATGTTAGGAGGTCAGGGCTAGTGGTTAGTTTGCAATCTGCCCATAAGGCCATCAGATTGGATTCGATATTCCGCCTTGATCCGCTGCGTTCTGCCGCTCTTTCAGAGCGAACATAACCTCTAAACACAACCCAGGGCTAAAGCCCTGGGCTAACATCTTGGCGCTCTTTGCAGAGCGGATGATGAAGCCGCAATTGCCTATCTCCGCTCAACTCGGGCATCAGCCCCGCAAAGGCGGAATAAGCCTCAGCTCTGCCCCAGGGGGTGCGACGTGGCCCATCGGTCGCCAACCAATTACCGATCCTATCTCAGTTTAGCGCTGATCTTTTGATTTCAGTAGCCTAAGATTCCTTGGATGCTGAATCTCGTTTTGGATGACGCAAGCGCCGAGTTTGCGCAAAACGTTGCGCTGATCTTTGAAGGCAAAACCTACTCGTACGCTGATCTGTTGAACCTCACAGATAGATTAGTGACCGGGCTACGACGGCGGGCGACTGATCCGGGTGACCGAATTGCATTCCTGCTTCCGAACTGTCTGGAGATCGTGTTGTGCTATTATGCGTGTTTCAAGATCGGCGCGATCGCTGTGCCGCTCAATATTCGTTTCCCCTCGGAGTCGCTCAGGCATGTCATCAACCATAGCGGCGCTCGCGTTCTGGTCAGCGAACCAGGACTGTTCGCACGGATCGACAAGATCAGACCGATGCTGCCCGGAGTTGAGAACTACTATTTGACTACTGGCTATTCGCAATTCGAGGACGTTAGACCGTTCGATGAGTTGCTCACGGATAGTTCTCATCAGAGCTATGGCCCGGCTCCCGGCAAGAACGAAACGGCAGCGATTTATTACACTTCAGGCACAACCGGTTTGCCAAAAGCAGTCGCCCACTCCCACGCCAGCCTGTCGCGGGCAACGGAAATCCAAATTGAGCAGATCAAGATCTCTTCTGATGACCGGACGTTGATCATCTTTCCCATATGCTACTTGATCGGTTTTGGTTCCCAGGTTTTGCCGTTCCACAGCTCTGGGGCGACCTGTATTCTTCTGCCTTTTTTTGAACCACGCCTGGCTTTGGAATCGATTCAAACCTATCAGCCGACCAAAACATATGGCTTCCCGCAGCTATATAACGAGTTAGTCAATTACCCGTCAGCCAGCCAATACAACGTTCGGTCACTTAATTTTTGTTTCTCCGCCGGCGAAGCAATTGTGGTGGCTATTCAACAGCGCTTTAAGCGACTCTTCGGTATCGAGATTACGGAAGGCTGCGGGATGACCGAACTACAGATTTACAGCATGAATCCGCCTTATGGTCAGAAGAAGGTTGGCTCAATCGGTAAACCTATTGCAGGGATGCAAGTTTCTCTGATCGACGAATCAGGACGAACGGTTTCGCGTGCCGGCGAAATCGGCGAGATGCTTGTCCGCGGCGGAAGTATGACTCCAGGTTACTGGCGCGATTCGGAACTTACCGCGAGGAATATCAGAGACGGATGGTTTCACACCGGCGACCTTGCGTACAAGGACGAGCAAGAGTTTCTCTGGTTCGTGAGTCGGAAATCCGAAATCATCAAGCATCGGGACGGCTTGGTATCGCCCATCGAAGTTGAAGGGGCACTCTATCAACATCCTGCGGTCCGGGAGGCGGCTGTTGTAGCCGTGCCCGACGGGCACGGCTACGAACTGCCACGGGCGTACGTGGTTCTCCAGAAGAACAATGCTGGGATCACGGAGCAAGAACTAATCGAATTCACGCGAACTCGGTTGTCCGAACATAAAGTTCCCGCGAACGTCATTTTCGCCGAAGATCTGCCTCATGGGCCAACCGGAAAGATCGACCGCAAGACCTTGCGAGAAAACGCCATTCATCCGGCGGAATAGGATTAACATCCGCGTGAGAAATGAAACGAACTGAGTTCCGTCGACTCCACTAGCCTGCCGAGGCAGCCCTCTCCGGCTTGCGAGATTCAAGCTCCAAGCTCTTGGATGCGCTCAGGAATGAGCGGACGCCTGGTTCCGGTCTAGCGAAGTTTGTTGAGGTCTACTTCTCCCCTGCCGGCCCACCGTTTGTCCGCAGTCCCGAGAAGGACCACGTTGACGGACAGCGACCACAAGTGAGCAAACTGCAGGGCGAGGATGCCTTGAAATTTGGTCTCGGCACAGTGCTGGCTCAGACAAAGACGATATTACGAACATTGCCCGCCGTTGTACAAACAACCGGGATCGATGCCCTGATAATCGATGACGTTCAATTCTATGCGGAATTAGGAGCGATGCAATTGGGCATGCCTTATATACACGTCTCGAACGGGTTGCACATGGACTTCTCGGGTTACACGCCCATCTGTTTTTTACGATTGGCCTCACGAAACTAATCCTTCGGCACTGCCAGAAATCGAGAAGGTGTCGCGCGGTTTGCTAAAATGCTGGAGGACGCCAACGCCGGAATCAAAGAGTATGCGAAGAGCGCCGGACTAACAATCGACTGGGCAAGCCCTCATTCCACTCTTTCCCCATTGGCGTCAATCTCCCAAGCTCCTAGCGCATTTGACTTTGAAAGTTCTCATTGGCCTCCGCAGTTCCATCACACCGGTCCCTTTCATGATGGCAAGGGACGGGGGAAGCTGGATTTCCCTTGGGAGCGATTAACCGGTGAACCGCTTATCTACGCTTCAATGGGGACGATACTGAATGGCCGGTTGGATGTCTTTCGCACCATTGTTGCCGGCCTGGCCAAGCAACGGACTTTCAGTTGCGGCTGATTTGGTAGAGGATTCCCTCGGAGTTAGGAAAAATCAGAGATCAGCAAGTATTTATAAGTAAAAATAGATGGCTGACATCTGTGCGCTCTTTGCAGAGCGGATGAATGACGCACTTGCCTATCACCGCCTCGAGGCAGAATCAAAGGGCTCCGTGCGTGCCCTACCAATCAATATCCGAGCGAGCGAATATAATCGCGATTGCGTTTGGCTGATTCTTTGGGTTGGCCCATGCCGGGCAGAACGTCTTGCTCCACCACACCCCAGCCGTCGTAATCGAGGCTCTCGAGTTCTTTCATGAGCGATGGAAAATCGACGTCGCCTTTGCCAAGCTCACAAAAGACACCCCGCCTCAATGCTTGAAAATAGTCCCAACCGTTTTCCGCAACTTCCTTGCCCACTCCAGGATGATAATCTTTGAAATGAAAATGCCACACCCGCTTGCCGTATTTGCCCAGGCCCTCCGCCGGATCTCCCCCACCAAAGCGATAGTGGCCGCAATCGAATACGAGCCCGAGCATACTCGGATCGGTCAGCGACATCAGCTTGGCAATCTCAGCCGGTGTCTCAACATAACCCGAGCAGTGATGATGGAAAGCGGTGCGAAGTCCGGTCTCTTTTTTAACCGTTTCAGCAACTTTCGTTGCGCCTTCAGCAAAGATCTGCCATTCCGCATCGTTTAAGCCCATTTCCGGAGTCACCCGACCCGCATTATTTTTCCGCTCCGGAACCCGTCCATTTTCGTCGGCGAGAACAATCACTGGTAGGTCACCTTCTACCGAAGCCATCAGGCGCGCGGTGCGCAGGGCGACTTCAATTCCGGTCTCATGACAAGCCGGATCTTTGAGAAACACGGGCACGAACGCGCCTAGGAGCAGAAGGTTCCGTTTGTGGATTTCGTGGGAGAGTTGTTTCGGGTCGGTTGGCATGAACCCCCAGTCTCCCAATTCCGTTCCCGCGTAGCCGGTCTCAACGATTTCGTCCAGCACTTGGACATAGTCAGGAGCTTGACCTTCCAACTCGAATTCGAGCGCGCCCCATGAGCAGGGAGCATTCGCGATTTTAATCATACTGTTCTCTTTTAACTGATAGCAGGGACTGCCAAGTTGTGCTCCCTGAGTCCGTCACGCAGTCGAAAGGATCCATTCGTGGGCGGGGTCGTTATGAAAGTGCCACACCCGTTTTGGACCCGCCATGACATTGAAGTAATAAGACTGGTAACCGTGAGGGACGACGACGGGATGATACCCGCGAGGCACCAGAACGACGTCCCGGTCTTCGACCGCCATCGATTCGTCAATGTCGCGCGCGTCGCTGTAGACGCGTTGGAAAACAAAGCCCTGCGGCGGGTCGATGCGATGGTAGTAGGTTTCCTCAAGAAGACTTTCTGCCGGGATGTTATCTATGTCGTGTTTATGCGGCGGATAGCTTGATGAGTTTCCGCTCGGTGTTTTAACCTCAACAACCAGGAGGGATTCAGCCGGTTGATCCTCAGGCAGGATATCGCAGACGTACCGCGTATTAGCACCTTTGCCGCGCACGCTCAGTCGCATGTTGGCGGGCTCAATAAGCCGAGCAGGCAGTTCGCCTTTGGCGGGGGCGCCGGCCACAGCGATTTCCGCATCGGTCCTAGCAGTGACCGTGAGTTTTGTCCGCGGAGGTAGATAGACAGCAGAAGGAACAGCATCTTCAAAAACGCTCTTGCGCCCGCCGATCTCCTCCCATGCTAGTCCGTCGGTCTTAGCGGAAACTGTTCCGGTCAAAACCACCACGCAGAGCTCTTTGGTATCCTCAAAGAGTGTCAGCGACTCGCCAGCCGCCAACAAATAGGCGGAGAAACTCACGTAGTGCCAACCGGCCGTTTCCGGAGTCACACGGACGATCTCTTCGGAGTTCTTTTTAGGTTTGATAAGCAGATTCATAAAGCTTCTCCTTGCTTAGCGTTTTTGATTTTCCTTTCCGCGCAGGTAAGCAGCACGAGCCTGACGGACTGATTCGCTGGGAGATTCTTCCGGGACCGCGACCTCCCACCACCAGCCGCCTTCGTCAGTAGTGCGCGTGTCATCGGTTTCGATGCAGATCAGGTAGGTACGACTAGCCGCACGAGCGCGCTGGAGAGCAGCTTCCAATTCAAGGATATTGGCCACCTTCTCAGACAAAGCCCCCAGGGAAGCAGCATTCGCGGCAAAATCGATATCAGGTGCTCCTTCACCGAATTGCAAACAATCATCAAACATATTGTTGAACGGTTTTCCTCCACAGCTCTGCTGGAGCCGGTTAATGCAGCCGTACCCGTGATTGTCGAGCAGCACGATAATCAGCTTCTTGTCGAGCATCACGGAGGTGGCGATCTCATTGTTGAGCATGAGGTAGCTGCCATCGCCTACCATCACGATGACCTCGCGATCGGGTTTAGCCATTTTGACTCCCAGGCCTCCTGCGATCTCATAGCCCATACAAGAATAGCCGTACTCCATGTGGTAGCCGCCCGGCGTCGCAGTTCGCCAGAGCTTGTGCAACTCGGCCGGTAGCGTGCCGGCGGCACATACAACAATGTCGTCCGTGACAGACTTAGGACTTGAGCGCTGCACGGCGCCAATAACCTCGCCGTCGTAAGGAAGCTCTCCCTTGGGAAGTTCGCGGCGCCCGGTAATCTTATCCACCGCGGCTCGCCAGGCGGCAGCCTCGGCTTTGGCGCGTTCGGTCCACCCACTCTCAGCGCGCCATTGCGAGAGCGCTTTCGATAGAGCCTCAAGGCCCAGTCGGGCGTCAGCCTGCAATTGAACTCCGCGCTGCTTGGTCAGATCGAAAGAATTCACATTGATTGACACCAGCCGTGCTTCAGTGAAGAGCGAATTCGATCCCGTGGTGAAGTCCTGTAGACGAGTGCCGACAGCCAGGATCAGATCAGCTCCGCTCGCCAGCGCATTAGACGCGGGCGAACCGGTCACTCCAACCGACCCAAGTTGCAGGGGGTGATCCCAGGCGAGAGCGCTCTTACCCGCCTGCGTTTCGCAAACCGGCACGCCGTGCCGCTCGGCAAACCCATGCAAGGCGTCACACGCTCCGCTATAAAGCACTCCGCCCCCGGCAATGATTGCGGGACGTTTTGCCGCCATGATCGCGCGCTTTGCTGCAGCTAAGTCGTTCTCACTTGGAGGTGATGCACGAAACTCCAGAACCGGATTCTCAAAGAACTCAACTGGATATTCAAAGGCGTCGGCTTGCACATCTTGAGGCAAGGCTAAGGTGACAGGACCGCAAAGCGCTGGATCAGTTAGAGTTCGTATCGCTCGCGGAAGCGACGTGATCAGTTGCGAGGGGTGAACGATCCGGTCGAAATAACGGGAGACGGGGCGAAAACAATCGTTAGCTGATACCGTGCCGTCGTTGAAGTTCTCGACTTGCTGTAGCACTGGATCTGGATCCCTCGATACAAATATGTCTCCCGGTAGAAACAGGACGGGCAAACGATTGACGTTGGCCAGGGCCGCGGCGGTCAGGAAGTTGGTCGCTCCCGGTCCGATCGAACTCGTACATGCCATCATCCGGCGCCGAAAATTCGCCTTGGCGTACGCTATTGCCGCGTGGGCCATCGCCTGTTCGTTGTGCGCGCGGTAAGTAGGTAACCGGTCACGATACTGGTAAAGCGCTTCCCCAAGCGCGGCGACATTTCCGTGACCGAATATGGCAAATACTCCGCCGAAGAGAGGAACGCTCTCGTCACCTCCGGGGCCTTCAATTCGCACACGCAATCCAGCCAAGTAGCGGACTAATGCCTGCGCGGTCGTAAGCCGGACGGTGCTACTCCTGGACAAACTGGGCGGCTCCGAAATGGTTGCTGTTTTATTCATCACGAATTCTCCTCAACAGATTGTTTGGTGAGCGGAAGTCACCGGCAAAACTACGCGACTAACTTTTGGATGCGCTCACTCAGCCGCGGCGGCGACAATTGAAACGCATCGAGCAGGTAATCGTTTGGCGCCGATTCGCCCCACCGATCTTCGATCCCAAACCGGATCACGCGGTGGGGCGACGCTTCGCCCAGGATCTCCGCAACCATACCTCCGAGCCCTCCATAGATCGTATGCTCTTCTACGGTCACCACCAGCTTGACTTTCCCGGCTGCGCTTACAATTTCCTCTTTGTTCACCGGCTTGATCGACGGCACATGCAGGACTCCAGCGGAAATCCCCTGCCCCTGCAGCATCTCGGCGGCCTGCACACAACGGGCACTTTGTGGCCCCGTCGAAATCAACAATACGTCTCCTCCTTCTCTGAGGAGAATTGTTTTGCCCGGCACAAAACGATACGTCTCGTCGAAAATATTTGGACAGGTATCCCTGGCCAAACGCACAAACACTGGACCTTCATAATCAGTGGCCCAGCGAATGATAGCTTCAGCTTCAATCGGATCCCCTGGAGCCAATACTGTCATGTCAGGCATCGCGCGCATGATCGCCAAATCCTGAACATCCTGATGCGTTTTGCCGGTAAGTCCTGTCATTAATCCAGAGTATGCAGCACCAATCTTCACATTCGCATGGGTTTGAGCCACTAACATGCGGATTGGATCAATCGCTCGATGCGTAAAAAAGACGGTGAAAGACGAAAGCCAAGGTACAAAGCCGAGCGAAGCTAATCCAACCGCGACGCCAACAAAGTTTTGTTCGGCAATCCCCATTTGCAAAAATCTTCCCGGATACGCGATCGCGAACTTATCCGCCTTGGTCGAGTTTGCTAAATCCGCGTCTAAGACAACGACATCCGGATTAGTCGAGCCCAGGGAAACCAAGGTGTCGCCAAAAACATCCCGTAACGCTTTCATACCCCTGCCTCCACAATGCCGAGTTCCTCCGCTACAATTTTAAGCTCGTCTTTGCTGGCTACCTTGGAATGCCATTCATGTTTGCCTTCCGTGAAGTGCACTCCCTTGCCTTTGATCGTGTGGGCAATAATCATCGTTGGCTGATCCGAGTCTCCCGACGCCTTGGCACTCTCTAAGGCCGGGATAATCTGCGAAAAGTCATGCCCGTTGATTTCGAGACAACGCCATCCAATTTTCTCGAAGACACCTCGCAAATCGATCCCTGACCACGGGTCACGGCGATCGCCGCGATGCTGTTCGTTAATTGCGAGCACCCAGCCAAACTGCTGAAGACCATTCCAGTCTAGAACGGCTGTGAGGTTTCCCAACTTATATCGGGGCGCGATATGCAGGGCCTCCCAGATCATTCCCTCCTGTAATTCACCATCGCCGATCATCACAAAAGTATGAAATTTCTGCCGTCGCATTCTGGCGCCCAAAGCGAGGCCAACCCCAACCGACAAACCCTGCCCCAGCGACCCGGTCGATGTCTCCAGTCCGGGCAGCTTCGTAACATCTGGAT
>JBKPCS010000165.1:0-6856 GCA_046727495.1 bacterium | reverse complement strand
GGGATATATCGAACTGCGGGGAAACGTTAAATCGGGCGGATTTGATCATGCCGCCGTTCATTGCGGATCGGGTAGGCTCTATGTTGCGCACACGGCCAACGATGCTCTTGATGTCATCAGCTGCGCCGACGATCGCTACTTGCATTCGATTCCGAACCTAACCGGTGTGGCCGGTGCGCTAGTCTCGGACGAACAAGACCTGGTATTCACCTCCAATCGGGCAGAAAATACCGTCGGAGTTTTCGGTACTGACAACGAGACAAGTCTGGAAAAAGTCGCCGTGGGAATTCGACCCAATGGTCTCGCTTACGACTCGGCCAGGAGCCTTCTCCTGGCGGCTAATGTCGGCGATCCCGACATTCGGGATTCGTTTACTCTTTCGATAGTGAACATAGAGAAGCGGCGAATGATAAATAGCGTTCCGGTGCCGGGCCGAACTCGCTGGACGGTATTCGACACTGAGGGCGGAGTGTTTTATGTCAACATCGCCGCCCCAGCACAAATCGTCGTGGTGCGCTCTGACCAGCCAGACCGAGTTACGCGTACGATTGCAATTGATGCTCCCGGGCCACATGGGCTCGATTTTGATCCAGAGCACCGCCGGTTGTTCTGCGCTTGTGATTCGAAACAGTTGGTTATTCTGGAGGCCGACTCGGGTATCGTGCAAAAACGGCTCGAGCTAAGTGGTCCTCCCGATGTTATCTTTTTCAACCGCGTGTTAAGGCATCTATACGTGGCGATTGGAGATCCCGGAGTGGTAGATGTCGTTGATACCGATCGCGCAGAATGCATTCAAACGGTTCAGACTGAACCTGGCGCTCATACCTTAGGCTTCGACGCCGAACGCAACAAAGTTTATGTCTTCTTGCCTAATACCCATCGCTCGGCTGTCTACGTTGACATTACGTAGATGTTCGGCATGCGACTGGTCCGTTCGACGCGCAGGCCTGCCGGGTCTTTGACCATATGCAGACGCGACCTCCGCGCGAAGAATGACCCTCACTACTCTCTCGACTGACGGCTATAACTTATTTGGTACTCGGATCATCCGTATGTTCGCTTACGGATTTTTGTCGGTCGTTCTGGTGTTGTATTTAACCGAGCTCGGTTTGAATGAGGGGCTGGTCGGCCTGCTGCTTAGCGCTGCGTTGCTTGGGGATGCCGCAATCTCGCTTTGGATGACGACTAACGCTGACCGTCTCGGCCGGCGCCGAATACTGATTGCCGGAGCCGCTTTGATGCTGTTTGCCGCTGTTCTCTTTGCACTAACCGATAGAGTCGTGCTACTGCTGATAGCGGCCATCATTGGCGTGATTAGTCCAAGCGGCTACGAGGTCGGTCCATTCCTGCCGATCGAACAAGCAGCACTGGCACAAATTGTTCCTGACGAACGGCGCACCCAAATCTTCGCTTGGTATAATCTGGTGGGATCGTTTGCAACTGCGGCCGGCGCACTGGCGGGAGGAGTCCTTTCGCAACTCCTTCAGCAAATCGGATTATTGCCACTGAACAGTTATCGCACGATTGTGATCGTTTATGGGGTCCTTGGCTTACTGCTTGGTATGCTGTTCAGCCGGTTGTCCTCCTCGGTCGAGGCGCTACCTTCGGATCCGGCGCCGGCATGGTACCATCTCGGCCTACATCGATCTCGCCGTGTCGTGTTGCGATTGTCGGCGTTGTTTGGTCTGGATGCTTTCGCCGGCGGTTTTGTTGTTCAAAGTTTGGTTGCTTATTGGTTTCATGTTCGTTTCGGCGTTGAGCCGGCAGTCCTGGGCGGTATTTTCTTTGGAGCAAATATTCTGGCCGGAATTTCTGCTTTAGCCTCCTCTTGGGTAGCGGTCCGCGTTGGATTGGTCAGGACCATGGTGTTCACTCACCTGCCTTCCAACATACTTTTGATGCTGGTACCGCTTATGCCAAATCTGCTGCTGGCAACTATTGTTTTGTTCGTCCGTTTCAGTATCTCGCAAATGGACGTGCCAGCACGCCAATCTTATACAATGGCTGTAGTAGCGCCTGACGAACGATCCGCCGCTGCGGGAGTAACCGGAATTGCTCGTTCGGTCGGTGCGGCAATTTCGCCGGCAGTCGCTGGCGTATTCCTTAGCAACTCGGTGCTGCTCAGTGCTCCTTTTTTTGTAGCAGGTGGTTTGAAGGTATTTTACGACATCCTGCTTTATCGAAGCTTTCGTGATCGAAGGCAACCGATAGCGGGGCCAGGGGAGCCATGACCAGCCTACCTCTCGTTTGCCTAGCGATCCGATCCTAGCTTCGGCCGACTGTCCGCGTCTGCCGCGTCAGCGGGCAGCTACCCGGTTGGCGGAAGATCAAAGAAGGACAACGGGCGAATGGATCTGGTCGGAAAAGATTGACCGCGGTGCAGAATTCTTTTAAAAGATCCGATACAAGTTACACGTGTTACGAAAAGAAATATCCATCTCAGAAAAAACGTCCGGTTCTTGGCTTTTCCTATTGTTTAATCTGCCCGCCAGCCAGTCAAGCGATCGGGTCAAGGTGTGGCGCCGGTTGAAAAAGTTTGGCGCGGTTCAGCTGAAAACCTCTACCTATGTACTTCCGGATGAGCCGACTCATTACGAAAGGTTTCAGTGGCTAGCGAAAGAGATCGTCGACACCGGCGGAGAAGCCACGCTGGTTCGCGTTAAAGACATCGAGGGCATGCCGTATGCCGCCGTCGTCGCCCTATTTAATGAGGCGCGCTCCCGTGATTACGACGAAATTGTTGAGCCCTTAACTCAGCTGACTAAAGACAGAAAAGCTCGGAAAATGCCTGCGGAAACCTTTGCTGCCGAGTTAGAGAAGATTCGGCGGCGCCTTCAAGAAATCCAAGAGATCGATTATTTCCAAAGCTCACGCGGCGAAGATCTGCGGACTCTTTTCCAGAAGGCGGAATTCCTAGGACATCCCAAAAGGAAACCCGAGACCAGAGCGCGGCTTCGAGTCGAGGATTACCGTGGCAGGACCTGGGTTACCCGACCTCGCCCGGAAATCGATCGGGTCGGTTCAGCCTGGCTAATCCGCAAGTTCGTCGATGCCAGGGCCAAATTTGTTTTTGCCAATACCCCCGCAGCTGCGCCGGGAGCGATACCATACGATATGTTTGACGTCGAGTTCAGTCATCATTCGGAAAGCTGTACCTTCGAGACTTTGATCGAGCGGTTCGGCATTCGGGATCGAGCGGTGTTAAAGATTGCTGAGCTCATCCACGACGCGGATCTAGAGGATGACAAATTTCATCGAATCGAAGGCTTTGGCGTTGAACAAATCTTCAAAGGCTGGGCCAAGCGGGGGTGTACCGATCAAGGAATTCTCGCCAAAGGCTTCGAATGTTTCGACGGGCTCTACGCACAGTTCAAGAGACCATGAAAGAGATGACCGCTATGGAAAATTTTGGCGGCGCTCCGCCGCCCAGCGCGCATCCGAGCTTTTCCGATGCGTTCCGATTCTGGTTGAAGCTTGGATTTATCAGCTTCGGAGGGCCGACTGGACAAATCGCAATCATGCACTCGGAGCTGGTGGAGAAAAAGAAATGGATCAGCGAATCGCGCTTTCTGCACGCACTGAATTACTGCATGCTTCTGCCCGGCCCTGAAGCTCAGCAGTTGGCGATCTATGTCGGCTGGCTTCTGCACAAAACCTGGGGCGGTATTGTTGCTGGCGCTCTCTTTGTCATCCCATCAATCTTCGTTCTTTGGGCGCTAAGTTATATCTATGTAACTTTCGGAAACCTGTCCTGGGTCGCCGCAGTCTTCTATGGTCTCAAGCCGTCGGTGCTTGCCATTGTTGCCGCGGCCGTGATTCGTATAGGGAATCGAGCCTTGAAAAACGGAATTATGTGGACACTGGCGGCCGCCGCGTTCATTGCGATCTTCTTTTTCCATACTCCGTACCCTGTGATCATCCTGAGTGCGGCTCTCATCGGATTCGTTGGCGGCAAATGGAAGCGAGAAAAATTCCTTGTTATCCGGGGTCACAGCAAAGGAAAGAGCGATTCGGTGTTGGATGACGCGTCCGCGTCTCCCGAACATACAAAGCCTTCCTGGAACCGCGCGCTCCGGGTCTGCGCGACTTGGCTGGCATTGTGGTGGGTGCCTGTCCTTTTATTTGGGTTTTGGTTGGGACGGGACCATACGTTGTTCCGCGAAGGCGTTTTTTTCAGTACGGCAGCAATGGTCACTTTTGGCGGAGCTTACGCGGTTCTTCCTTATGTCGCCCAGCAAGCCGTCCAACACTATGGATGGCTCAGTGCCGGCCAGATGCTGGATGGTTTAGGACTCGCCGAGACTACCCCAGGTC
This sequence comes from bacterium, assembly GCA_046727495.1. Taxonomy (GTDB): domain Bacteria; phylum Verrucomicrobiota; class Verrucomicrobiia; order Chthoniobacterales; family JAFAMB01; genus JBKPBY01. Next base: position 2,542 of record JBKPCS010000165.1, on the reverse strand, counting down.
CTTTGATTATGGTTACCCAGTTCGTCGGTTTTCTCGGCGCCTGGAGCAATCCTGATAATCTGCCGCCTCTACTTTCGGCAACGTTGGGAGCCCTGCTGACCACTTGGTGTACCTTTGTGCCCTGTTTTCTCTGGATCTTTCTGGGCGGACCTCACATCGAGCAGCTACGCGGCAATGAGAGCCTGGCCACATCTCTTTCTGCTGTTACCGCGGCGGTGGTCGGTGTGGTTCTGAACCTGGCGGTCTGGTTTGGACTTCATGTAGTATTTCCCTCTCCCAATACCGTTGATTGGTTCTCGGTGGCCTTGGCCCTTGCGGCGTTTGTAGGAATGACGAAATGGAAATGGGAAATTATCCCGGTCGTTCTTGGCGGCGCTATCCTGGGCTTGATATTCAAAATGCTGATCTGGCGGACCATCTAATGGCGCTGCGCGTGATGCGGAGAGGTGAGGACACCATTTGACTGCCTCAAGCCGGCGTAGCTCCGGTTAGCGTTTGCCACAGCAGATAGCCGTTTAACAACGCAATGATCATAGCCAGAGTCCATCCGACAATCTTGACCCAACGCGGATTCACGAACTCGCCCATCTTGGTTTTGTCGCACGTGAACATCACCAATGGAATGACTGCGAAGCTGAGCTGCATGCTGAGGATGACCTGGCTGAGGATCAGCAGCTGAGCGGTCCCGCTTTCGCCGAGCAGGGCTGTCACGATTACTGCCGGGACGATCGCGATCAGCCGGGTAATCAGGCGCCGCAAAACGGGATGGAGCCGCAGCCGCAAAAAACCTTCCATTACCACCTGACCGGCGAGCGTACCGGTCAGAGTAGAGTTTTGACCTGACGCCAACAAAGCAACCGCAAACAAAGTGCTGGCGGCTCCCATCCCTAAGAGAGGGCTCAACAATTTGTAGGCGTCCTGGATCTCAGCAACTTCGTGATGGCCGCTTCGGTAAAATGTGGCTGCGGCAACGATGAGTATCGCCGCGTTAATGAACAGGGCGAAAAACAATGCGACAGAGGAATCGATTGTTCCGTAAAAAATCGCTTCTCGTTTGCCTTGCGGCGTCAACGGGTAATGACGTGTCTGCGCGATCGAAGAGTGCAGATACAGATTGTGAGGCATCACCGTCGCACCCAGAATGCCGATTGCCACATAAAACATCTTCGGGTCGTGCAAGATAGCTGTCGACGGGATCGAAGAGAGTGCGATCGCGCCAAAATCAGGTTTCGACAAAAGCATTTGGATGCCGAAGCTGGCCGTAATGATTCCGATCAGAGTCAGCACGAGTGCCTCGATGAAACGAAATCCGCGGGTTTGCAGATAAAGAATCGCGAGAACATCGCATGCAGTCAGGCACACCCCCCAGATCAGGGGCAACCCAAAGAGCAAGTTAAGAGCAATAGCGGAGCCGATCACTTCGGCGAGATCGCAGGCGGCAATAGCGATCTCGCACCCGATCCAGAGGGGAAACGCAACTACCGGATGGAAATGGTCCCGGCACGCTTGAGCGAGGTCTTTTCCCGTAGCCACGCCGAGTTTGAGTGCCAGATGTTGAAGGAACATCGCCATGAAGCTGGAGATGATGACAACGGACAGCAAAGTGTAATTGAACGCTGAACCGCCGGCTAGGTCAGTAGCCCAGTTACCGGGATCCATGTAACCGACAGCGACGAGGTAGCCGGGTCCGGAGAAAGCGAGCAGCTTGCGAATGACACCCCACCAGCCTCGGCCTTTCGGCACCCGGACGGACCGATAGACTTCCGGCAAGGAAGGAGCAGTTCGAGGAAATCGCCAACCTCGGTTTTGGGGAATTACTTCGCTCGGGTCAGCAATATGGTTCATACATCGATTAGAACGTTGTTATAATCCGACCTAACATTAATAGCCTAACCTAAATTTATTGTCAACTGGGTGGCAACGCCGAGAACGCCGAAAACGCCGTGAACGCCGTGAACGAAAATCAATGCGATATCGCCACCTTTGAGGCGCGTACTCCACCGCCGTCGCGATGGAACACCGAGCGGTGTTCTGATCTCGGCGTTCCCGGCGTTTTCTTATGAAATCCTGGCTCCTGACTCCTGGCTCCTGTATCCTTCCCCTTGTGAGTTACATCCGTGCGATCTACGCACCTAGAGTTGGGGTTTCGTGGACCAATCAGACTATGTTCGCGGCTATCGCCGAACGGCTTGAGGCATTAGAGGAGAGCGAAAAGGAAAAGAGCGCGCTGCTTGATTTTGTCCGGCTGTTGTTGATCGGTAATCGCGATCGGTTCGTGCAAAATCAGCGCTTTTTGTGGCAAGAAAAGTTTTCCGATCATGCAACATCTTTTCAAGCCGCGATTGAGGAATCGGCTTCTGCGATTTGCGCAGAGATTGAAATGACGCCACCGGACAAGCCTTTTGATGCTGTTTTTGGGATTTCAAGCGAAGGCATGCTCTTGCCCGGAATTGCGGAACGGGTTGTTTCAAAGCTGGGGAAGCTGGCTAACAACAGAACGATGCAACTGGATATCGGCAGCGCAGGTTGCACTGCAACAACG
>JBKPCS010000164.1:0-22798 GCA_046727495.1 bacterium | reverse complement strand
GTTCCGCCCAACTGTAACGCGGCACCAAACAGCTCATTTGCTCTCATCCCATACCTTGCCACCACTCTAGCAATATTCCTTTGGCTAAACCCCTCAGCCTCCGGCCAAAAATTCAACGGGGTTTAGCCAAAGGAATATCGCCGACGTTCGAACCATCCAAAGTTAGCCATTCAAAACAGCGGAGAGCCACAAATCTTGAAAGGAATTGTCTGAAAGCGATCCTCGCAGCAGGCAGGAGTCGACGAGTTCAACCAGAAGAGCTTGGCATTCTTGCGAAGCCACGCGATCTCTTAAGAAACCGAATTCTAGGCCCAACATTTCTGACACGACCTACCTAAACCATACAAACTAGCTCTCGGGCGCACGCCGGCATTAGCGTTAGTTTGAGGTAAGACGGCTATCTGCTGATTTGATCTCGACGATGATGTGTTTCATCTGCGGCTGATCACTCTGAACACTGCAGTCGCCAATCGGACAAAGAACGTTCAGCGCCGACATGGCTCCTGGATGACCAATTTTGCGGTAATCTACCCGCTAGGGACCGATTTCGGTGGGTTAGTGAGCCGGTGAATACCCTCACGGGCGCTACGCAACTCGTGGAGCACCAGATTTGTAAGTTCCTCGACCGAGGTTTCCTTTGTCGGCTGGTCAAAGGTGATCTCCCCGTTTTGCAAGAGACTAACGCGGTCACAAACGTCGAAGATGTGGGCGTAATTGTGTGCCACAATGATAATCGAAACCTCTCCCCTCTCCTTCAGACGCCGAATCAGATCCAAAATCATGGCGCTTTCTTTGACACCCATCGCAGCAGTCGGCTCATCCAGGAGCAACACTTTGGCATTGGTATACACCGACCGGGCTACTGCAATGGCCTGACGTTGCCCCCCTGAGAGCTTCGAGATCTCAACGTCTACCGAAGGGATATTGACGCCGATCTCTTTGAGCTGCGCCTTGGCCCGCTCACGCATCGCGCGGTCGTCGAGGATCCGAAGTACCCCGCCGTACATCATCTCGCGTTGCAGAAACATGTTCCGATAAACGTTGAGCTCGTTTATCAGCGCAAGATCCTGGTAGACAGGCTCAATTCCCAACGAGCGGGCGTGACTGACCGATTTAAGCTCAATCTTTTGACCTTCGAAATACAATGCGCCGCCGCTCGGTTTATGGAATCCGGTAATAATCTTCATCAGGGTCGACTTACCGGCGCCATTGTCCCCAAGGAGTCCGAGTACCTCTCCTTTCATCAACCGAATCGAAGCATCCCGTAGCGCTCGAACCCGACCAAACGATTTTGATATGTGCTCAGTCCTCAATATCTCCTGGCTCATTGTCCGCCTCCCGCCGCACGCAAACGGCTAACGTGCACGTTAATCAACATCGTAATCAGGATAGCGACCCCCAGAATCATATCGAAGGTGTAAGCGCTAACCCCAGATAGGGTAAAGCCGTCCTTGAGAATACCCAACACGGCTGCGCCGAGAAACGCTCCAATAATGGTTCCCGAGCCGCCGGTAAGGAGCGTTCCCCCGATCACGGACGAGGCTATGCCCATAAACATTATCTCGGTACCCCCTGCCAGTGGATCGATAGAACTAATACGGAACGCATCCAAAATACCTGCTACACCCCCCATAACGCTGCACAAGATGAAGTTTCCAATCTTTATTCTCCTGATCTTAATGCCCACTTCGGCCGCACCAATCAGGTTGCCACCGGTAGCGATCGTGTGCAGCCCCCATCGGGTTTTGACCAGGACAAATTGGAGAACGAGCGTAATGCCAATTGCCCAGAGAATCTGGGAAATCGGATTACCTCCAAACAGATTAGTCACAAGCAGCCCGGCTTTTGGTCCTACCGGAAAACCTCCTGAGATGGTCAATGTGACACCGTTGATGAGAAACAGCGTACCAAGAGTGGTAATGAAAGAGGGAACCCGGAGTATGACCGTGATGATCCCGTTGCTGAGCCCGACAAAAGCACCTACGATCAACCCGAGCAAAATCGCGAGCACATAGGGAACGCCCGCCTCATGCGCGTAGTACATGACAAAAGGCGCTAACGCGTAGACCTGACCGACCGAGAGGTCTACCTCTCCGCAAACCAGAACCATCACCTCGCCAGCAGCAATGATTGCTGTCGTGGCCGCATACTCGGCCAGGTTGGCAATATTGCCGGTTGAGAGGAACGCCGGCGCTGTGCTCTGAAAGTAGACGACCAGTATGATACCTGCGATCAGGATGCTGATTTCCCGAGATTGCAGCAGGGAACGACCGATCCGCCGCAATACGCCCCAGCCTCCAATGCGCTGGGGCGAATCCGGCAATTGCGTCACAAGATCCGCTTTTTCCTTTGACATGGGCTCGAGCTACTATATCGGGCCCGACCGGCTAATCACCTTTTCTTCTGCTGAACCGCCTTCGTAGCGATTCTGCGTGCCCAAATACGGATCCACGCTCGCCTTGGTAACAAACTTCAACCCCGTATTGATATCGGATGGGCCAGTTAAACCGCCGGAGATCTTATAGATGAACAACACCATCACGGTATAGAAGCCCTGAAGATAGGGTTGCTGGTCGATGGTGAAATCGAGGTCCCCTTTCTTGATCGCGTCGAGGGTCGTGGGCAGCAGATCGAACCCTCCAGCGTGAACTCCCTTTTCGCGCAGATTGTTCGCGGCCATGGTCTTGGCAACCCCTTCTGTACTCCCGGCATCCACGGCAAACATGCCTTTAATATCTTGATGCCCGCTGTAGTAAGCCTGAATCCGGGATAGCTCTTCGTTCAAAGTCGGCCCGGTGGCTATTTCGGTCAGCGTAATTTTCTTGCCTGATTCTTTAATAGCTTCTTTTGCACCGTCTAAGCGTGGCTGGATGTTCAGTTGGCCGGGCGTAGCGATAAAACCGGCTACTTCGCCCTCACTTACCAAGTCGGCGATGCGCTGACCCAAAGCTTTGCCCGAAAGAAACAGATCTTGGCCGATATAGCAGAGGCGTTTGTTTTCTTTCGCATCGGCATTGTATGAAACAACCGGGATACCCGCAGCCAAAGCCTTTTCTACAGGGGCATTGAACGCGCTCAGGTCAACTAGAGACACGGCAATGCCGTCGGCCTTCGCCGACACCGCGGTATTCAGCGCGTTGACCATATCCGTCGCGATCGATTTCTCCGATCCCGCCCACTGGTAGGTACAACCCAGGAGCGCACAGGCATCTTCTGCGCCATACCTCGTTGGAACGAAGAAAGGATTAGTCGTGACGTGATTAACGAATACGAATTTCCATTTTGGATGCTTTGGAAACTTGCCAACTGCTTCCTCAGCCGCCTCAGCAGTCGATACACCGAATTTTGCGAAGGCGGAAAGCGAAAGCAGGGCGCCTGCGGCAGTCGCGCGGCGCAGTGCCTCGCGTCGGGAAACGGATGGACCTTGTGAAGGTAAAAAGGGGGAACGATTTGTGCTGTTCATGGGATTATTTCAGAGCTTGAAAATATTAGCTTAAATCAAACCGTTTTGCCAAGAGCAGACTGTTGGTTAGAGCGGCGGTCCAAATTGCTTGCGCTGACCAGGAAGCTAGAATCGCGAAGTTCGAAGCGTATTGAGCGGGCCAGAATCTAGAATCTCGAAGCTAGAAGCTAGAATTTGTGAACCGTTAGATAACGACACTTACATACGTTCTGAAATTCCGTTAGATCTTTGCCAATGAAAGCAAAGAAATTTGAAGATTTGGTGGTTTGGCAGAAAGCCCATGCGTTCGTTTTGGCAGTGTATCGATTTAGCGAGCGATTTCCGAATAAGGAAATGTTCGCATTGACCTCTCAATTTCGGCGTGCTGCGGTCTCAATTCCAGCCAATATCGCCGAGCGATTCAAGAAAAGAGGCAAACGCGAAAAAATACGCCTCCTGAACATCGCGCAGGGGTCTTTGGAAGAAAGCCAATACTACCTAATCCTCTCACGAGACCTTGGTTACGGCGACACTTCAACACTTCGCCCGCAACTTGACGACGTATCCAGACTACTCGAACGCTACATCCAAGCCATCGAACGAAACACAACTTCGAGATTCTAGCTTCGAGATTCGAAATTCCCGACCCCTTACTTCGAGATTCTAGCTCCACGCGCCTCTCTATTTCTAATTTACTGAGAATTTTGGCTATTCACAGAATCTAGAAAGCCGAAAGTAACTTCAGTGTGTGGCGTATAAATCTGCGCGCCTGAATGACCGAGGATCCAAGATGGTGAAAGTCCCGGAATGGCAAGCTGCAGCTTGGAAGAACGCTGAGCGGCGACAACGCAAGTTCTGGAACCTGTTTTGGACGGGGATAGCGATGTGGTCTTGTGCCGCAAGTCCGCTTGCCCTGATTATTATGTTTGCTTATGGCCGCCTCGGAAGCCTGTTGCACTGGGAGTCCACGTTCTTTTTGTTTACAGATCTTGGTGTTCTCTTCTTGGCGCACCAATTGAGTTTGCTGGTTTTTATTAGTTATTTCGCCGTGGACGAGGAGCGGTCCCGCGAGGAACCGCCAGCGCCCAACTGCAGGCGCGCTCGGTTGGGGAGCGCCATATGCCAGCCGAGGGCTTTAGCCCTGCGAAAAGGTCTGGATGACGACAAGTCCTGAGCGGGGAACAGATGTAGGCGCGCCATATTTGTCGGCCCCGCCCTCTTCCTGCCGCTCTTACAGAGCGACTCGCAGCCAAAACCAAAACCCAGGGCTGAAGCCCTGGGCTAGCATTTCTCGCCCCTTTGGGGGCGCGGCTTGCGCTGAGATAAAGTAGACTGCCGACCCAAGCCAAGTCGTACTCGTCAGTCTACTGACATAGGGTTGTCGCGGTTAGGGCTATTTTTGATCAAGTTCCTAATCGAGGTCCACTTCAACCAAGTGACAGCAAAATGAATACACTTCCTTTTCATTTTTTTGCCGGCCATCATGCACCGACTGTGAACCCTATTTCACCCTGTTCCTGCGCATAGCGGGACAGGTCCGGAGGCCAGCATGGCTGCTACCAACTCTGAAGTGTTGATCGGCGATGGCGTTCAGCTTCACTATCGCCTCAAGGGAGAAGGCCCGCTGCTCGTTCTCCTGGCTGGCGGCGCTGGTGACGCGGATAGCTTCGATGCGATGGCCGATCACCTGGTCGATCTCTTCACGGTTCTCACCTACGACCGGCGTGGCCTATCACGGAGCGTCATCGACGCTCCGATTGAACGCCTGCCCTTGGATACACATTGCGATGATGTCGATCGTTTGCTGAAGCATTTGACCAACGAGCCAGTGTTTGTGTTTGGAACAAGCATCGGCGCTGTCATCGGGCTCGACCTTGTTGCTCGTTATCCAGAGCAAGTGCGGTGTCTGATCGCACATGAACCGCCCGCTCCGGAGCTCTTGAAAGATCCCGAAAGGACACAGGCGGTGCAGGATGAGTTGGACATCGAAGAGGCGTTTCGCCGCGATGGCGTTCCCGCAGCGATGAAGAAGTTCGTAGAAGTTGCCCGCATAAATTTCGCAGACCGCGAAACAGACGCCAAGTTGTCCGAGCCAACTCCGCAAAGAGCGCGAAACCTGCAGTTTTTCCTGTCGTATGATGCTCCGGCCGTTCGGCAACACCGTCTGGCGTTTCCCTCACTGATTGCCCAATCGGACAAGATCATCCCGGCCGCGGGCGAGACCTCCACCGATGCATGGCAACACCATTGCGCCCAGGCGCTAGCAACCATGCTCGGTCGCGAGATGATGACTTTGCCTGGCGGACACGCTGGTTTCGCCTCCCACCCGAGAGGGTACGCAGCAAGGCTGCGTAGCGTATTCACAAATTCCCAGTCGCGCCGATGATCAGTCGTGGGGAAGACGCGGAGAAAGATCTCACGCCAAGGCGCGGAGGGGGATCTCACGCCAAGACACGGAGAGGGATTTCACGCCAAGGCGCAAAGACGCCAAGATTTTGGGCTTGGAAAGAAAACGGAGTTGCGCCGACCCGCTGATAGAACCTTGTGCGTTTACCCAAAACAGCGCGTAGCCGGGTCCAGATTTTGGCTCCTCTAATCCAAAAACCTTTGCGTCTTTGCGCCTTGGCGTGAGATCCCTCTCCGCGTCTTGGCGTGCGGTCCTTTTTATTGGCGCCGTGGCGTGAGGTCCCGCTTGACGAGCTTTTTCGGCGTTTTAGCGGTCCTGTCGGAAAAGAGTTGAGATAGCTATAAATACAATCATCGGAAAGCTCCAGAGCGGTTCGTGCGAGGCGAATGGAGGATAGTATGAACGATTCGTTCCATCGGGTTCTCGTTTTTCACCATCTGAGCCTTTGGCCGAGCGTAATAGCCTGTATCACTGCGGTCGTCGCATTCATTTTGTGCTATGTCGCTCTGAGACGCGCGATTCGTGGTCGCATGATTCCAATCGTTGCCTCGCTGATTGTGTCCCTGTCGATGAATGGCCTATGGCTGTTTGAAACCGCGTGCACGGAAGCGAATAGTGACCTCAGAGCACTTGAGGCCCTGAGAGCGGCTCGCGGTAGCCAACTAACACTGAAGCAGCACAATGGGGCGAAGGTGTACGAAGTGATTGTTCCCGGTGGTCCAGCACCACCCAATACTTATATCGGCTCTGTCGTCGTGCGAGAGATGAGCCCGGTACTGATTCGAGATTTCGACGAATCGCTGCTCCTTGAGCTGCAAAGGGAATGTCCTGATGTTTTCGAATTCATCTTTCTCAGCAAAATCTCTGGCATGCGGCCTGGCGAGAGGATCACCCTGTAGCGCCCTGCTTAGCGCGGCGGAGCCACAACCAAAACCGCCTTAGTATCGGCGTGTCGGCGTAACGGCGTATGGACGTGGCCGTACACGAGACGAATCTTCCAAAGTTTGAACGTTTCTCAGGGATTGCACTACGAAGCGGTACTCGATTGGTTTAGTCGAATCGAGCGACCGCTCTGAAAGAGGGCGTACCACACCCTCGATCGGTTGCCCTTACAGGGCAGACAGGATAACAATCGTTAAACCCAGGGCTAAAGCCCTGGACTAAGATCTGATGCCGCTTCGCGGCCCCTAATCCACCGCTGGACTTTCAAGATACCCAAGAGATAGCATCGGGCTCCTCCGGAAGACAATGTCAAATAGTCGGCGCGGAATGCTGCGCGTTTCGCCGTTAACGGTTCACGGTTTTTCGTTTTCTATCTTCGCGAAACGCTACGGTGGACAGGTGGGTTTTCGGTTCTGCCGATTTTTTACGGCGAAAATTACGAGGCCTGTTTGTGGCTGTGCTCTTTAGCCCAGGCCAGATAAATCGGTGCAGTGTAAGGGACCTCTGAGGAGACCTCGCCGCCTTCAATCAGTTCGTCTCGACACGATAATTCGCCAAGAATAGCGTTGGCGCAGTAATCCTCCACCGATTCAAAGCCTCCGTATCTAGCCCAGAACGCGAGCGCCTTTAATACATCTTCGCTGTCTGGGAGATCGATTGTAAGTGTCATAAATGAGTTCTACTTTTGGTAATCGGTTTCTCGCGGGCCTGGTTGAGAAAAGGTCTACACTTATCCTCTCAAGATCAAAGTCGTGAGGCAAACGCCCAATAGAAAACCGGTAATGGCTATAGCGACCAGAACGAGTGGAGAGACGTATTTCATGCTTGAGCAGCGGTGCGTTTTTAAGACTTCGATCTCGGTCTGATCCTCGGCCGTCTGATAGCCAGAATTGATGCCTGGAAAAAATTCCAGCCGAAGACTCGCGCTAGCCAACCGGCTGGTCTACCGGCTGCGAGCAATATTTGATATGTTACTCCGCTTTAGGAGCCGCAAAAATGGGATGTCGCATCGAATTGAAATTTTTCTTGAGACAGTGCAACAGCTTTTCAACTCGATGAGCCCTCCCCCATGTCATGAAAAAGATCTCGACCACGATGGTGAGAACCGCGCGCCTCTACGGCAAGTTAAGCCGAGTAAAATTAAGATGAGGCGTACCAGCAGCAGCGCCATAAGCGGCCGATTTTAGCACCAAAAGTGAAGCGATCCAGATCGAGCCGCGAACGAAGGATAACTTAATACCATGGCTCTCAATCAAAGACTTACGGACGTGATTAAAGGAAGAACAATCCAAGATCTTCAGATCAGCCCCTCAGACATCTCGATGCGATTTGCGGATGGATCGACCATGCAAGTGAAAGTCATGGAATCGAATAGTCCGCCACTGAAAAATGGCGCCACTATCAGGGCAGCATTTGAGGAATTGGCATCACTTAGCATTTCGTGTGAGGACGAGAGTCAACTTAGCCTTACCCTTGCCGATCCCGGGTCCTCTGTCACGATTCTCGATGCAAATGGAGTAGTCGAATACTCGGGATAGAATGCCGCTCGGGTATTACCGGCCCTACGCGTGCGGGTGCGAGCGCGGGCAAGGGAAACGACGTCCTTGGGGAGCCAATCTCTCCTTGCTACCGATTAACTTTCGGGTTCCAGCCAAGCAGATTATAGATGTAGTAACGCAGTATCCCGACGTATTCATGTGCAGCCAAATCGGCGATAGCGAAGTTGTATCCGGTTGGCAGGATCGATATCGGTGGAACAACGTAGTCAGCCGCACAAGGCGTCGGATGGATGTTAAAGTAGCCGAAGTACAAGAGTGCCCGTGGCAGATGGAGTCCTGAGGTTACCAGAAACAGTTTGTCAAACTGTTGTCCGCGTAAGATCGCTCCGGTAAATTCGGCATTCTGGAGAGTATTCATACTGCGTCGTTCGGCTAGAATATCGCCATCGATGACGCCGAGCTGGACCATCTCGACTCGGTAAACGTCTGCCTCGGTCATCCCGGTCCCGGAGGCATCTCCACCACTGATGAGAATATCGCACTGGTGATTGCTTTTCTTTGCCAACCCGTATAGCCGCACCGCTTCGAGAATTCGCGAGTACGCCAAAGCGGAAGGCTTTACGGTCGATTGCCCCGGTAAGCGCACCGTGCCATCCCCTAGAACGATAATAACATTTCGCACTCCCCAGGTCGGACTCTCGTCGGCCGATGTCGATTGCAGCGAGTTTAATAAAAGCGATGGCGCCCAGCCGGATCCCACTGCTTCAAACGCGATCAATGTAAGCGAGATAGCAATTGCAGTGGTTTTGCGCCGCCTGAAGAGAGCGAAGCCGGCCGATCCGACCAGGCAGAAAAGTATAGCTAAAGTAATCATCCGGACGGACGGTCCAGTGATCGGGTCGCAGAAGCAAGAACGCCTACCTTAGCTCATCCGCGTCGTTAGCGGTGAGCGTCTGCGTGGCCCCGGCCTTTTGCATCTTCAATGACGACGTAAAAGTATTCGCTATCGGGAAAGGCGTTCAAGCCATCGAGTGCCAGATTCCGTGCTAGCTCATCCAGATTACGATTCTCTCGATATTCGCCGGAGAGAAAAATAAACGCGCTGTCTGACGAAACAGAAACGTGGGCTCCAGATCCGCAAAGCGCCTTCACCGCATTTTCAAAGTATGTTCGGCCCCCGGAGGTATCGTGCACCGTCTGCGCTTTCGATTCTTGTGCCGTTTCGACGAAGCCGGCCAGCGCTAGAACAACGATGGCTACGGCGAGTTTCATAAAAATCTTACCGCGGATAATCGACAGGCTTTTTCTTGTTCTTAGCCCTTAGAGCCTTTCAGCAGGCCCGCGCAGGCTCACACCGTCTTTGGCCAACGGAAAGGCGGGGGATAGGCTGGCTCGGAAGGATACCGTTGAGTTTTCTCAACTCTCGCAACTCCTGCAAATCCCCGAACTCCTTTTTTTTGCGAGCTTTTACGGCTATTCCTAATTTCGTAAAGCAGAACAAATACAGCGAGCCTGAGTTCTTTGCGGAATAGAGCACGGTATGCCCATTCCAAATTGGACAATCGAATATTGCAGGGATAGGAATGTCGAGCGCGAGTGGTCATACCCACGCAACTTAGGAGACAGTCATGAGCGCCGATGAAGGCCGTAACAGCGAGGCGACCAGCGATCCGAGTGTCGCCAGAGTCGACATGAAGCTCGAGGTAGTCGTCATCCCTGTTTCGGATGTCGACCGCGCCAAGGAGTTCTATGAGAGGCTTGGTTGGCGGCTCGACGCCGACGTCGTCGGCGACAACTCCCGGTTGATCCAGTTCACGCCTCCGGGCTCTGGGTGCTCGATTCAATTCGGAACGAACATCACGCCGGCCGCGCCCGGTTCAGCCCAGAGCCTGTACCTGGTTGTCTCAGAGATCGATGCTGCGCGCGATGAACTCGTCGCGCACGGCGTCGAAGCGAGCGAGGTGTTCCACTGTGCAAAGGGGTACGCTTGTCGGTTCCCGGGCAACGAAGGCCGGGTCAGCGGCCGGCATCCGGAGCACGGCAGCTATGGGTCGTTCCTCTCCTTCAGCGATCCCGACGGTAACAGCTGGCTGCTGCAGGAGGTCACGACGCGGTTTCCTGGACGGGTCGTCGGCGACACGACGTACGCGTCGGCAGCCGATCTTTCGCAGGCGCTGAAGCGCGCCGCGGCCGCGCACGGGCAGCACGAGGCGCGGAAGGGACAAGCCGATCCGAACTGGCCGGACTGGTACGCCGAGTACATGGTGAGCGAGCAGGCCGGCAAAGAGCTACCGCAATGAGAGCGGCGTGGTACGAAAAGCAAGGGCCGGCCGCGGAGGTCTTGAGAGTCGGAGAGATGCCGGACCCCCATCCTGCTGGCGGCGAAGTTCGCATTCGTGTAGCCGCATCGGGCGTCAACCCAGGTGACGTCAAGAAGCGCCAAGACGCCTTTGGTTACGGTATGGCGTACAGCCGCGTCATTCCGCACAGTGACGGTGCCGGGCAGGTAGACGAGATCGGTGAGGGCGTTCCTTCCGAATGGCTCGGACAATCGGTTTGGTGCTATGGGGCCCAATCCTATCGCCAATTTGGTACGGCAGCCGAGCTTACTGTGGTTCCATTAGATCAAGTGGCTCCCCTGCCCTCGGGTGTGTCGATGGAACAGGGCGCCTGCCTGGGGATACCCGGCATCACTGCTCACCGCTCCGTCCATGTTGCCGGCGCCGTGAGTGGACGGACCGTGTTGGTTCAGGGGGCATCAGGTGCGGTTGGCTTGTGCGCGGTTCAATTGGCTTGTCAAGCAAAAGCACGGGTGATCGGGACTATTCGATTTTCTGCAGACGAAGCAATCGCGAAGAAAGCGGGTGCCCATCAGGTTCTCTTTAATGATGAGCAGCTGATCGCGAAGGTACGGGCGCTGGCTCCGGATGGAGTCGACCACATTGTCGAAGTGGCCTTCGGAGCCAATCTGGAAGCCGATCTCGAACTGCTCAAGCTGAGCGGGTCGATTGCGGCCTACGCCACCGATCGCGAGAATCCCCAGATCCCGTTCTGGCCAATGGTGTTCAAGAACATTCGGTTGTTCTTTCTTGGAAGTGACGACTTTCCAGGGGAAGCGAAAGTGCTAGCCGCCAAGGATCTGAACGCGGCACTTGAGGCCGGGTGGTCAGGTTTCGACATTGCCGAACGAATTCCTCTATCTGAGATCGCGCGAGCACACGAACTTGTTGAACATCCAACGCGGCGCGGACGGATTGTGGTGATCCCGTAATCGAAGACGTCACGTTCTGTTCAATACAACATTGGGCCAAGAGTGCGCGCATGAGCCGACGGCGACAACCTAATCGTCCTCGAACTCGATCTCGTCCTCGTTAGACTGGCGGCCGTAGCGCCCCTTCTCGAGTGATCTGTCCGCAATTTCGAGGACACCTCACCAGTACGAGTTCGAGGGCGAGGGAGAATTGTCTTCACAAAGCGAGATCGGTCATAAGATCTCCAATATGAACGGTCGCTCTCAGACATCTAGTCCTGCGCCCGTCTGGACGATTAGGCAATAAGTTTGGACTTCCGTCAATTTACAGCATGAACCCGGCGCGCCATGCTGAGTCCACAACAATAAACTTACAAAAGGAATTCAGAGTATGCGTGTGTTTGTTACGGGCGCTACAGGGTTCATCGGTTCTGCCATCGTTCAGGAACTTATTAATGCAGGCCATCAGGTGGTCGGTCTCGCTCGCTCAGATGCAGGCGCCAAATCGCTGATGGCCGCCGGCGCTGAGGTGCATCGCGGTGATCTGCGTGACCTGGAAAGCCTGCGCAGTGGTGCAGCCATGTCGGAGGGCGTGATTCACACGGCCTTTATCCATGACTTCTCGGACTGGAGCGCTAACTGTGAGATCGATCGGCGCGCTATCGAAGCTCTCGGCTCTGCACTGGCTGGCTCTGGCCGGCCGTTGATCGTCACCTCCGGCACGGCCCTTCTTCCGTCAGGTCAGATCGCGATCGAAGAAAATGTGCCCGTTGCCAATTCGATACCCCGAGTAGCTTCGGAAGAGGCAGCAGCTTCCATGGCAAAGCGCGGCGTGCGCGTGTCGATCTTACGTCTTCCACCATCGGTTCATGGCGACGGCGATCACGGCTTCGTTCCGATCCTTATCAAAACTGCGCGGGACAAGGGCGTTTCAGCGTATGTGGACAAAGGGCTCAACCGCTGGCCCGCGGTACATCGGCTCGATGCTGCTCATCTCTACCGGCTCATCTTGGAGAAGGGTTCGGCCGGCGCCAGATATCACGGGGTCGCCGACGAGGGCGTTCCGTTCCGAGAGATCGCTGGTGTGATCGGCCGGCGCCTGAAGCTGCCGGTCGTCAGCAAGACACCGGAGGAAGCAACCTACCATTTTGGCTGGTTCGCCCATTTCGCGGCGATCGATAATCCGGCCTCAAGCAAGCGAACTCAAGAAGAGCTGGGATGGCATGCAACGCACCCAGCGCTCATCCCTGATATCGACCGGCCGCGCTATTTCGAAACCTGAACCGACCTACGGCGTGACACACCCTCGCGTGTGGCTCCTTCAGAGCTTCCGGCCCGATTCTAACAAACCGAGCGCTGAAGTCCTGGGCTCTAACATTCAGCACTGCGGCGCGGCGCTCGGGCGATGATTCAATGTCCCTCCTCAATACAACCGCCACCGTGTGAGATTTCCCAACCAACGTCGGCGGGAGCGCTAGATTTCAGGCTTTTCGTTGCGCTTCGGCCGCCATGCAACCTTACTGGGAAATTACAATTGTGTAAGAAAGGTCGGAATCCTTTGACTCTTCTTTCGCGTGTGGTACCTCCGCAACCCGCGTCCAGCCTTGTCTTGCGTTAGGGCTCTTCGCGCTCTAGAGGAAAAATGACGATGTAAATGGGGGAGCCTTCGGGCGGAAGAAAGAGAATGTTCACTGAAAATCAAAAAGCGTTGCTGACCGAAGCGAGAGCGTTGCTCGCGTCCGCAGCCAACAAAATCGAAGAAGTCTTTATGGAAGTTAACACGAGTCATCCGGGCCAGCGGACACTGCTGCGCGCGTTGAGCCGTTTACACGCGGCGATTGCGATCCTGGAAGAAGTCGGATAACCGTTTTCGCGTTTCGCGTTTGGCGTTTCGCGAATGGCGCATCGTTGTTCCGGCGGGACAGAGTTTCCTTCGCTCCTTCGGAGCTAGGGCCAAAACGTGGCCGCAAATGGCCGCCCAGGGCCTTAGCCCTGGGTGTGACGAAAGATGCTCGGTTGCGCCCCAAAAGGGGGACCGAGGCGCGCTAAACGGCTCCGGCGGAAGTTCAATAATTCACTTACCGCCAGGAAATAGCGTATCTGATGCATTTCCATGGGTGTGCATTCCTTGACTGCGGTAACACCGAGACAGTTAAGCCGATCCTACCCTTTATCAATCGCCCCGGAGGGAAAACGATCGTTGGAATGAGACATCCAAATTGCGGCGGACAGCTCGTAAAGCGAGGCCGTGCGTTATTTGTTCCCAAAATGGCATTTCCCAAAACAGCGCATCTACTCGATCGAAGGAGAGTTTCTGCGCGAAGAATCGGATGGAACAATCGATGAGGCTTGGATGTTAGCAGCCTGAGGCTTCGATCACATGCCGTCTGCCGCTCTGATAGAGCGATTGTTTTTCACCCAAACCCAGGGCTAAAGCCCTGGGCTGACATCTGTCACCGCTTCGCGGTGTTTCACCTCTCATTTCTCCCATCTCACTTTTCACCTCTCCCCTCCCACTTCTCACTTCCTGCGCGACGATCAGGGCTTTAATCTTGAATCAGGCGCTCGGCCAGATCGAGTGCTTTGCCAAGCGCATGAATGGCTTGGGCGTACTCAGAACCGCGAATCGACTCCGGATGTGTTGCCAGACGCTTGTATTCTTTGACCGCGTCTACCAATGTTTCCAGGGCTTCCTGGCGTTCGCGTAACGCTTTCCGCACCGCATCTTTCAGATTCGCCCTTCGGCATCGATTGTCTTTCGCGGGGCTGGCGGGACTTCGATCTGGGCTACATCCTTCAGTACCCAGCGGATCTCCTGAAGATTGTCCCATGCTCTTCTGCGTGACGCGCGCGACCGTTCGACTTCTCTGACCAAGGCAAGAATTTCGTTCGGATCGATCGGCACGCTGATAGTGTTCATTCGAACATATCAAGCAGTCAATCACGAATCGTTCGGATCTGCAGCTCGGCCCCCAGGGGAGCTAAGGACATAGCCAAGCTTCGGCCTGGGATGGTTTTCTATTTATTCCCGTACCGCCAGAGGCCGACGACTAGTCACCTCCAGGGTCATTACGACGGCAGAAAGCAAAACAAACAACCAAATGATCGGTGTTGATTGGTTTCCGGCCGATTGAACAATGTTATCCGGGTCCACAAAGAACTATAATCGGACGAAGAGGCCGGACCTTAAGATGAATGCGTGCGAGTTCAGCTCTGATCGAACGTACAGATATGTGCTCCGTCGCAACTGTTCGGATTCCGCAGAACCAAGGCGAATTGCCTGGATCGGCCTGAATCCGAGCACGGCGGACGAACTGGTTCTTGACCCAACGCTGGAGGCTGTACGGCGCTACTCCATAAAATGGGGGTTCGCCCAGATGGTCATGCTCAATCTGTTTGCCTACCGGGCAACCTATCCATCCGATTTGAAGCGGGCCGCCGATTCGATCGGCCCGGACAATAACCGTTTTCTGTTAAAAGAGGCTCAAGCTGCCAACTTGGTGATCGCGTGCTGGGGCAAACACGGCAGTTTTCTGGGCCGCGATGAGGAAGTTCTCGGCCTCCTTGATGGCGTCACCTTTAAATGTCTTTCCAGAAATAAAGACGGATCGCCTCGTCACCCACTCTATTTACGACCTGACATTCAACCGCAGCCGTTCCCGTGAGCCGGTCAAGAAGTGGCTCTACCTTCAGCTGCCTTTTGATTCTTCATCTCTGGTATGTTCTGAATACGACTCGATGTTGGTCGAGACGCGCATTTTTATCCGTTCCGCTCCAGTGGTAGCGCTCGATCTTCCGTCAAACACATTCAAAAATCTCGTCATGAGAGTACCTCGAAAGGTGCTCTATTCGATTCACAAAGATATAGCGGTGCGACTACAGGGCGGGTATAGACTTTTGATCCTAACGAAATAGATCAATCATAACTCGCTCACATGCCTGAGATCGATCGCATCGAAGGTAGACGCGTTTTCGGTCTCGACCCGGCCGGTTACTACAGCGCGCGGCCAGAGTATCCGGCGGAGGTTTATCAGTTGCTCAAAAAACGCTGCAATCTCCGACCTGGAACCCGCGCATTCGAGATTGGCGCCGGTACGGGGCTGGCAACCCGCCATCTGTTGCGACTCGGAGCCGATCGGTTGCTTATCGTGGAGCCCGACGATCGTCTTGCGCAATACTTGAAGATTTCTCTCGGCGCCTGCTTGAATCAAAATAGCTAGTCTCGAAGAGGCCATACTTCCTTTTGCCAGCTTCGATTTGGGAGTGGCCGCTACCGTCTTTCACTGGGTCGATGAACCTGCGGCCCTCAAGAAGGTTGCTGATGCACTGCGCCACGCCGGGTGGTGGGCAATGTGGTGGACTGTTTTCGGGGACCCGTAAGACGCGATGAATTCTATGAAGCGTCCAAGCACCTTCTCGAGAGGCTGCATCGCAGCCCTTCAGCAGGATCCAAACCTGGGCCGCCGTTCGCAATGGATGTGGATGCGCGTGTCGCTGCGCTGCGTTCTGTCGGCGCGTTCGAAAATATTGAACACTGGATGATCCGGTCATTGCTGGCGCTCGAGACGCCGCGGCTGGTTCCGCTCTATGCAACATTCTCCGAGATCAGGCGACTCCCTTCGGACGAAAGGAATCGTCTGCTCGACGAGCTTGCGCGAATTGCAGATAAGCAATTCAACGGAAAAATCGAAAAACCAATCGTGACACCGATCTATCTGGCTCAGCGTAAACTGGTGTAAAAATAAACTCGGTCGTTGGCGAGGCGCTCCAGATGGCCTAATTGTCACGATTCCATTCTTGCTTCCGTCGTCTCGGCGTTGTTACTGGAGCCTTCATGACACATTTGTTACCTGGCTCCGTTCGGGCGCGGCCGCCGCTAAAGCGGTCTCAGGCAGATTCCGGTGTTGCGCCATTATCGCCCTACACAACTCAAACTTTTCAGCCGCTGCCGCGGCCACTCGGGCAACCGCCGTATCGGTACAATCTTAACGTGACGATTCCGCAGATTGACCAGACTGCGACCAAGGCCGGAAAACTCGTGTTTCACGTGGTCGGCGACACAGGCGGAATCAAGAATCCAGAGTATCAACGCCAAGTCGCCGCAGCAATGAAACAAGATTTGAACGCGAAAGGCGCCGATCGGCCTTCTTTCTTCTATCACCTCGGCGATGTCATCTACTACAACGGCGAACTATCCAAATATTATGATCAGTTCTACGAGCCATACGATCACTACGAGGCACCCATATTCTCGATACCTGGGAATCATGATGGCGATCCGATTGATGCTTCACAGACATCTTTAGATGGCTGGTGCGCATACTTCATGACTCAAACGCCTCATGTCGATCCTCGGTCACAGGACGCACCTCGAGTGACGATGTCTTTGCCCAATGTTTACTACACTCTCGAGTGCCCATTCGTAACGATCGTCGGCATGTACACGAACGTTCCGGAGGGCGGCTCAATTGATTCGATTCAGCAACAGTGGCTAACCAACGAAGTTTTCGAGGCACCGAAGGGATAAGGCGCTGATTGTTTGCCTGCATCATCCCATCTACTCCTTCGACGATCATCACAGCGGCAGTCCGCGCATGGCCGATGCCCTTCAGCACGCCATTAACGATTCCCGCCGAGTGCCCAATCTGATTCTGACGGCGCACGTGCACAATTATCAACGGATCGAGAAGAAGCTCGTCGGATCCAGTTCCACGCCGTTCATCGTGGCAGGTCAAGGGGGTTACTACCATCTGCATGGATTGACCGCGAAGAATGGAGATTCCGATTCCGTGACAGGTGCGTGTCTGATAGCAAGCGACGACAAGCGACACGGCTATCTTACGTTAACGGTGACAGCCGACGCGATCTCGGGAACCATGACCGCGATGACAAAAGGAAGTGGCAACCCTGTCCCGGATATCGACAAGTTCGAATATCCCGCGGCTCTCCAGACCCTCCCGGCGAACGTTACTGTAAGCCTTTAGCGCAATTGCCGAGCTATTGCAGTAAAGTCAGCCCACGATCAATCCGGAGGATTGCATCCGCCGATTCACTGACCGTCTGACGATATGACGACCTTCTAGGTCGACCTATTACCCAAGCCGGTAAACGATGCGGGCCTTACCAACATCGTATGGAGACATCTCCATCTTTACTCGATCTCCAGCGGTTAAACGAATGAACCGTTTCCGCATCTTTCCGGAAATGTGGGCTAGAACGACGGATTGATTGGAAAGCTCAACCCGAAACATAGTTCCGGGGAGCACAGCGATAATCTTTCCTTCGATCGCGATTGAATCTTTTATAGGCATGATGGCTTCGGGTAAGCGGGAGGACTTCTGTGAAGTCCCTCCGCTTAACATTGAGTCTGCCTACCAGCGCGATCCTGAGAAGTTGCGTTTGCCGCCGCGTCGCCCGCCCCCTTTGCTGCCACCTTCTTCTTTAGGGCGTGCTTCGTTGACAGTAAGATTACGACCATCAACTTGCTTGCCTTCGAGAGCGTCTATTGCCGCCTTGCCTTCGGCCGCATTGCTCATGGTGACGAACGCGAACCCGCGCGATCTGCCGGTGCCACGATCTGTGACGAGGTACACGTCATCCACAGTGCCATACTGTGCGAAAAGATCCCTCAAATCAGGGTCCGTGGTGTTAAACGATAGATTTCCAACGTATAGTTTCATAATAGGTGATTGCACGCTTGCTAGCTGCAAAGCCGTTCCCGAGAATCGGCTTTCAAATCACCATTGAAAAAATTCAACTGGACGATCTTCCGTTCCGTGAACAAGAACAAACGAACGGGTCCATCGTCGCACGGTCTGTCGAAAACGCAAGCGAGAGTTCGTAAGATCTCGGGGACCGGATACCACCCCAGTAAAATCGCCCACTTTCCAGATTCAAGCTTCCAGGTTCTGGCTCCAAATTCCAGCCTCCCCTCTTCTTGATCCATCGGCGACGCAATGATTGCTGAGCGCGGAACCAGATGTTAGGAATTACTGTGCAGTTGAGGCGCACTCAATAGTCCTAACAGCGGTCTCTCTTGCACGCTTCAGCATGCGCGCCATTTTCTACGCTTTCCGTTATCTTGGTCGATATCCCTGGCTCGCGATTGCCATGCTCGGATTTGCAATTCTGAGTACGGTGATGGTGATCGTTTTTCCAAATGTCACACAACGTGTCATCGACGACGCCATCCGCGGACATCGTCCAGAGCTGATCATTCCTCTGACGTTGATTGCTCTTGCAGCTTTTCTGGTACAAGCGCTATCCGAATCGATTCGGATCATAATCAACAACACTTTTGAACAGAAAGTAATTTTTGATCTCAGGAGCGATCTCTACGACCACATTCAAAGGCTGCCGTTGTCCTGGTTCGATCAACAGGCCACCGGTGACATCATGACTCGCGTGCTTGAGGATGTGACGGCAGTCGAACGAATACTCATTGACGGAACCGAGCAGGGCGGGGTCGCAATCTTGCAGATCATTATCGTTACGATATTGCTCTTCCTTCAGCAACCTTGGATAGCGGTTTTGAGCATGGCGCCTGTCCCACTCTTAATCCTGGGCGCGTTAATCTACACACTCACTGCTCAATCGAGATACGCTGTTGTCAGGAAAGCGTCGTCTGCAATGAATTCTTTACTCCACGACAATTTGTCGGGAATCCGCCAGATCAAGGCTTACGCTCGCGAAGACCAAGAACATGGCCGATTCAATCTCGGAAGCAAGAAACTGAAGGAAGCAACACTTATCGTAATGAAAGCCTGGGCACTCTATTCGCCGGCAATGGCGTTCCTCAATTCCTGCGGCCTTGCGATTGTCACAGGACTCGGTGCGAAAGCAGTGTTAGACGGCAGGATGGGGCTTGGCGGCCTGGTGGCGTCACTCATTCTGGTGCGGTTTCTGTATGAGCCTATCGGCAGGCTGCACAGCTTAAACCAGATGCTTCAAGGTGCGCGCGCAGCGGGAAAACGCGTATTCGAGATTCTTGATCAACGTGTCGAGCCAAGCGCGGGCGCCGAGTGCGATCCCGTCGGCCGCGTCGAATTTCGGAACGTCAACTTCGGATATGACCAGGACAAGCGTGTGCTTCGGGATGTTTCTTTCTTTGTCGAAGAAGGACAAACGGTTGCACTGGTCGGCCCGACCGGCGCAGGTAAATCTACCATTGTCGGATTATTGCTGCGGTTCTATGAACTTGATGATTCTGGGGGTGATATCCTGATCGACGGACAGTCAATCCGTACATTATCCAAAGCCGCGATCCGCCGAGCGACTGGCTATGTCACTCAAGAGAGTTTCCTCTTTAACGGTTCGATCCGTGACAATTTGTTGATCGGAGACCCGCATGCGACCGAGCGAGATCTTAGGCAAGCACTGAGAGCTGCCAACGCACTCGATTTCGTGTCTCGATTACCGCAAGGATTAGACACGAATGTTGGAGAACGAGGGATTAAGCTAAGCGTCGGCGAGAAACAGCGGATTTCCATCGCTCGCGCGTTACTCAAGGATCCGCCATTGCTTGTGCTGGATGAAGCCACTGCCAGCGTAGACACTGAGACCGAGCGAGCAATTCAGGCGGCACTCCGGCGCCTGCTCCTGGGGCGAACCAGCTTTGTCATCGCTCATCGTCTTTCAACCGTCCGTCATGCAGATCAGATCCTCGTGTTGGATAAAGGCGCAATTGTCGAGCGCGGAACACACGACGAACTGATCGAACAGCCAGGCGTTTATGCGCGCCTCTGCCAAAGCGGACTGTTTCTCGAGGTTCCAGCGACAAGCCGGAAAGAAGATCACGCGGACGACGACCTGTATCGGTCACCTGAAACAATCGAGACACCGTAGGTCTGCCCTTTGTTAATCGAATCCGGTTGATCCTCGATTCCAGGGCAACCGTAACTAATCGTGGCCTGCCATCGGCGCTTCCGGAAACAATGCTTCCAGGCCGGGGTTCCGCGTCAAAGGTTTATCGTCGCGATACAAATATCCTGTGATCCGGGCGTAATTATCGAGATCAGAACAGAATATGTAAGCTCCGGAAAAGCTGCCTTCGGCGTCGGGACCGACCTGAAGCCATGCGGCGCTTAATAGACATTCGGCTTCACGCCAACCTCACGAGAGACTCCCGCAGGCCGGCAGCCACAGCAGCGGGGCTATTACCAAACCTGCTTTTGAATTCGCGGCTGAACTGTGAAGCGCTCTCGTAACCGACTTGCATGGCAGCGGTACCGGCGTTGGCGCCTTCGTGCACCATGAGTAGCAGCGCCTTATGCAGGCGCACGTTCTTGAGGTATTGCAGAGGCGAAGTTGTAGTAACTGCTTTAAAACGTGCATGAAACGTTGAGACACTCATCCCGACTTCTTTGGCAAGGCGGGTCATATCATACGGATGAGCGAAATCGGTGTGCATCCGGTTAACGATCCGGCTAATTTGGCCGAAATGGCTGTCGGGTGCGGCGACGGCTCGCAGGTTTCCCCCGAGCCTGCTACGAAGAACGAGATAAATGATCTCGCGCACGATCTGCTGACCGAGGATACGCGCGTCATCATCTGCCCGCAGACTTTCCAATAACCGGATCGCAGCGTCCCTCAACTTGTCGTCCAGCTTTGCCGATTCCATTGCCAAAACCTGTGCCCCGTTGCCATATTTTGCGTCACCCATTTGCAGGAGTAACTCGGCAATGGCAGCTGGCGTGACATTGATGCTGATCGCCAGCAGAGGCGTTTCCAGGCTGCCTTCCGTTTCACACTCGAACGGAAGCGGAACCGACGTGACGAGGTATCGGCCGGCGTCATAAACAATTTTGCGTTCTCCCCAAAACCCGGTCTTGCGGCCTTGAGCGACAATATAAACGCCCGGCTGATAGACAGTCGGCGTCCGCGGAATATACCTGGTCGAACGCATGAAAATGACTCCCGACAACCGGGAAGGGAAATAGCCTTCGCCATGCACCAGGTGGTTGAGCAGCTCAACCAAGCGGGAATTGCGCTCGAAATTGGGTAAGACTCGATCGCGACTCCGTTTCATGATTCCACGATAATAGGCAATTCTATCGGCTTGAATCAATCTGATTCTATGATTCACAATAGGATTAGGCAAATCTTTGAGAGCTCTAGGTATAGAAAGAATCAGTGCGGTGCGCTAAGAATATTGCGTCCGACGGAAAAGACGATGTCTTCAGCGGACGAACAACCAACGAACCACACACGACACGTATGAAAAGTTCTAACAAGATCGCAATCATCACCGGCGGCGGCCGAGGCTTGGGCCGGAGCACAGCGCTAAGCCTGGCTGGCAACGGCTGCGACGTGATTTTGACTTACCATTCCAACCAAAAGGCGGCCGATTCCGCTGTCGCCGAGATCGCCGCGCTAGAGCGCAATGCTGTCGCCCTGAAGCTGGATACTGGCGATACGATTTCATTTGATAATTTCGCAAAAACAATCAAATCGACACTCTCCGAGCATTGGGGACGTGACCAGTTCGATTTTCTGGTAAACAACGCCGGCCTTGGTCTAAACCGACCGTTTGCTGAAACCACCGAAGAAGATTTCGACCGGTTGATGAACGTTCATTTCAAGGGTGTTTACTTCCTGACGCAAAAGCTCCTACCGCTCATCGCGGATGGCGGCCGGATTGTGAATGTTTCCAGTGGATTGGCGCGATTCTCATTCCCTGGCTCCAGTGCCTACGCGTCCATGAAGGGCGCGATCGAAGTGCTCACGCGTTATTTAGCGAAGGAACTTGGGCCACGCGGCATCGCAGTCAATACCGTTGCGCCCGGAGCGATCGAGACTGATTTCGGCGGAGGGCATGTGCGCGACAATCAAGAGCTTAACAAGTGGGTTGCGTCAGTAACCGCCCTTGGTCGTGCTGGTGTGCCTGAGGACATCGGCCCGATGATCGCGTCCTTGCTCACCGAAAACAATCGATGGATCAACGCACAACGAATTGAAGTCTCCGGCGGAATGTTTGTGTAGGGCCAGTGCTAGCAGGGCAGCCGCGGTTTGAAAAAAGCCTGGGGCAACGCGAAAGCGTGGCCCTAGGCTATATTCGCTGCGCGCTTTCCACCTTCACCAAGGCTTCCGACTCCGCCAAGGCTTCGTCGGACAGGACGGTGTGATCTGTCTTCGAAAAAGCGGACAGGATATTGATTAATTATTGATCAGGTTTTGTTGCTGCAAGAGGTTTTCAAATTCTAGGGGAGACAGATAGCCCAAGGAGCTGTGTAGTCGCTTAGGATTGTAGAAGGTTTCGA
>JBKPCS010000163.1:0-7917 GCA_046727495.1 bacterium | reverse complement strand
TCCGCATCCTTTTTGCCTGCTGGAAAGGGCACATCTCCTACGACCAAAAGCGCTATCTCCACAGCCTCCAAAACCGCGGCTCCTACCTCGCTAATGCCTGCTAATAAACCGCCCCAAAACACTTGACGGACCGACTCAGATTCTCGAATCGGTCGGATACGACCAAAGGACCAATGAACCATCCGACACGCCGACACGCCGATACGCCGATACGTCGACACGCCAACGCTATCTCCCGTCCCCTCTCTCCTACATCTTTCCCAATGGCTTCTCAAAATTCGATGAAAGCGTGGCGCGACGGTACTCTAGCGGAATTCGCGCTCGCTCCGGTCGCCGCTATTTCCTTGGTCGAAGACGAAGCGATCCCGGTCGATCGATTGGGAACACTCGGCAAGCTGGCAGTTCCAGCCGGAGGTCTGTTGCGCGGTCGCTTGGCTCCAGGTGAAACGCTCGTGGTTATCGGGGCCAGTGGCTCATCTGGATCAGCCGCAGTTCTTCTTGGGTGTGCTCTGGGGGCCGAAAAAGTCGTTGCTGTGGGCAGAAACGAGGCCCCGTTGCATCATGTAGCCCGCGTTGCCGGGCCTCGAGTCCGCCCGCCAAACGCATTTGCTTTTGCCCGGAAATGCATAGATACGTAATGAATAAGTTCCGCTAATAGTTTGTAGATCGTGAACGTCTTCGATTTGCCCCCGATTAACGCTACCCTGAACGCAATCAGTACCTGTCTGATTGCGACCGGTTGGCTGGCGATTCTGCGTGACCGGAAGAGGATCCATATTACCTGCATGGTGAGCGCTTTGGTATGTTCCACGCTCTTCCTTGCCTGTTATCTCACGTATCATTTCGGGATGATCCATGCGGTTGGCGAAGGTTCAGTGAAGTTCACCACCGATGGCTGGATTAAACCTATCTACTACGTCCTTTTGCTCACCCACCTGGTCCTGGCGTTTACCATACTCCCACTTGTTGCCGTCACCGTGATTCCTGCGTTGCGCGCCCGCTTCGATCGGCACCGCAGGATGGGTAGGATCACGATGCCGATCTGGCTATATGTGTCAGTGACCGGTGTACTTGTTTATTTCATGCTCTATCAGTGGTTCCCATCGACGCATTTTCAAGAGCTGAAGCAAAAATACGAGCTGCGGACAGCCGGTCGATGAGATATGAGAAAGGCGGCTTATCTTTTCTGTCTTCTGGCTCCTGTCTTCGGTCTCCTGTTGGTTTCCTGCGACAATCAACAGATCGAAGTCTACCGGATTCCTAAAGAAAAAGTCGCACTGGAGAACGGCTCGCCCGGCCTCGTTCCACCTGCTCCGGGGACTAAGCCGGTTTGGACAAAGCCAGATGGATGGCAAGAAGAACCGCTTTCCGAGATGCGGCTTGGGAGCTTCAAAGTCAATGGCGCGAACGGCCGGTCGGCGGACATCAGCGTGACGGCGTTTCCCGGCGAAGCAGGCGGTCTTGCTTCAAACGTGAATCGATGGCGTGGCCAAGTTCAGCAGCCGCCTTTGTCAGACGATGATCTGGAGAAGACAATCCAAAAAAGTGACGCCAACGGTCTCGAGTGCTACTTTGTCGACCTTCAGACCCCGGATAACGCTGCGACCCCATCGCGAATCTTAGGCGCGGTTATCCCGCAGTCTGATCGTACCTGGTTCGTGAAGATGACAGGCGACCCAACGTTATTGGAGGAACAGCGCTCAAAATTCCAGGATTTCGTGCGCTCGTTCAAGTTTGCAAAACCGGCCAGCGAACTGGCTACTCCGCCAAGAATAAAGTCGACGAATGACAAGCAATAGTATCCTGCGTTGGCTTAAGCCATTGACATCTCTCAAGCTGACCATCTTTTGTCTGGCGTGCGCGATGGTGTTGGTCTTTGTCGGCACGATCGACCAAGTCCATATTGGGATCTATGAGGCGCAAAATCGCTATTTCAAAAGCTTCTTTCTTTATTTCACGCCGCCTCGCACTGCCCTTCGAATTCCCTGGTTCCCGGGCGGCTATGTCATTGGCGGCTTGTTGCTTATCAACTTGATCGCTGCGCACATCTCCCGTTTTAAATTTTCCTGGAAAAAAGCGGGGATCCTGGTGGTGCACTCAGGATTGATTCTATTGCTCGTTGGTCAATTGCTGACGGGATTGTTTCAAATAGAAAGCCAGCTCCGGCTCAATCAGGGTGAGGCGAAAAACTATTCCGAAAGCTTTTACCATGACGAACTCGCGTTGATCGACACAAGCGGGTCCGACTCTGATCAGGTTGTTTCGATCCCGGACTCGAAGCTCTCTGCGGGAAATAAGATCGATCTGCCGGTCGATTCCCTTCGGCTTGTGGTCAACGATTTCTACCCGAACTCAGTCTTGATCAACCCCTCGCAGCTTCCATCCCCTGGTTATCCGCATCTGCAGCTTGGGCCAATGGCCGTTTCTGCACGGGTAGCGAAAACATATAAACAAGACGAACGGAACATGCCTTCGGCAAATGTCTCGCTGCTTCGGAACGGGCAAACCATCGGCACCTGGAGCCTGGCCTCCGGCTTTCCGCGACCGGTCAGCTTCGAATTGAATGGAAAGAGTTACCAACTCGTGCTGCGGCCGAAACGATACTACAAGCCGTTCTTTGTTCAGCTCCTTCAATTCAGCCACGATCGATACGCAGGGACGGAAATCCCGAAGAATTTTTCCAGCCGAGTCCGAATCTCGGACCCAACAGCTGAGAACGGAAGAGAGACGTTGATCTTCATGAACAATCCGTTGCGGTATCGTGGACT
This sequence comes from bacterium, assembly GCA_046727495.1. Classification (GTDB taxonomy): domain Bacteria; phylum Verrucomicrobiota; class Verrucomicrobiia; order Chthoniobacterales; family JAFAMB01; genus JBKPBY01. The sequence goes on along the minus strand of JBKPCS010000163.1, from coordinate 5,149 downwards.
GACATTTTACCAAGCCGGCTTTGACAACAACGACACGACCAGCATTCTCCAGGTCGTCAAAAACCCGAGCTGGTTACTCCCGTATATATCCTGTGGCATCATCATTTTTGGGCTGCTTGTTCAGTTCTCCATGCACTTAATTGGATTTATGAGGCGTCGGGTCATCGCATGAAGCGGTTTTTTCCCTGGATTATCTGTTTACTGCTCGCGGTTTGGGCCATCGGCAAGATGATGCCCGCCAGACAACGCCCTGGCTTTAACGTCGACGGGTTTGGCCAGCTGCCGGTCTTAGTCGGAGGAAGGGTAATGCCGATGGACACGCTCGCCCGGGTCACGCTCTCGGCCATGAATCATCATGGCGTCTTCTATGACTCTACCGATGGCAAGAAACCGATCGGCTCCCAGAGTCAGTGGTTGCTCGAAACGTTTGCGATGCCTGAGCACGCCGACCTGGCCAAGGTTTTCGAAGTGCAAGCATTGCCCGGTGTTCTGAGTCTTTTCGGGTCAAGTGAAGCGACCGGCGGATTTTTGCACTATTCCTTCCAGGACCTGAAACCCTTCTTCCCAAAGATTGAGGAACAGGCTGGATTAGCCTCGCAGACCGAGGCCGAAAGTCGGGACGAGTTCCAGCGCGAGATGATAAAGCTCCGCGAAGGTCTTCGCCGTTACATTCAATTGAAAAACACGCTCCAACCCGAAGATTCGCCCGATTTCGGAAAAGAGATTGAAGCGTTTGAACAGACAATTCAGCCGGGCATGGAGGCGATTCGCAATCGCGACGCTAACAAGCCGTTCAATCAGCAGGACTTCGAACGCATCATTCTTTTTACGGATCGTTACCAGAAGCTCAGCCAGGTGAGATTCGCTTACGCCTTCCCGAGTACCCAAACCGATCTGTCAGGAAATGGAGCCCGGCGATCCGTCACCTCCGCAAACGATCGTTGGCAGCACGTTTCAGGAGCGCTGCTCAGCGCAATTGCGACTGGCAAACCTCCCTATCCGCTGACCGCGTATGGGAAAATGATTTCAGCCTACCGAGGAGGAGATACAAACGCGTTTAATCAAAGCGTGCAAGAGTATCAACAATACCTGCAAAAGACTGTGCCGGAAGAGTCAAGCCGGCCGCGTCTTGAGTTTTTCTTCAATCATGCCCAGCCGTTCTATCAGGCGATCTTGCTTTACGGACTGGCCTTTCTCTTTGCTCTGCTCTCCTGGCTGACCTGGCCCAAAGTTTTCGGCCGGACCGCGGTCGTACTTCTTCTTTTTACCTTCTTATTACACACAGCGGGACTGGTAACCCGGATGTATTTACAGGGAAGACCGCCGGTCACGAACCTTTACAGCTCGGCAGTTTTTGTAGGCTGGGGCGCAGTTCTTTTCTGCCTGTTTCTTGAGCGTATATACAAGAACGGCGTCGGGAGTGTTTGCGGATCAGCAATCGGTTTCCTGACCTTGTTGATAGCCCAGAATCTGCAGTGGGACGGCGACAGCCTGGAGATGTTGCGAGCCGTTCTTGACACAAATATTTGGCTCGCTACGCATGTCGTCGTTGTAACGCTTGGTTATTCCGCCACCTTTCTGTCCGGTTTCCTCGGTATTGTCTACATTGTGCGAGGGCTGCTGACTAAATCGTTCGATCAAGAAACATCAAAATCGCTTACCCGGATGATCTATGGCGTCGTCTGTTTCGCCACATTATTCAGCTTCACTGGTACGATCCTTGGCGGGATCTGGGCAGACCAATCATGGGGCAGATTCTGGGGCTGGGATCCAAAGGAGAACGGAGCGCTACTGATTGTTCTGTGGAACGCGATCGTCCTTCACGCCCGATGGGGAGGATATGCGCGCGAACGAGGAATTGCCACGCTGGCAGTATTCGGAAACGTTGTTACCAGCTTATCCTGGTTTGGTGTTAACATGCTGGGAGTCGGTCTCCATTCCTACGGCTTCATGGACCGCGCCTTTGGCCCTTTGATGATTTTCATCGCGAGCCAGCTGCTCATTGTGGCAGCCGCGATGATTCCGTTGAAATACTGGCGCGGAATCCGGGCGAGAGAAGAGAAGGCGCCTATTGCTCCAGATGCCGCCCTTCTCTATAACCGGTAGGGCTGAGCTTCAGCTCAGCCTCGAGCGGTAGCCACTTCCTGGATCTCTCACCACCTTGCGGTTGAAATAACTCATATTAACAACATAAAATAATAGAGTATCATAATATCGAGGAGGTGGCAAACGCACGAGGCTGAGCTAAGGCTCAGCCCTACCGACGCCTTTCGCACAAAGACGCTTGATCTCTGTCACTTCGCATGCCCACACTCACCTCCATGCCCCATACCCCCCCCAACGTTGTCGTCGTCGGTAGCTCAAATACCGATCTTGTTGTGGTTTGTGATCACTTGCCCCGCCCGGGAGAAACTGTACTTGGGGGTGATTTCCAGATGTTCGGCGGAGGGAAAGGCGCAAACCAGGCAGTCGCCGCGGCCAGAGCAGGCGCGCATGTCACCTTCATTGGAGCCCATGGAGCGGACACGTATGGCACAGCTGCACAAGAGCGGTTGGCGAAGGAAGGAATTGAAACGAAGTATTTCCAGTGTCTGCCCAACGCAACAAGCGGCGTCGCCCTCATTTTCATCGATAGCCAGACTCGGGAAAACATGATCGCCGTCGCGCGTTCGGCCAACGAGCTTGTTGATTCGGTAATTGTTTCAAGCGCTCGCGATGCATTTGAAACTGCAGATGTCGTTATCTCTCAACTGGAAATACGAGATGGCGCGATTGAAGCCGTTGCACGGCTTTGTCATGAACTGCGCAAACCTTTTGTTTTGAATCCGGCGCCAGCCAGGGTCTTGCCCAGGACGACTTATGAAAGCTTGCATACCATCGTGGTAAACGAGCATGAAGCTGCCACTTTGAGTGGAGAAGCTGATATCCAGCAAGCAATCGGGTGGTTCCACCGGCAGGGGTGTCGCCAAGTTGTTGTTACTCTCGGCGCGGAGGGAATCACCGTCGCCGATAGCGAAACGATCGATCATTTTCCGGCGCACAAAGTGAAGGCAGTCGATACGACCGGAGCAGGGGACTGCTTTGTCGGCTGGCTGGGAGCGGGTATCGCCGAAGGTTTGGCTCTCCGTGACGCCGCTCAACGCGCCAGCCTCGCAGCTTCAGTTAAAGTCACCCGCGCCGGCGCTCAGCCGGGTATGCCCTATCGCAAGGAAATCGAGGAACTGGCATCGCGGTGATATCGCACGAGCGAAGTCGAGCGCCGGTGGGGCTGGGCTTCATCCGGCAGTTGCCGGACTCGTGCGCTTGCCACCTCGAAGGTTACCGGCTCACCAATCTCTCCAGGTTGTCTACGCAAATCTGCGACCACCCCTCTAGGCTTTCTTTTTCCGCGCGTAATTCTTCCGGTGTCAGAAACTTCAGCGAAGTGATCACGCTCTCTCGTTTTTCGGCCACCGGGCGTTCCAGAGTAATAACGTGAATAACGCCAAGATGAACTTGGCCGACTTCGGTCGAGTCGTCGTTCAATAGCGCAACAATCCGATTCGAAATTGGCGGTGGGATCTGCACCTCTTCTTCCACCTCACGCAAAACACCAGCGAGATAAGCTTGGTCATCGAGCGCGAATAATCCTTCGTCGTGGTCGTTCATATGGCCGCCGATTCCGACAGATCCTTTCGAAACCAGACGCTGCTCGCCTGCTCGCTTACCCCTTATATATCGCAAGATCTTTCCTTCGCTGACAATCAAAGCGTACGGGATGATCTGTTTCAGACTTGGATCAGTCTCCGCTGAGGACCGTGGCGCGAAGAAATTATTCTCCCGGGACAAAAACACCGGCAAATAACGGCCGACATCGAAATTCAAACCCTGGAACATGCCGAGCGATTCCAGGAGCGATCGGCGAACCACTAACACCATTTCTTCTTTCATAGACGACCGAGAAAATTCAGGCTGAGAACTTGGCGTTACGCTCCCTTGGATCGCGGCCTTCGTCCAGCTCAATATAGTCAAACGACGTCTGAATGTCGTCTCGATCGGCAAAACCGCTTTCTATTTTTCGCTGTTGTATGCGCTTCGAAGACTGGTCGCGCCATCCGAGCTTCCTCATGTACTCATTCCACATTTCGATCTCTTCGTCCGATGGATTTCTTCCCTGGCTGAAACACCAGTCAGCGATTTCTTCATCCGTGCCACCCTCAGAGACACGCTGGACAAGAGCGTCATAGTTAATCCGCAAAAACGTGCATGTCTTTGCGTCATTAAAGTTGCCACAGTTTGGAACATAATCCGGCGGCAGCTTGCCTGCCGCACGTAACCGTATTTTGTCGAGCATTCTCCCGAAATTATAGAGCCCGCGAACCTTGTCATAAGGGCTCCGCAGATTCTCCACTTTCATGCGATCAATCTAAGAATTGGAGCCATGCCTCTCAATGACATTCTCTCCTGTTGTTGACTTGCGTCCCCTGTATACTTTGCCCGTGGCTACTTCGTTCTTTCCTCTTGAATACGATCGCCGGCGCCATTTCGCCAGCGACAATAACTCCGGCGTTTGCGTAGAAGTTTGGGAAGCGCTCCAGAAGGCCAACGCTGGACACCTTATTGCATACGGAGACGACGCGATTACTAAGCAGGCGAGGAAGGCCTTTTGTGATCTGTTTGAGACAGAGTGCGAAACCTATTTTGTTTCAGGCGGGACGGCAGCCAATGCGCTCGCGCTTGGAAGTGTGTCTGAACGACACCACAGCGTGATCTGCCACCGGTTTTCTCATATCGAGGAGCATGAGTGCAACGCCGCGGGTTTTTTGAATCCAGGACTCAAGGTTCAGCTCGCTGATGGACCGAACGGTAAAGTCGATATGCACGCCGTGGAAGAAGTGTTCGCCGGTCTCTTCGAGGTGCATTGCTCGCAGCCTCGGGTGCTAAGCCTGACCAACGCCACCGAACTTGGTACGGTTTATCAGCCAAGAGAAATCTTGGAGTTCTCGCAGCTCTGCAAGAGACGAGGACTGAGCCTGCATATCGACGGGGCACGTTTTGCCAACGCGCTAGTGTCGGCCGGTTGCACACCTGCCGAGCTCACTTGGAAGGTTGGGGTAGACGTTCTGGTCTTTGGGGGGATCAAGAATGGATTAGCATTCGGCGAAGCCGT
>JBKPCS010000162.1:0-25688 GCA_046727495.1 bacterium | reverse complement strand
TATCTTCTGTCCAAACTTGCTAAGGAAGCTCTCTGGAACCCCGTGTGGCGCTGTCAATGGCTGAGTTTTCACACCTCGCTTTTTACCAGTGCCCACGGCGTTCTACCATATGTGGTTGCGGCTTCGCCGCGCTGTGACCTTTGCGACCTTCTGCTTAATTTCCCCGCTGTCCATTCCTGCTCGATCTCGCTCGATTCCGGCGTTCACCAACGGCTGGTGTGAGAGGCGGCAGGAGCCGCTATTGGCCTTCCTCATTTCGTCGTCTCGCCCGATCGCCGTTTCGCCGTCTCGTCTTCCACCGTTCCCGGCGCTCCCGCGCGTTCTCGGCGTTTCCGGTGTTTAATCCCCTTTACCTCCCTCTGCCTCAGTAGGACAGTTCTCCATGGCCGACACCGAATCCAAGATCGATTGGCGTGAGCACGGAGTGAAGATTATTCGGGGCGATCAACTCGATAGCAATACTCCACAGACGCCAGGGATGGATCGGGCGGCTGCGATCACGCATGCTCGTACCGGCGCGGAAAGGTTGTGGGCTGGCACTGTGACTATCCATCCAAACGCTAAAACCGGAGCGCATCATCACGGCGAATTGGAAAGCGTGATCTATGTTATAAGCGGACGCGCTCGGATGCGTTGGGGAGAAAAGTTGGAATATCTAGCGGAAGCAGGGCCGGGAGATTTTATTTATGTTCCACCGTTCGTTCCACATCAGGAAATCAATGCGAGCCGAGACGAGCCGCTGAGCTGCGTGCTGGTCCGAAGCGGAGGCGAAGCGATCGTTGTGAACCTCGATATAGAGCCAGTTGAACAACCAGAGCAAGTTTATTGGGTAGACAGTATTCATAGCGCGCCCGAAGCGGACGATTGACCATCTATGGTCGACCGTCCACCGTCGACCGTTCTTTCGCTTTCCCAACTACCTCGTCCTCCTCGATCTCGCTCGATCTGGCTCGACCCCAACTCCGGGGCCGCTGCCGCTCTTGCTTGAGGGACATTTGGAACCGGCGGTGCCCAGGGACGGATCTCGACGCTGGCACCGTATACGGAGGGCGGGATGAGATTCGGCGACTCGGGTCGCTTCGCTCAGATCATGTGTCTCGAGAAAGAGAAGATGTTTTCTCATCGATGCGACAGCCGCCCCGGAGAGAAAAGGCCGCGACCGGGCTCGTATCCGGCAAGTGGTCATCGTAGTGAATAGCTGGGAATTCCACGACGAGGAAGCGTTTGACGATTGGGTGGAGAGCCAGGGTCGGAAGCTGCTCGAAGAGTTTCGATGAGTTGCGCCTATTCAAGCGGCATGGACGCAGGTTAGCCCTGCTGGCACTGGAGTCCACGGCGGACAAGTGCTGGTCAAGCCGGATGGGGGTCGGATAGGACCAATAGGACAAATAAGAACTATAGGACAAATAGGAGAAACGAGGCCAGATTCAGCGACGGCTGGTGCTTCTCGATATTCCTAGCCTTTTTAAGCGGTTTTCATCTCCGGGCCAAGCGTTTCTACAGATAAACCTGGAAAACCTGTTAGTTCCAGTAGTTGTTTATGGTTGGACGGTCCTCATTGCTGGAAATTACAACAGAATTCAGAATATGCGTGGCTGGTCGGGACCGTGCTTCTCGCGATTAATTCGCGAATTCGAGAAGCACAAAGCCTTCTTTCGCACGTGACCGGACTCATGCCAAGTGTATCAATTAGATGAAATTATGAAAAATATATTGGTTACGTTTGCGGTCGCTTGCTTTGCCAGCTCCGCATTCGCAGGCGCCCCGAGAGTCACGACCCCGGCTGATGTTTATCAGCAGGATTGGATGCGGAAGGCGATACAGAACGCAAAAGCAGAAATGAATAACCAGGACGGGCAGAACCTAGCTTTCCTTCCTCCTAATAGAGATGAAAGATTCCTTCCTCCAAATAGAGACGAAAGATTCCTTCCTCCTAATAGAGATGCAAAATTTCTTCCTCCAAATAGGGATGGGAGCCTGGCGATGCTGACGACCACAAGTCGCTGACGCGCGAACGAACTGTTACCACAACGCCCCGGTCGCAGCTCAGGATAGCGACAATGATGCCCTGAGCTGAATCGCGCGGGGCGGGGTATGCCGCTAATGGTATACGGAAGTACAACGGCTCGAGGAGAAGAGAATTCTCTTTCTGGCCTTACATCTCCAGCTCCGACGAGTGACTTAGAATGACCTTCCAGGCACCCCCGATGCGCTGCACGTAGTTGCTATCAATTCCTACGATGAGTCTTTTCGTTCTAGGAAATCCAATTGTCCATGAGGTCATCACGAAAGCGGTATCTGGAGACAACATGCGGACCTGTACACGAGCGAGATTGGAGTGGCCCATGTTATTCTTGTCCGGAAATCCACGGTGAAATTTGTCGCTCATCTCCTGCCAGCCAGTAATTGCCGCACCGTCCTGGATTATTACTAGCGCGGGCGAGTTCCAGTAGTAGTCGAGAAAGCCGTCCATATCGTGAGAGTTCCATTTCTCCACCATCGCCACTTGCACATCGTAGATCTGCTTGGCGGCTACCTGAGAGGCGGTAATGGGAGCGTGCGGAGCGGCGATAGAATCGAAATCCCAGACCTCTGGCGCTTGGCTCGTGGGGTCCGCAGCAATGACTGGTAACGCTAGCGAAGTGGCAAGAATCACCAAAATGTGTTGGAGGCGGCGCATCGAAAATCCAGAAAGACTGAACGTGTTATAGCACAGAAGCGCTTCTACGCCAGAAATTTCTGGTAAACCTTAGCGTCATTTATAAAAGCCAGATTGTAGAGAAATCATTGGCGCTGTCACAGGAGCGGTATCCGTGATCGATTGCTGCGAAGAGCGGTGCTTAATTGTTTGGATAGTGTGATTGCGAAGCACTACAAGTGTCTGTTGGCGAACATCTTACGTACTCCAAGAACGATTGGTCGCCAGGCGCGCAGGCCGATACGCGCTATTGTTGAATCCCTGCTGTCAAAAATGGAATATAAGTTCGTTCGCCTGAAAATAGCATAGCGCATCGTCGCAGTCTGCAACGTTAGCTTGCACGTTCTCCTGTCTCTGGGCATAGCCATCGCCGACAGCCAGGTTGCGCATTTTCCCGACGCTCGATACAAGATACGCACACGCGGCACTGTAATCTCCGCCGCAACCGAGGCACTCTCCCAAGTTGCCAAGTGCGATTGGGAAGAGCTCCTGTTTGCTTCTGGGTTTCGTTGCTCGGCCCGCCCCAACATGCGAGTAGCTTCTTCGCAAAAAACTGAGCTTCATCCCACTTTCGCGCGTTAACTGCCGCGAAAGCCTTAGCGGTATATCTGTAGCCCCGTAGTTCGTTATTCTCCCGCTGATCGCGGCAGCTGGCCTCGAGTTCGCGTTCGAGAGGTTCCAGGATCTCTTCGTTTATTCGCATAGCCGAATCGGGGTTGCCCGATAAGGAAGTACACCAACTAAGCCAGCAAACGTTTATAAAGAGACTCTCGCCTAGTTCTTGATCGCCTACGCCAAGGCTCCGCAATCGTCTTCCGATGTCGACCGCCTCAGACAAGCTAGGAATGGCCGACTTGAAGTGGTGACGGAACGTTGCGAATTGTGCCGCGTTATTTAAGGCGGAGATGAGGTGCGTTTGACTTCTCACGTCTCACTTCTCACATCTCACTTCTCACTTCTCACACCAGTTCCCGGCGTTCCGGCTCGACCTGTCCGCCGTAGCCTTGGCCCAAGGAGGATCTCGCTCATTCCAGGCGTTTCTTCCGCTCGCGCTCACACTCCACACAGGTTACGGTTCAGGTCCAATGGCCAAAGGATCTGATCTGCTTGTTGCTGCATTGAAAAACGAGGGGGTTGACCGGATCTTCGGAGTGCCCGGCGAAGAGAATCTGGATGTTATCGAATCATTGCGTCGATCGAACATCGAACTGGTGGTTATGCGCCACGAACAAGCAGCCGCTTTCATGGCTGCGACTTACGGGCGATTGACGGGAAAACCAAGTGTTTGCTTGAGTACATTGGGGCCAGGAGCCCTGAATTTTTCGACCGGCGCTGCCTACGCTCTTCTCGGGGCGATGCCAATGATTTTGATAACGGGCCAGAAAGGGATTTTGTCGAGTAAACAAGCCCGATTCCAAATCGTTGATGTCGTCTCGAGCATGACACCGCTTACCAAAGCGGCGCGCCAGATCGTAAGCACGAAAACGATTCCGACTATTGTCCGGGAGGCATTCCGGATCGCACAGCAGGAACGACCCGGACCGGTTCATCTGGAGCTTCCGGAGGATATCGCTGCGGAAGAGGCGCTGGACGTGCCTCTGGTGCCGCCGCATCCAATTGATATTCCGGTGGCGCATCCGGCGGCGCTGGATCGTGCGGCTGCGATGATTGTTGAAGCAGCGAGACCGTTGATCATGGTCGGAGCAGCAGCCAGCCGGCCCCGGCTGGCAGATGCGCTTTCCGACTTTGTTCGCCGGGTCGGGATCCCATTCTTCAATACTCAGATGGGGAAAGGAGCTGTTGCCGGCGGTTCGAAATTGTATATGGGCACCGCTGCGCTCTCGGAGCGTGACTATGTTCACCTGGCAATCGATCAGGCTGACCTGATCATTTCAATTGGCCATGACACGGTTGAAAAACCGCCGTTCATCATGGGCCGTGGCGGACCTAAAGTGATTCATATCGGTTACGTGCCGGCAACCGTGGAAGAAGTCTTTTTCCCGCATGCTGAGATCGTGGGAGATGTCGGACCGAGCCTAGGGCTCTTGGCGGACCGGCTGGAAGGCAGATTGAAGAATGCCTCGGCGCTGTTGCCGTTAAGAGACAAAATTCTTACCCATCTAGCCGATCGCGCGACGGAGAGCCGGTTTCCACTGACACCGCAACGGATTGTTCATGATGTTCGCGAAGTAATGCCGGAGGACGGCGTCGCCTGCCTGGACAACGGAATGTATAAGATCTGGTTCGCGCGGAACTATCGAACCCGAGTGGCGAATACGCTGCTGCTGGATAACGCGTTGGCTACAATGGGCGCCGGGCTACCCTCCGCGATGATGGCGTCGCTGCTGTATCCAAACAGACGGGTACTTGCGGTCTGCGGCGACGGCGGGTTCATGATGAATTCTCAGGAGCTGGAGACAGCGGTCAGGCTGCGTCTGAATTTGGTTGTATTAATTATTCAGGACAACGCGTATGGGATGATCCGCTGGAAGCAAGGGATCGACAACTTCGCGGACTGGGGATTGACCTTTGGTAACCCTGATTTCGTCAAGTACGCGGAAGCGTATGGCGCCAAGGGCAGGCTCATCGAAACCGCTGATGGCCTTGCTCCAGCGCTGGAGAATGCATTTCGAGCCGGCGGTGTTCATCTGATCGCTGTGCCGGTGGACTATTCCGAGAATCAGCGGGTATTGGTGGAGGAGCTGCGGCGGGCGGTCGCCCCATAGGGCGCCAAGGTGTGAGTGTTCGTACTAGTGGAAGCAACGCCGAGCACGCCGTCATCCTCCTCCGTCCCGCGGCGGCGGGGCTACGGCGGGACAGGTCGCCGACATTGCAATAATGCTAACAACGCCGGGACCGAGGAGAGAACAAAACCGCGACCTGTCCAGGCGTTGTCTCATTCTTCGCTGCAGCTACGAAGGACACGTTGACGAAGGTAGAAGAAGTAGGCGGCGAAGAACAAGCGGGATGTACGAAGTCAGGGTATGCGACTAGCCCTCACACTCGCACCGGTTTATAGAGGTCGGCCTGGACCCAGGCCGAACCGTGGATTCGGCTCGCCGGGAGGCGGAAAAATATTCGCTCCGAAGCTTGCGTAGCTGCTCGGATTGTGTATTGCCAGATCCGCTATTTGAGCGTCGTATGCGGGGTCAAATTCTGAGATATGGATTGCGGGCTGACCCGATTGGGCATCGATCACATGCGTGCTCTCGTGGATCAGGATAGCCGCTCTGGAATTCGGACCGATCAGTGCGCCGTCTGGTAAAGTAACGCTGCGGAACGCCGGGCCAAATGTGATCGGACCGCCGAGCGGCGATTCTGCTGCTGTCCTAATGCCGTTAATCGGAACGCCATCCCGAAAGGTGGTGTCAGCGTTCCTGAGCGTCCGAGCGATTCCGTTATACGTATTCAACATCTGGGTAAGATCGGCATCGGTGAGGAGCCGCAATACTCCAATTGTCGGGATTGCATTATTGATCAGGCGAAAATGGATCTGTAGTGCGTCATCGGTAGTCTGTGTGATCGTCACGCGAGTTCCGTCTGCTTGAATGATGGGCGTTGGGATCGCGTTTAACGCATCCAATGCTGCCTGAACTTTCGATAATGCAAACGGCGCGTCCAATCTGGCGAGAGCCGCACCAAATGTGGGCGCAGCACCAGCGCCGTCCAACGCGCCTAAGACTTGGCGCCCGGCAACCCCTTGGTCGGTGTCTAAACCGAACCGCGCCTCGGCAGCTCGAACGGCTGCCGCGGTCTGCTGGCCATAGGTACCTGTCGGACCATCGGGAATGGAGAACCCATTTTCAATCAAAACTTCCTGCAGAACAACCGTAGCATCGTGGTCCGGTTCTCCGAATTGCATCGGAGGTGTGTTTTCTGAGGCGTTCTGCAGGCGCGCAATTCTATTCCAACGCGTGGATGTTAGTGCCATAGCGATCGCCCTCCACGGCGCAGACTACCCGGATTGAAATGAAGGACAATTACCCGATCGGGGGTGGTAACAACGCAGAAGCGCCGAGTTCCTCCTTCGCCAACCTGTCCGCCCTAGCTTTAGCGAAGGAGGAGGCTAACGTGGACAGGTCGCGCGGGAACGCCCGCGAACCGGCCGGAATGAGTAGGAGAAAGCGGGAGACGGTGAGAGGTGAGAAGTGAGATGTGAGACGTGTTCAACTAGCACTCACACTCTTTTGCAATCGCATCAACACTCGCCGAACGCCGAGCTCTACGCCTGTCCAATGCCGTCAGGACGAGGATTAGATTGAGTTCAAGAGATAGGTTCATATGGCGGCCGGGTCTTAGGCCGGGTTTCGAGTCAGCAAACTACGGGAATCGGCGAGGAGGACAATTACCCGATCGGGTGGCGCAATAACGAGACGATACGGCAAGACGGCGATCGGGCGAGACGGCGAAGAATTAGCGGCAGAAGAATTTCGAAGCTCGAAGCTCGAATTTCGAAGGACTGGCGGTACCAGTTGTTCGTTATTCTAGCTTCGAGATTCTAGCTTCGGTGGGAGTCCTAGACTCACACTCACACCCTCACTCAGTGGGATCGCAGGAGTCGAGTTTCGCAGAGGTAGCGGCGGAGCTGGAACGATTGCCAGGGTTGTCTTTCTGCAGATTGCTGCAGGACGTCTGAGTGGATGCGTTCGAGCACGAGTTGGGCAGACTGCGCGAAACGGCTATCACTTTTTGCCAGGCGCTGCAGCTGGCTCCAAGCACCTGGACCTAAATCTCCCAAATAGTAAACATCGGCTTGGGTATCGGTTCCCGGGTGGATCCAGCGGTCCACATCGTATGACGCCACGAATGCGCCGAGATCGCAAAACTGCAGAACGTAAAACAGAGAGAACAGCGCGATGCATCCTGATCCGCAGAGCCAACCAAATGTCCGCCTCTGCAAACCATAGACGACAAGCAGAAGAAAACCGGTCAGGACCAGGAGAAGAAACAAAGCAACGTCGAGACGCAAGAGGGTGAGATTGTAAGCATCCACATAGAGCTTCAAACGGCGAAAGACGCCGAAGATCAGGATGATGTTTTGTCCGATCCAAACTAATGCGGCTATCCGGAGATCGCGTGCCTGTGAGGAAAAGCCCTCGACAATCAGTATGATGATCAGGGCGGACCAGATTGTGACAAAGATCAGGCTGTTGGTTCCGTGATGAACGAAATCGCTGTAGGTAACTCCGGCGGGCGGCTGGCTGCGAAGCCACAAGAACAGTGCATCTACAGTGTTCGCTAGTAAGAAAAGCGCGTTCATCAGCCAGATGGTCACGCGCATACCGTTGATCCAGACCGGGCTTGCGAAATCCGGAAGAGAGAGCTGGCTTGAAAGAGGTAACGGCGGGCGGATCCGTCTGCGGCCGGGCCAGACAAATCCGAGAGCGACTGTTGCGAAGAACGTCAGGAAGAGCCAATGGACAGGCGAAAAATTCCGGAGCATTCGGAATAACTTATCGATTAAAGAATTAAACCAGGTACCGAGGATCAGATTACCGGAACAAGGCAGCAACTAACAACAAAGATGGGTACTGCGGCGGTGAAACTCACAACTATTGTTTGTCGCAGGAGCTTCCAACCTGGTTTGTGACGTCCTTTGGCTAAGTACAGCCGATACGTAACCAAAGCGACTCGCAACCAGCGGAAGGGGGTCCGGCAAAACTCAGGATCGCCCGCGGAATCGATCGGCGGAGCCTCCGGGCTCGGTAGAAGCAGATTCCGAACAGAGCGGTCAAGAGCACGCTCACGCTGACGAAGTTTGAGAATGAAGTTGCGTTCGCTCCCGCCAGTATTGATCCGGCTAACAAAGCAAGCGTGAACCAGAACCAGCGCAAGCTGCCAAGCCGTCGAGCATTGGTAATGATTCCTAAGCAAAGCAGACCGACGTAGATCGGGAGACTGATGCCAACGCGGAGCCTCCAGAAGAGCTCGTTAGCGGCAATAGTGAGGAACGCAATAACCAGCATGCGCCACGGGAGTGTCGGCACCCGGATAAAAGCGAGACGGCGAGACAGCGATGGGGCGAGACGGCGATCGTTCATGATTGGCCGATTGGCGTCTAGAGCCGTTTGAGCCGCGCTGAAACGGCTTCGACCGTTTCTGGCAAAGTCGATGTACCCGCGGTAACGCCGACGGTTTCGAGGCCGTGAAACCAATCGGAGATCAGATCTTCTGCGCGTTCAACGTGAAAGCAGCGTACACCGGCTACCTGACAGGTTTTTGTTAGTTGCAAGGTGTTATTGCTGTTCTTTCCGCCAACGACTACGACGGCGTCGACTCGGGAGAGCAGGTCTTTCAGAGCGGCCTGCCGGTTCTTGGTAGGTTGGCAGACCGTGTCGCGGAACTCGACTAGCGCTTCCGGACGAGAGGCTTTAAGTCTCTCGACCAGCATGCGTACGCGATCGATTGGCTGAGTCGTCTGCGCTACTACGCCGAATGCCGGCACAGAAGGAAGCGATTCGATATCGCGCTCTGCTTCGATCACGCTGGAATTAGGAAAATCACCAGTCAGGCCTCGGACTTCTATGTGGCCACGTTTACCGATCACGGTCGGATGGAAACCGTGCTGTGCCAACTCTCTTAGCGCGGTGTGGGCATGATGCACCAGCGGGCAGGTTCCATCGATGATTTCGTATCCGCGTTCGCGCCAGGCATTGATCGCTTTGTCAGAAGCGCCGTGAGCGGTGATCATAACCTGCTTTGTCGCGGCGGCAGGAGCATCAAGCGAAGACTCGATCGCTCCGAGTGTGGTTAAGCGCTCTTTGGCGATCGGGTTATGAACGATCTCGCCCAGAATAGTGAGTTGGCCTTTTTGAGCGAGCGATTCCGCCTGCTTAAGAGCATCACGTACTCCGAAACAGGCACCGAAATGTTTAGCTACGATTACTTTCATGGCGTTTCGCGTTCGGCGTTTCGCGTTTGGCGCCCGCCTTCGTCCTGCCAATGCCGGACTACGGCGCGACGGGTTTTGGCGTTTCGCGAAAGAGCGGTGGGTTCGCGCGTCGGGTTTCGGGTTACGGTTATGTTGGATAGATTCATAGGTCTGGACGTTGCTTAAACTTTGTGTTGCAAAGTTGGTGGAAAAATTTTTTAGGAGCGGCCAAGTTTTACGATTTCTTCGAGCGTTTTGATGTAGGCTTTGAAGGCGGCGCGTCCGCGGTCGGTCAGCGAATAGGTTGTTTGCGGGCGGTCGAGCATTTCTTTGGTTACGGCTACGTACCCGGCCTGATGCAAGGTCCGTAAATGGGTCACCAGATTGCCGTCACTCATCTGGAGCTCGGCTTTCAATTCCGCGAACGCCCAGCGTGTCCGGGTTGCTAACAATGTCATAATCGCGAGCCTCCCTTTCTCATGGATCGTTCGATCAAGTTTATTGAAATCAACCATTTGGATTGCGACCGGCGCGGACCATCACCCCAAGTCCGTAGATGACATGGTAGAGACCAAACGTGATCGCCATTACCAGATAACCAAATTTTGGTGTTTCCAGGTGCAGTTGAGTGGCTAGAAGCGACAGCGAGCCTTGCAATAGCACCAGAACGCAACTGGTGAAGACAAATGCCCAGCCAAGGATTGCGATGGATCTAGGAGCAAACGTCAAGGTTGATAACAAGGCGACTCCGTACATGCCGGTCCAGAGGGTCGCGATGTTTAACGCCGCTGCCGGATAACGCGCCAGAACGATGCTAATAGCAGCGGCGATCAAGAAACCAGGCGCAATCGCGATCAGAGCAATTCTTGATCTACTGGACGGAAAAGGTTCGCCGCGGTGGCCGGCCGATCGTAGCAAGAATATCGTGTTTGCCGCGCCGCTGAGCAGGAACACACTGATCCAGACGGCGATGAAATTCTGGCGGAGGACCGGTTGAAGCGGGCCTGGCAAGAGGGCTAGCGCTGCTACAATGAGAGCTAATGAGCCGCAAAACAGGGCCGCCGGTCCGGCGATAGTCCGATAAACGGTTGCGCGTTCCATGAGCTCGCGAATCACGCGCAGGTTTTCTTCGGCTGATTTGGAATCCATGAGTGGGCTGATGACTTTGTGTCACAAAGTTGAACGAGCGACAAGCGGGAAAGTGTGGCTTTTTTGAGAAATGGTCTCATTCCTTCGATACCGCTGTGCCGCTTTCTGCGGCCCTTTCAGGGCCTGCACATCTGGATATGTATACCAGGGGTTCCCCGCCTACGGCGGATCACCCCTGGCTGAGATTTGTTGTCGCTTCGCGACAAGCAATTTTTAGGCGTCGCAAACCATCGAGATCACCCGTGGCATCTACTCGACCGTGATCGTTTCTTCTGAGGTGCCGGTGGAGCTAGCGGCCTTTATTTGCCAGTTGCCGGGAGCAAGTTGCCAGAAGAAGCGGCCATCTGGTTGAGGCGAGACTGGTGCGTCGTTCACATACCAGCGTACATCGGCACCAAGGCTGGCGGTTAGCTCAATCATCTGTTGAGTACGGGGCAGGTCCGAATCGATCTGATAGACTGCGTTTGCCAGTGGTCTTAAGATTCGCGGAGTTTCGAGAACGCTGGCGTTATCTGTGTTATCGGCGCTAGCGCACCAATTAGAGTACTCGGCTGGCAAAAGGAGCCTGCCGTCAGATGAAAACCATGAGGTAGAATCCTGTTTCGGTTCGGTGCCATCAAGAAAGAGTTCGTTAACTGTTGCCTGGCTGAACTTCGATGGCAATAAGCCGGTCGCCGCGCAAACCGAGCGATGGATGAGGTTTGTGCTGGGCGGATCAACCAGTTGATCGGTCCGCAGGAGGCTATGCATCACTGTTGCCCACAGCGGTGCAGCCGCGCGGATTGCGAGGGTATCGCGCATCCACCGCCCATCGAAATTCCCTGCCCATACCGCCACCGTGTGCTGTTTGTTAAAGCCGACAGTCCAAGCGTCGCGGAAACCGCTACTTGTGCCGGTTTTGACCGCAACACGTTCATCGAACGCAAGGGGCGAGACGAGGCCGAAGCTTTTCCGGCGCGCATTGTTATCGCAAAGAATATCTGTGATGATGTCGGTCGCTTCCGAAGACGCGATACGAGCAATCTGGGGATATTCCGAGGCCAGAAATTTCGGCTGAATCGCCAGGCCTTGACGAGCCAGGCCAGCATAAGCGGCGGCCAGATCAACTAACCGGATCTGTGCGTTTCCCAAAACGAACCCTGCGCCGTAGTCTTCGAGCGAACCGGGAAAATGGAAGCCCCATTTTTGCAGCTCGTGAAATGATTCCCTGGCTCCTAGACGGGAAAGCACCATGATTGCTGGTACGTTCAATGAGCAGGCCAACGCCTCCCGGACGCGCACCGGGCCCAAGTAATGATGGCTGAAATTCTGCGGGTCATAATCGCTGTACTGACCTCGAATAGCGTCCGGCGTATCCGCCAACAGAGTTGCGGCGGTCAACAGGCGTCGATCGATCGCAGTAAGATAAACGAACGGTTTAAGTGTAGAACCAGAGCTGCGCGGGCGCACCGCTCCATTGATTTGGCAGGTGGCGTAGTCTGAAGAGCCGACTAAAGCTTGGACGGCCCCCGTCTTGTTATCCACGATAACAAGCGCGGCTTCGGTGATGTCATGCCGATTAAGAGAGGTCAAATGCGCGTGGACTGCCCTTTCGGCCAAGCTTTGTAAATCGAGATCGAGAGTGGTTCTTATCCTGCCGCGTAGTCTCGGATAAAGGGATCGGACAGCGTCCACAAAATTGGGCGCGAGCCGCGGCGGATCGAAACGGTGCACACTCGGCGGCGATTGGGCTAGCAAGCTTTTCTGGGTAGTCGAGATAATCCCAACCTTAGCGAGTTGTTCCAAAGATCGTTCAAATTTCCGCTCAGCGAGCGCCGGGTGACGCCACGGATTGAGTCGTGTCGGCGCTTGAGGTAAGCCCGCTAGAAAAGTTGATTCCGATAGAGTCAGATCGGATGCCGATTTTCCAAAGTAGGCGCGAGCAGCCGCTTCCGGGCCGAGGCGCCGATTACCAAAACTGCTTCGATTCAAGTATTCAGCAAGGATACGCTCTTTGCTCCAGGCTCGCTCGAGTTTGCATGCAACGACCGCCTCATAGAACTTGTCCGGCCAGCTTCGTTTTGAGCGGCCGCACGCCATTTTCACCAATTGTTGGGTAATGGTTGAGCCCCCCGACACGATCCGGCCGGATCGAACGTTCCGGATCAAAGCGCCGGCGGTTGCCTCCCAATCAATTCCGTGATGCTGAAAAAAACGGCGATCTTCCAGCGCAACGGTTACGCGCGGCAACCATTGGCCCATCTCACCGAGCTTCAGTGGAATTTGTGTTCTGGCTTCTGGAGAAGCGATCTCGCCAATCTCGCGATTCCGGCTGTCGAGCAGCACCAGCGTGCCGATAAGGGGCGATTGCAAAGATTCCGGTAAAGGCAGCCACCAAACCCACATCGCAGCTACAGTTATACCGGCGAGAAAAGCGACCAGGATTAATCGCCTGAAATGACGCATAAACTGGAAGGTGAGAGGCCGGAAAACCGGCTGTCGTACATCGGGACGACCTGAGTCGCGGGCCACCGGAAAGAGCCGGCGGCTGTTGCCCGCGCCAGGATCGAATACGTACCGGTTCCCGGGCTTACGGTATCGAAATAGAGCAGCGTAGATCGATCGCGCAGTTCAGAGTGGGACAATGAAAGGAGGTTGTCACCTGGGTCGGGCGGCGGAATAGAAAAGAACTTGCCGATCATGGCCAAATCTGGGTTCACGGTCTCGAGTCCTGCCGGAAGCGAATCCTCGAGCGCCACATAGTTCTGAAGTTTCTGGGTAGTGATCCGATACGTAACAAGGATCTGGTCGCCGAGTTTGAATGGCGCATCGGCGCTGCCGGAACGTTTAGGATCGGTAAGATTCCGAACAACACGCTCTACCCGAAACCCTCGATCCACGCGATCGGTTTCAACGGCATCCGTGGTGTACACTACTTTCATCAAGTAAGTGAGATCGCTTCGGCCAAGATCCTTAAGTGCCGGAACGTCGGTCAGCTGCAGATTCAGCCAGGCGGCGGAGCGGTGATTCTTTGACAGAATGGAATGAGCATCCGTGATCTGCAGAGGCGCAGTTTGATCCGCGCCCAGCATCGATTTAAAGGCTAAGAGCAGCCAGAGATTTTCCTGGGTAGACAGAGATGCAGACGAATTCATCAGCGCCAGCAAACGGTCGCGGACCCGCTGCGGCCGGGTTGGATTGCCGAGTGTGGGCGCAATTGTCTGAAACGCGACAGCACTGACGGCCTCGGCTCGAGTAGTTGATGTGAAACTGACTGGATCGAAAGCCCGCTCTTTCGGAGGCGCATCAATTTCACGGAGCAACTGTTCCTGCTCTTTCGGCATGATGTCGAGTTGGTGGAGAGCCAATGCAAGCAGCGCCCTTGCCTCGTCGCCGGCCTCATTGCGACGGAGATAGAGATCCTCCGCAGGGGCTTTGAAATCTTCACTGGCCGTTCCCTGGCTTAGAACAAATAGAGCAAAAACTCGATCAAATGGAGGCGCGTGCGCGCGCCCCTGAATAATATTGGTGACAGCGGTTTGCAGCTCATGCGTCAGCCGCTCCGGGATCTCGAAGCCAGCGTTTGCGCCCTCATTGATGGCCCACAAAGCCTGAATCGTGGCAAAAGGATTTTCCAAACGGCCACCCGGCCAATACGGAAGCATACCGTTCTGGAGTAACGATTCGTCAAATTGACGAATGCCCTTCTCGATGACCGCGCGATATTCGGCGTCCCTGGCGTCGCCCTCCGGAAAATAGGCAAGCAAATTGCCCGTCAATGCGTATCCCAGAATCCGACTGGAAATCTGTTCAAAACATCCGTGCGGATAGTTCAGAATAGCCGGCAGACCAACGATCTTCGGAAGCCAGGGCGAGGTCGACACAGTCAGATCGAGTGTCCCGCGTCCTTGACTCCAAGATTTTGGCATCACAGAACGCGCATCAAAACCAGGCCCTTCGAACGTTCCGGCCAAGCTTTCGGTCCGTTTGATTGTAGGCGGCTCTACAGGCAAGCTGAGTTCGACCGAGTCCGCCATTTCCGGATTCGACTGGGCAACGGCTTCGAACCGGATCTTTGCCGGGTCCGTTCCCCCATCGGAGACTTTTGCTTTGAAGCGGAAAACCGCTGGGACATCCTTCTCAACGAGCTGCGTTGACTCCGCTGCATCGGTCAATGAACAATTCGGATCTGAGAAACAGCGAACCCGGATTTTGTCGGAAGTCGCAAAATTCTGATGTACGACTGCACGCAGCTCCACTTGATCGCCGTTCCGAAGAAATCGAGCGAGCGCGGGCTCGACCAGTACTGGTTTGGAGACTTTGAGTGTTACGCTGGCGTCGCCTCCGAACTGGCCTGCTTTTGTCTGACCAACTGCAACAAACCGGTAAGCCGTGAGATTGTCGGGAGCAGAAAATTCAAAAGTCGCGTTTCCTCCTTGGTCGGTAATCAGGTCTGCCTGCCAGAACGCCAAGGTGCGGAATTCTTTTCTTGGAGTCAGGACATTACCGCTTCTGGGCTCGCCGCCATCGCCGATCACGAAGCCTTTCTGGGTAAGGCTCCGGCGCGCAATCTCTTCTGTGTAAGCTGAGAGCGAATGAAAACTGCGAACGCCAAACAGGTGCGGGTAATAGAATGACCCGGACAAATCGGGCAAATGCCAGTCACCGAGCTTTAGCACGGCGTCGTCAACGACGAATACAGCAAGATCAGCGCCGGCTACCGGCTTCCCATCAGACGTCACACGGAGATCACCATGAACGGTTTGCCCTGGACGAACAGTAATGCCAACGGCAGTCGCATTCGGGGTGCTGCCTGGCACTGTGCATCGGGACTCGATTTTCAATTGTCTGTCCGGCCGTTGGATCGCCAGCTCGGTGAATGCAAACCGTTCGCGAGGAAGCCCGTGGTCGCCGCCGGGACGCGTGAGATAAATCGAAACGAAAGCGTTCGGCGCGTATTCCGGTTTGATAGGTAACTCGATGCGTCCCGCATTTCCGGCGAGCGGAACCAGGAAGGTGTCCAAGATTTCATCAGTTTCTACTGAGACCCACGCAACGCCGGCAAAAGGCGATTTTGTTGTAAGCACAGCCGTTTCGCCCGGCTTAAATGGTTCAGTCTGGTGATCGATTTCGAGACTAGTTTCATTCTCCACCGGTAACTCAGCAAACTCTTCTCCAGTCACGGTTGTTTCGTCGCTCACGAGAGGTGTGTGAAGGTCTGGAGAACTGACAGCCGCTACATAGTCTCCGGTATCTAGAACGGGAAATGTGAGCTCACTGGGCGTTTTTGCGTCTCGCGAAGCGATTTTTGTAAATTGGTCCGTGTTTCTGTAGTGATAGACAAAGGGTCCTACCTGCTCCTTTACCGTTTTGCTGACAACGTGATAAAGGTCGACACGCACAGGGATGTCGTGAACACTTTGATCATCGAAATCCAACGCATCGATTTTGATCTGGACTGACTTTTCCGGTCCGGTCCCTTGGCCCGCACGGACCGCCAGGCGCGCGCGTCCCGAATAGACATCGGTCAGAGCCCCGCCCGTAATTGTCTGTCCATCGACAGAAGTCACGTCGGCGCGCCAGACCACAGAAACATGGCCGATTGCCGCATTCTCCTTGAAAGGTGATTCACACTCGAGCGCAGCCAGACCGCGCGCATCGAGGCCTGTATCGCCCTCAATCGATTTGACCAGTTCGGCGTATGGATCGAGACGAGGACCAACCTCTGTTCGCGCATTGTAACATTTGGAGTCGCCGTTCGTCTCTGCGGTTGCCGTCCAGGTCGCCTGCCAATGAACGCGTGCTCCCGCGTTTGGCGCTCCGTGAAAATAGGCGGATGAAAGCCGCACATGCGATGTGGTTCCGATCTCACGCTCGGATTCGAGAACCACTGAGAAAAGCGGCACCCGGTATTCCTCAATGTTAACTCCGGCACTGCCTGCATAATCCTTGTCGCCAATGCCACAAAGAATCTCGTAGTGTCCAGTCGCTGCCTTTTCCGGGACATTCCAGCTTGCCTCCCATCCACCATTGTCGGAGAGAGCGGCAGTTCCTTCGCCGGCCACCTGGTTTCCCTCGCCTTCGACGATTCGCCATTGTATCCGTCGTTCCGCCGGGAGGCTGAGGCCGTTTGCGGTAGCGGTCCGCATCATCCCTTTCATCTTCACTGTCTGTCCTGGCCGATAGAGATTTCGATCAGTGACGATCGCTGCGCGGTTGCGTGCCTGTGGAGTAGCAATGTCGTTGCCCGACTCGAACGCGCCTTCCGCGCTCTCAGAGCGGACGACGACACCGTTGGGCGTGTCAGCAACGTAGAAAGCAACGCGTGGTCCTTTGGGGGAAAACAGTTCTTGCCGAGGGAACGTAGCGATACCGTCTTTGTCAGTCACCGCTCGCACCAGCTCGATGTTGTCAGCCGTGACGGCCCGCACAGTTACTCCCGAAACGGGCTGCGCGTCGGACATCTTGGCTAGCCGAACAATGGCGGTCGTTGGGCTTCGTTTTTCAGAGACGATGAAATCGCTGACAAAAACGATGGACCGATTACCGACAACGTGTCCGTTTTCTAGAGTAGAGCTAGCCTCGAGCAGGTATGGCCCCGAAATCGGCGCACTAGTTGTGCAATGAATTTCGCGCAGCGTTTCCGCGTTTCCCAATGAGGCATCAACGTCGCCGCTAGCAACAACCGGTAGATCAAATGCGTCGATCAAAAGTTCGGTGGCATAGGCTTTGTGAAAGCCGGTACGCGGGTCCAATTCCGGTTTACCGGTAAGAGGATCAAGTTGCTCGCGGGTGAATTCTGTCAAACGGCTCCTGACAGCGCCTACTTTCTCGAGCGGGATACGCGCTAATTTCCATGCAAGCTTCGGCGTATTGATCTGCAGGAAAGAAAATCGCAGCTCTTGTCGCGCGCGAAGGAAGAGTTCGGAATAAGGAAATACAATGCATGGCTCTTTCGCGTGAAAGGTTGCTCCCCAGCGGGATTCTGCTCCTAGAGCATAACCCCGCTCTCCTTTGAGATCTGGGGATACGGTGACCCGATAATGCTGTGCCTGATCGAAATCACCTTTTGCCACGATCTCATCGCCACTCGCGAGCAGCCGGAGATTGGGCACCGCCGGTTCGATTCGCACATTACCTGGAGCGGTCGCCTGGCTCGGTTCGATCGAGTCTGAGAATTTTATTCGAATCTCAGCCTCTTCGAGGGGATGATTAAATGCGCCAACCCATTCGATCTTAAGAGGCGCAGCTTTCCCAATGGGAAAAACTTTCGGGTAGGCAAGCGGTTGCCGGCTTTTGGAATCCAGCAGACCGCTGATCACAAGGTCATAGGTTCTGCCAACTGGGAGCGGTTCTCGAGGCGCAACTCGAAAGGCTTTGGCTTCCGTCGAATTTTCGGCGGTCTGGATCGCCTCGGCGGCAAAGCGCTGACGTGAATCCCGGTCTTGGAAAAAGGCGTGCTCCGCCACTTCAGCGAGCTTGACTTCATACCTGGATTCGAGAGGGACTTGGACGCCGCTATTAAGGTGTTCGCTCTCCTCGAAGTCGGTGGAAACCGTGAACGTTGGTGTTGTAAAATCGGCGCTCCAATCCGCGGCATTCACCGGGTTACCTTCAATGTCGAGAAGGCCGGTAGTGAGAGTCAGATGATAGCTGGCCCCAGCAACAACCTCGCGTATGGTGAAAACCCCTTCGGTCGGGCTCTTCCACAAAAATTCTCCCTGAAGTTTGGGCTCGCTTTGAAATGGAACTGGCTGGTTCGCGACGTCGAGCCGATCTGCAGCCACCATCGCTGTGGGAAACGTAAACCGGATCGTCGCACCGGGTTGGATTTCTCCTTCGCTGGGCTCAATCTGGACTTCCTGATCTCCCTGTGCCTGTACCAACTGCAGCCAGGGAAAAAAGCAGAGCAAAATAACAAGCACGGGTCTCATTATTGAGGCGGAGCTAGTTGTTTGAGACGGGTGGCGTCGGCATTCGCTTCGGCGAGTCGTCCGGTTCGGCGCTCGCATTTTTCTCTTTCGGCCAACGCCACGTATGATTCACGAATGGCGAGCGACTCGGTTTGCGAACGAATTGCGGCGGGAAAATCAGCACGCCGGGCTTCGAGTAGGCCGCGATAGTACCACATCACCGGATCCTTCGGGTTGAGTGTTGTGGCTTGCTCAGCATGCGACATCGCCTCCTTTTGCCGTCCTAACGCGTCGAACGCGTGCGCAGCCTGGAAATGCGCCTCGGCCAAATTTGGGTCCAGGCTCAGTGCGGATTTAGCGTCTGCAAGCGCCAAGACGTTTTGATTGAGATGGCGCAGCACTTTTGCGCGAGCGGCAAATCCGTCAGCTTTCTTCGGGTTCTGCAGAATGGCTGCGTCGCACGCGCCAAGCGTTCGTAATATCGCTTCGTCGATGTGACCGGTCTTGTCTCGCAAAAGGTCGTGGCTGACACTGAGTTTGGCAGCTTCCTCAAGCTTGGTATCGTCTGTCTTGGCCAGATCGAGCAGCGCTTCTCCAGCCTGAATCCGTGGACGCATCGCAGCCGGCGCTATTTTCATGGCCTGTCGCGAATCTTTGAGCGCGAGTGTTGGTGCGCCGGCCAAAGAAAAGAGACGCGCACGGTCGAGCAACGGTGTCACCGTCCGCGGCGATTTTGCGCCCTGGATATCCAGGGCTTTGATCCGCGGAAGGAACCTGTGCAACAGCTCAAATTTCGGTCGGGAAGCTTTTGCGACAGGGTTAGCCGGATCGATTTCGTTCGCTTTATCAGCATCGACCAGTGCTCTGTCCCACTGGCGGAGCTCAAGATAAAGGTTAGCACGCGCCAACCGGCGTTCGACCGTTTCCTTGATCGTTAACGCACGGGTCCGCAATTCTAGCGCCTCGCTCCACTTTTCTTCGGTAGTCAGCCGGTCTGCGAGTTTGTCGAATGTCTCGGCGGCCGTTGGATTTGCACTGAGGAACGCGCGCCAACAGATCTCGGCCGCTCGATAGTCGTTGCGGGCAGCAGAAAGATCGCCGCGCAAATCATCGATCACAGACGGCCGGGGTACGACTTTCTTTTCCCACGCGGCAAGTGTTTCTGCACATCGCTGATAGCTGGCATCGGCGAGTGCCTGCGGCGCTTCCTTTGCTGCGGCGAGTTGTGCGCGAGCCAGGGTCTCCCAAGCACTCGATTCCTGAGGAACAGCTTCAGCCAGTTGCCGGCTAAGCTCGATGACCGCTGGATTGTCTTTTTCTTCCTGAGCGGCAGCGAGCTGTTCGCGCAATACCGAAATGTCCGTACTCGCACCATGTAGCAGACCACCGGCGCCCAGCAAAAGTCCCAAAACGATCAAACGAACCCACACAGGAGAGAGGAGCCCGATCGTGGCTTGCCCACGAAGAAAGTCAATTCGGAAATGGCAGGTGAGTGCGAGTAAGAGCAAGCGGCGAAAGCCGCGATTCAAGATAGCCTAGGGCGAAGCGAAAGCGCAGCCCTAGGAATCTCGTCCCGTGAATGAACGCGCACTGAAAGTGCGCTTCAATCGTCGCGCTTGCGTGAGCCATGGATTGACTCGGCGCCTTCAGCGCCAGGCGCTATTTTACGCTTTCCCTAGGGCTACGCTTTCGCTCCGCCCTCTAGGCTATTTTGACTCGCGGCCTTCGCCGCTCCGACCCTTTCGCCGTCTCGCCCTTTCGCCGTCTCGCCGTCTCATTCTCCCCAGTTCCCGGCGTTCCCAATGCTTTGCGGTGTATGGGACCAAGGGTTATCATTCGGTTATGTTGACGGTTCTCTTCGATGAGGCGGCGGCCCGGTTTGGGATCGAAGGGCATCCGGAACGGCCGGCCAGGCTCACGAATACACGCGCTTATCTGATGGATGAGCATCCTGACTGGAAATGGCTCAAACCTCAGCCCGCTAAGGACGAGGACATTTTGCGGGTCCACAGCGAAACGCATTTGGAACGCCTTCGGATCCCGAGTGATTTTGATGCCGATACTCCTTTTTATCCGAATATTGACCAGCACGCGCGACGTGCTGCCGGCGCGGCGATTGGGTGCGTCGATCTCGCCCTTAGCGGTGAACGATCCTTTTCTTTGATGCGCCCGCCTGGGCATCACGCTACGCCGAATACGGCGATGGGATTCTGTTATCTGAACTCGATCGCGATCGCAGCGCGTTACGCGCTTAGGATCGGGTGCGAACGCGTCGCAATCTGGGATTTCGATGCACATCATGGCAACGGAACGGAGGAGATTGTGTTCGGAAACCAACGGATCCGTTTTGCTTCGATTCATCAGTATCCTGGTTACCCTGGCACCGGGTTGAGCTCGCGAGAGAACGTTTTGAACTGGCCGATTACGCCCGGAACCGCGCCGAAGGTGCACGCGGCCGCTGTCCACAAGGCGCTGGATCATTTACTGGAATTTGCCCCGGACATTCTGTTGGTATCTGCCGGCTTCGATGCGTTCGTTGGCGATCCGATTACTGAAATGACTCTGGAGCTCGAGCATTTCGCGGAGTTCGGGCAGCGGCTGAAAGAAGCAGGCGTTCCGGCGGCGCCGATTCTTGAGGGCGGTTATAGTGACGAATTGCCGGAGTTAGTAGAGGGTTTTTTGGCCGCGTGGGACGGGTAGGAACGCCGGGAACTAAAGAGAATGAGAAGGCGAGACGGCGATAGGGCGATACGGCGAATTTGAAACAAAAGACCGCAAGAACTGAGAAGGTTGCTAGCGGCGGTCGCCACTTGCTTCAACTCGCACTCACACTCAAACTCGCTAAGCCGGAAGCGGAAATCTGGAGGCTAGCGCCAATGCGGCGCGGATTTCTCGGCGAAGCTCCAACAGCATTTCGCGTGTGATCTCGAGCTGTTCAGTCTTATGGTGAGCCCATTGTTGCGCGGCTGTTTCCAAACGATGATAAGCGTCGGTAATATATGTTGCGGCGATAGCGGGAAGGCCGGGATGCGCAAGCTTCGCTTCAAGTTGGCGTCGCGCTTCAGCGAGTTCAGCAAGTAAGATTTTTTCCTGCGGCACACGGCGCAGTTTTTGCACCAAGCCGATTTTGGAAAGCGTCCAGATAATCCATTTTGTCGGGTCGATCTGCCAGGGCTTCACGCCGTTCCGGTAATCGTGCTGAAACTCGTGATGATAGTTATGATAGCCTTCCCCGAGGGTAACAATCGCCATGACCCATGAATCCCGGGCGCTGCATTTGGAAGAATATGGACGTGTTCCTAGGTAGTGACAGAGGGAGTTAATGCAGAACGTGCAGTGCTGAAGAATCACGACACGCGCGACGCCGGCGATCAGAAACGCACCCAGGGCCGAGACCCAGCCGCCCCAGAGATATCCGATCACCGTAGGCAGAACGAACGCAACGATCGCCGCAATCCAATGGATGTAGCGATACTGCCACATCACAAGCGGATCTTTCTGAAGATCGGTGACATTATCGAACGGAGGCGGTGGATCGAGCTTGAACATTAACCACCCCATATGCGCGTGGAACAATCCTTTGGAGATGCAGTAAGGATCGTCTTCTTCGTGATCGACGTGCTTATGGTGATTCCGATGTTCGCACGCCCAGAGGAGCACTGAGTTTTCAAATGCTCCGGCGCCAAAGACCAGCGTGAACAGCCGCACGCTCCAATGCGCTTGAAAAGTTAGATGCGAGAAGAGCCGGTGGTAGCCGAGCGTGATAGAAAATCCGACCGTACAGAACATCACCACGAAAAGGACGACCTGGAACCAGTCGAGTCCGAAGAACCAGATGTACGCTGGTACCGCGGTAACTGAAAGAAACAAAGTACCGATGAGGAATGAACTGACTACCCAGTTGACTCTGTGGAACGGGATTCGTGAAAACATGATCTAGCTCGGGTTTTTAGCAAATCGTCGGGAGCGGGATCAAATACATCCTGTTCTCTACGTATCGGGTCAAGTACTACACCACATCAGCTGAAGGCACAAGGGTGATCTGGTTCCGGGTCAGAGTAACGTTAAGGTTCGAGGGCCTTGCGAGCAAAGCCGCGCTGGAGGCGTGGCTTGGTTAGAGCGAAGGCGGATAGAACGAGGAGTGCACCAGCTAGACAGAGAGAGGGGGACAGGTTTGTACTGTGGGGACCAACCAACCAGCCGACGGTGATTGGGCCAATGATTTGTCCCAGAGCAAATGCGGAAGTCATGGCAGCGATTAAAACCGCCGAATTGTTTGGGCCCGAGATCGAGCGCGCTTCTTGCATTGCCGCCATTGGAACAACCATGAACGTACCCCCGACAAGGCAGAGCTGCGATCAGGATAGCCAAAAGACTCGGAAAGAGCGCCGGCAGAAGTATTCCCATTGCCATAATAAAGTGGGCACCAATCCAAATGGTCCGATGATTGAACCGCTGGGCAAGCGGCGCGGTTACAAGGGTGGATACGACGGCGGCCGAGCCGAAAATTGGCCAGGCCCAACCAAAAAGCGATGGATCGGGAATGATTGCGCGGGCCATGACCGGTAGAAATGTGGCCGGGATAATGTAGCCGTAGCCGAACAATCCGTAACATCCGACGAGACGCAGCGATTCACCGCTCCACAGAGTTTTTCCCGATTCCTGCATGGTTCGCGTCATCTTGACGGAACTGTTTGTGGCAAAAGCGAACCAGACGATCACGGTAAAGGCGGAAGAGAGAAGTCCCAGAAGAATCCAGGCGAATGTCGACGTCGCTTTCACCTGAGCCAATGCGAGGCAGAGTGCGCCGGAAATTGCGACTCCGACCCCGGTCCCTGCGAAAACGATCCCACTGAACCAATGACGCCTGTGATAGCTAAATTGATCTGCGCTCCAGGCGAACACAAAGATCAGGACAAGAGCGCTTCCGATTCCGGCAACGAAACGCAACAGGGCCCAAACGGCGACATCTCGCTCGAATCCCATTCCCAGCGTGCTGACGCTGATCACTACAAGACCGGCGCGTATCGCGGTGGCAGGTCGAACCCGCAGGACCAGCGCGGAGAGCGAGCCGATGAAGTAACCGATATAGTTGGCCGACGCGAGCCACGCCCCCGCCGCAATCGTGATGCCGGCATCTGCCTGCATCATAGGTAGAACTGGCGTAAACGCGAAACGACCAATTCCCATAGCGGCGGCCAGAGCGATCAGGCCGGCTATAGCGCCGAAAACGCCGTCCTCTATTTGTCCTTTCGAAATTTCACCCACCGCCCCAGCCTCACCTCGAACAAACATCTTGAGAAATGAATATTTAAGATGAATAGTTCTCATTATGAGAACGCTCGATTTGGAGGCGCTTCAGATCTTCAAAGCGGTGGCTCAACATGGCGGTATCACCAAAGCCGCTGCGCGATTAAACCGGGTTCAATCGAATGTGACGACCCGAGTTAAGCAACTGGAAGAGCGCTTAGGCACCGAATTGTTCCATCGCCGGAACCGTAAACTGACGCTTTCGCCGGAAGGCAAATTGCTTCTTGGCTATGCAGAACGTTTGCTTCGTCTTTCTAGCGAGGCTGAAGCGGCGCTGCGAAACGGAAAACCGCATGGTGTTTTTCGCCTGGGCACAATCGAAAGCGTTGCGGCGACACGGCTTCCACCGATCCTGTCACGGTTCCACCGGGATCATCCGGAGGTACAAGTGGATCTTGTCACAGGCACAACCGACGTGCTGATTGCAAAGGTGCTGGACTTTGAAATTGAAGCGGCGTTCGTCGCTCAACCCTTCGTCATGGACCAGCTCGAAACGCTGCCAGCGTTTGACGAGGAGCTTGTTTTAATCGGTCCGAAAGATTTCCCGAAAACCGCGGACCCACATCAGATCGGGCAACGAACTATCATCGCATTCTCGTCAGGCTGTGCTTATCGGCGACGAATGGAAAACTGGCTTTATCAGGGAAAAGTGATACCGGAACGTGTTCTGGAGTTTGCTTCTTATCACGCAATCGTTGCCTGCGTTGCGGCGGGAACTGGAGTGGCGCTTGTTCCGCGATCTGTGCTTCACGCGTTGCGGGCGCAAAGCGATGTGAGTATCTGCTCGTTGCCGCCGTCCATCGCAAAAGCGAAAGCGACGTTGATCTGGCGCCGAGGGTGGCGGTCGGCCGCGTTAAATGCGCTGATGAAGGAAATGGGTTAAGGCGTGCCGGCGTCTCCGCCTACGCCAAGGCTTCGGCGGAGAGGTCTCAATGGAGGGCGGCGCTCTGTCGCCGCCGTCGTTGCCTCACCCAGTGCTGGATAGACCCATAACGGCGGCGACGGAGTGCCGCCCTCCAGTAAAGAAGGCGACGTTGTGCGCATTCAGCTCCTCGCAGGAACGACAGGTGACCAATCAAAAAAACAGAAAATGTTTCTTCTTCTGCTGCTGGCCGGGGGTTGCCTGTGGTTGAGGTTTTCTTCGGAAGAAATCGAAGAAGCTGTGGTGCTGGGGCTGTTGCGCTTGAGCGACGCGAGGGCGTCGCTGCGTTTCGTGCGTATCCGGCCTGATATCCGGTTCCGCGCTATCAGATCGGACACCACTGCGTGAGCTGTTTTCGTGCCCGCTCGATGCCACGTCCTCGTCAGTTTCATCTGCGGAGGCAAGCTGAGGCAACGCGCTTCCGTTCTTAAAGCTGACCGATTTGACCAGCTTGAAGTTCCCGATTGCCGGTTCCAGAGGCTTAAGACCAGGATCGTAACCTTTGTCGAGGGCCATAATTTTCTCGATTAATTCGGCGGCTATCGGCGCAGCAACTCCCCCACCCGATTTGCCACCTTCTACCATCACAGCCAACGCGATCTTCGGGCTCTTGTACGGTGCAAAAGCAACAAACCAGGTATGATCATCCTTTATACCGCTCCGCATGAACTGGGCGGTACCGGTTTTACCTGCCACTTCAATATTGTCCACGGCAGCGTTTTTCCCCGTCCCGTCATCAGCGTTAACGACCTCGTCCATTCCTTTCCGGACCAGCTCGATGAGATCGGAAGTGAGGCCGTTATCTCGCTTCAGGTCGCCGACGATTTTTGCTGCACGTCGTACAGT
>JBKPCS010000161.1:0-18094 GCA_046727495.1 bacterium | reverse complement strand
ATGGGATGCCGCCGGTCTCTACCAAGTCGGCTCGTTCATTGGCGACTCATGGAAGGAATGGAACGGCCGATTCCGAGACGATGTCCGCAGTTTCATGAAAGCGGATAATGGAACAGTCGCACGTATACCTTATCGCCTGTTCGGAAGTCCTGACATCTATGGCCGTGCAGAACGTGAGCCCGAGCAAAGCATCAACTTCGTCACCTGCCACGATGGCTTCACTCTGAACGATCTGGTTTCATACAACGCCAAGCAAAACGGAGCTAACGGAGAGAATAATCGCGATGGCTCGGATGCCAATCTGAGTTGGAATTGCGGCATCGAAGGTCCTAGCGACGATCCGACCGTAGAAGCTTTGCGCAATCGGATGGTGAGAAACTTTGTTGCTCTCACCCTCTTTTCTGTGGGGACGCCGATGCTGCTCATGGGGGACGAAGTTCGGCGCACTCAGCGAGGTAACAACAATGGATATTGTCAGGATAACGAGATCAGTTGGTTTGACTGGTCGTTATTGGAAAAGCACGCGGACATTCACCGGTTTGTCAAAACCCTGATTGAGATCCGGCGTCGGCGCGCGGAGTCCTTATCGAATAACCTTACTCTCAACCAGTTGCTGGCGGGGGCTCGCATCGAGTGCCATGGCGTGAAGCTGCATCAACCCGATTGGAGTAACCAATCTCACAGCCTGGCCATCAGTGCCTCGGCCATAGCAGCTAACTTGGACCTCTACCTGATGCTGAATGCGTACTGGGAACCGCTTCGCTTCGAGTTGCCGCCCGTTCCCAAAGCTGGTTTAAGGCCGTGGCGACGGTGGTTAGATACGTTCATTGAACCGCCCGATGACATCTGTTTATTCTCCAATGCGTCGCCAGTAACAGACCCGTCCTATCTGGTGCACCCGCGTTCTATCGTTGCCCTGGCGCGTGTCGCTGAGTAGAAACGAGTTTGGTTAGCTAGCGCCCGGGTTCGCGAACAGGACTGGCTGAAGACTGGATGTTAATAGCACATAAATATCCAATCACTCGACGTCCCCAATGGATTCAACTACCTCGTTCAACAGCCATTGGAGCCTTGGTCGTAA
Organism: bacterium; assembly: GCA_046727495.1. Taxonomy (GTDB): domain Bacteria; phylum Verrucomicrobiota; class Verrucomicrobiia; order Chthoniobacterales; family JAFAMB01; genus JBKPBY01. The sequence continues at coordinate 17,013 of JBKPCS010000161.1, read as the reverse complement.
TCGGCACGCTGGTGCCACACTACATCAATTTTTAGTTTGGTCGATGGTAAGGTAGTTCCAACAATGCGATGGAAGCGTTTGCAGCTGCTACGCGGGCCAAGCGGCGTGGCAGAATTGCGACCATATCTGTCACCCGAAGCAAAGGAACCATTGCGGCAAAATGCGAAACACGAACAGTGGGGCGACCGGCAAGATTGATCGTCTCTTCCGGAGGTTCTCGCGGAACAGACCTTGCTGGAGGCGGGTGCACCAGCCCCTCTTCACCTGTGGAACCAATGCTTTGACTCTCTTCGGTTCCCGCAGGTTCTACGAGCAGATGTGGAAATTCCAGGAGCCGCTCTCTTGTTACCTCACCGAGCGTCAACGGGTGCGCGTTGCGTACGGCAATTACTTTATCATCCGACGGTAGTTTTGAGCGACGTAGGCCTGTTTGGAGCTTGTTGAGAGGCCCGATAATGAGATCACACTGGCCCCTCTGAAGGTACGTACCAAGATCCAACTGATTGCACGCAGACACTTGCAGAGTCACGCGCGGAGCGCTCCCGCTCAAACGTTTGACAAGCCGCGGCAGAATGACCATTCAAGCATAGTCTGTCGCTACGATTCGGAAGGTCCGCAAAGCTTCGGCCCGTTTAGGTTCATTTCCGACCAAAGCCAACTCCAGTTTCTCCAATCCTTCTCGGACAGCTGAGGCCAACCCAAGCGCGCGTTGCGTTGGTTGCATGCCGGACTCGGTCTGAATGAAGAGCTCATCGCCGATCGACTGGCGCAGCCTCCTCAAAGCGTGACTTACCGCCGAGGGAGTTACCGAAAGTTTTCGGCTCGCTTCTCGAACATTGCGGTGCTGCATCATAGCATCAAACACCCGGAACAGATTCAAGTCGATCATGCGAATTTGAACAAACTCCCGCTTTATATTGTCTCGACGGTTCTCGATTTCGCTTTTCCTAAGAGCTTTCATGCGTCGCCCGTGTACAACTAGTGCCGGGAACTAACGCTCGTGAGTTGGGGGCAACTACACCAATATTGGCCAAAATTGCACCGCCTTTGGCATCGTGGTGCAGCCAAAGGCCCGATGTAGCTGCGGCCACAGATTGGTTTTGAAGACTCCTGGGCTATCAAGCTAAGTCGTTGACGGACCCTTAACGCTCCAGCGAATGCGTTCCACATTTCGGAAATCAGGGCGGGCGACTAAGCTGAGTCCTAAGGTGATGGCGGTAGTGGGCTGTTCAAGAACCTGAACTATGCAGAAGAGCAGACCTCGGAGTACAAGGAATTGCTCAGTAAGATTCAGGAACTCATTGCGTCGGTTACTACGGGGAGGTCTTCCCATAAGGGGCAGATTGAATAACTCTCCGCTAGCAGGATGAGTGCAAACCCGACTGATTGGTTGCGGGTCCCGCTCGATCTGGAAGATCAACCCATGGTCAATCCGGAGGATTGCGCGGAACCCCCGAAAACACTCGGGGCAGCTTCACCGTGGGTTAATCTCGCCATAGGCGGATCGGCCTGGCGCGCTGACAGTTTAATGGACTCGGCTAAATTGTCGGAGGGAGCAAAGATTAAATTTCTTTTAAATTACCCGACGATGGCCCCTGCAGGTTTCTTGTCTGCACACGCCTCATCTTAACTTGAATGGGTACCTGTTTGTCTGGCTTGTGGGTCGTGATCCAGAAAGGGCGATCAAGCGTTTCCCTTGAATTTCGATGTGAGAAGGTACGACGAGAGTTGGTCGAGTGGCGCGACGAATTACACGTTCTGCTACGCTTCCGAGCAACGCATGTGCCAAACCTGTGCGTCCGTGGGTTGAAACGATGATTAGGTCCACCTCTTCTCGTTCGGCAAATGCACAGATATGGTCAATGGTTCGGCCGACCTCGACCGTCGTATCAAATTTGACGTCTCCAAATCGAACTCGGCGAACGAAATCTTTCATTGTTTGTTCGGCTCTGGTGCGAATCAGTTCTTGTAGTCGAGCAATCGGATCAATTGGGTAATCCAGGGAGGTGTACGCGTAATCAACGAATGTAGCGTTTAGCAGATGGATTCTTGCTGAACATTTTTTTGCAAATCGAATCGCGTATTTTAAGCCTTCGCGCGAACATCTCGAGAAATCGACCGGGACCAGTATTTTTTTGATCCCGAAGGCCGACCCTCTCTGGCGGACGCTAGGCTTCTTTGCGATAAGCACAGGACAAGGTGAGTGTTGGACTACACGTTCAGCGGTGCTGCCTAGCATTAGACGTGTTAAGCCGGTGCGTCCGTGAGTCGGCATAACGATCAGGTCTGCCTGAATCTGTTGCGCTAGCCGGCAAATCTCTTCGTGTATCGATAACCCATGGAGAAGATGGCATCTGGGTGCGGGAACCGCATGTTCAGAGCCGATTCGCTTCAATCGACGTTCGAGCAAACGCCTTTCTTCGACGAACACCGCGGCCGGAGTCAACGAGAGTGCTGTGCTGGCCCCAACGAAGTCCGTCGGGTAAACAATTTCGAAGATGTGGACGAGGTGGATAGCTGCACCAAATTGCCTTGTAAAGAACTGCGCCGTTTTGATTGCACGAATCGATTGCGTCGAGAAATCAATTGGTACGAGAATGGTCCGAATGCGCCAGTCTTTCGTTCTACGCCGTCCGGTGCGGGATCCAGAGCGAAGCAGTTTCATAGCCACAACGTGAGCCTAATTCCCGCAGGCGCTTTACCTCTATTGTGAATAGGTGGCCCTTCCTTGGCATCAAACGGCAGCAGTTCACGCGGACGAAATAGCTTTCTTCTAAATACGTAATGTCCAAGTCCTCTCAGACCAACTGGTGGGCAAAAAGGGCCAATTCATGTTGAGCGAGTTTTCGCAGCAGGGGCGATGTAGGTAGCATGAAAACCGCTACTGAATGTTATTGGGAAAAACCGGAAGCTCCGAGGTCATCGTTTTCCATTAAACGAATTCTAGCCCCGATTAGTTCAACAGAGCCATCATGGGACAGTGTCGAGTATGCAGTAGGGGTTGCGCGTAAATTTGATGCGGAGCTGATCTTATTGTTGGTACAGGAGGTGCAACATGCAGCCGATTACTCCGTGAATTTTCAGGATTACGGCGCTGTTGACCAAGAGACTCAAAATACTGAAGCGGGCCTGACAGAACGCTGCGCAGCTATCCGGAAGCGGCATGCGCTTACGCAAGCGCTATTTCGAATCGGTATTCCCTGCGAGGAGATCTTCCAGGCTTGCAAAGAGCTGAAAGCGGATCTGGTACTCGGCTCATCGCGCAACCTGGAATGGTACCGGCATTTTTTATTACCGACTACTGAGAAGGCTCCCTGCACAATCATGGTTTTGCCGAACTGAGGAGGTACTATATGGCGCAACAGTTCCGCCCGAAGTGTGACCGCCATGGTCATGTAGTCGCCCCGAGTGAGATTCCGGTTTACGACAAAAAGAGCCGGCGCACGTCCAGCGGCCTAAAACCGAGCGCTCCGACTCGAAGGCGGAAAATTGTCAGAAAACAGGTTGTGTCGTCTGTCGCTACGAAATCGCCGATAGAACAAATCCTGGTTCCTATCGATGTGACCTGCATCAAAGTGGCGAACCTGGAACCTGTCTTGCGCTTCACCAGACGCGTGGGCGCGAAGGTTACTTTTCTCCATTGCTATGTGACACCGCGGAGTTTCAGCTTTCTTCGTGGACCTTCGGCATTGGCAGAAGTGCTCTACCATCGCGAGATGGTTCGGAGCCAATTGCTCCGGCTTCAGTCTGAACTCAGGAAGTCGGTTACCAAGAGTGACTGTTGCTTTACTTCAGGATCGCTCCCTGAGGAGATTCTTCAAGCGAGCGCACGGATCAAAGCAGATCTGATCATTGTCCCTCAATCGCTCAACTTGATTAGCGACTGCTGGACGACGGCTGCTTTGATCGATGAACTCGTCCGACGGGCAAATTGTCCAGTGCTTGGTGTGCCGAGCGAAAAAGAACTACTCCAACATTCGAAGATTCGAAGACATAGAAGCAACGGGTGGTCGGAGCTGAATGATAGTTTCATAGCGGGCAGTGTCGAGCTTCCCTGATTCAGTATCGAGCAGCAGCGTGATTGGCTGCGCGCCTAACTTGTTGCGACCGATCGGCTTGCGAGACAACATCCAGAGCACTGCCTTGCTGGAATGCAGGCGCAAAACCTGGTCCATTCTGTGCAACCAATGGTGAGCGCTTCGAGCGGTAATTAAATTAAATTCGGGCAAAGAAGACTAGGAGCATCAATGAAAACCTTAGAGACCGAACAGTCGAAAGATCAGTTGATCTCGATTCAAAAGATCGTTGTGGCGGTCGATCTGAGCCAGCATTCCGAAGCAACGACGCACTATGCGGCGGAACTTGCCAAATGTTTCAATGCGGATCTGTATGTGATACACGTTTTTTCTCCTGCATCGTTCTACGCTACTGCGAGTGAGAAAACCTACGGCTTGATCAACGAGGAGTGCGCACGTCTGCGGCGAAAGCTCGATCAGCTGACGGACGGAGTTCGTGAAGAGGTGCCAAAGAGTGAAGCAATCCTGTTAATGGGAGATCCGGCTGAAGAAATCAAAGCAATGGCGCGGGATATCGACGCTGATTTGATCATCACGGCCAGCCATCACCCTGGGTTTCTTGCGCGGTTGTTCAACCTTGATAAGGCTCCAAAGATCATGCACCACGCGCCTTGTCCTGTTCTTGTTTACCATGAACCAAAACGGTGAGAGTCGCTTGCGGTTGAAAGGCTTCCAGACCTGGGAGCCAAGACTGGAGTTTTATGAACATTTCTAATAGAAAAAGTTATGGTGCGGCCGCGACGGCCGAGTGTGGAAAAAAGCAAAAGCTCATCCTTGCACCGATCAAAATCGCTAACGGATCCAATGGCGCATTACGATTTGCCGCGGAACTGGCCAGATTGTGGCGGGCCAAGTTGTACGTTTTGTATGTGCACTCGCCACTTCCGAAAGTCTCCGCTTCGACTCTAGTATATGCGGTAGATTCGGTTGATTGGGAACGTAGACGCCGGCTAATCAACCTATTTCAGCTGGTGGACAAACTACGAGAAAAGCATCGGGAAATTTACCCGCTTTTTACCGACAACGATTGCCCTGCTGAATCCATTCAGAATATCGGTCGCCAGCTGAACGCTGACCTCATTATCGTTTCGACCCACGATACGAATTGGCTGTCGCAAATGTTCCTTTACAGCGATTCAGACGATATCGCGCGCAGGTCAAGCGTCCCGGTTCTGGTCTATCGTGAGAAAGGCAACGCGGCGGAGCTGCACGCTTCGCGGATTGCCCGCTAGGAATAAGCTTTGGATTGGCCCGCTGCGATCTGGGCAACGGCGCGAAGCCGCGTTAGAGCGCGACCCTTCCAACGTGGCTTACTCCTTATGCGGTCGGGACAAAAGCTCATCGGCCGTCCGACGAAGAGGCGTCTAAGGACAGCTGGCGGTCGGCTCGCGCCAAGGGTTGTGCAGTGGGGCTTCTGAATTAGCTTGATACTACTAGCATGAAACCGAGCAAATTTGCGGTTTTAACCAGTGGAGGTGATGCGCCGGGGATGAACGCTGCCATCCGCGCAACTGTGCGTAGTGGGATTCATCTAGGTCACACGATTGTAGGGATCAATCGAGGATTCCAAGGATTGCTAGATGGGGACTTGCGAACTTTGTCGGCACGCGATGTCGGTGGAATCATTCAACAAGGCGGTACAATTCTCGGGAGTTCACGTTGTTCGGAATTTTGCTATCAGTCTGGATTAGAAAGGGCTAAGGAAGTGTTGGAGGGTGCTGGTATTCGAGGGCTAGTGGTGATCGGCGGGAATGGCTCGCAAGCGGGTGCGGCAGCACTTTCATCGATAGGTTTTCGAGTGGTCGGGATCGCGTCGACGATCGACAACGATCTCTGCGGCACGGACATCTCCATCGGTGTAGACAGTGCTCTCAACGTTGCGCTAGAGGCGATTGATCGGATCAAGATTACTGCTAGCTCACATCGTCGAGCATTTCTGATAGAGGTGATGGGGCGCAAATGCGGCTATCTGGCCCTAGCTTCGGGAATCGCCGGTGGAGCCGAAGCAATTTTGACACCGGAAGCTGAAATAGAGCCGGAGGCGGTAGCTCAGCTCTTTCGCGATGCGTACGATCGCGGAAAAGCGCACGCCATCGGTGTAATCGCGGAGGGCGCCCGATTTAATGCTGAGGCGCTTGCCGAATACTTTAAGACCCACCAGGAGCGGTTAGGGTTTGATCTTCGGGTCATCACTCTGGGCCATGTGCAACGAGGAGCCGCACCGGGAGCATTTGATCGATTGCTGGGGACTCGATTTGGACTCCTCGCGATCGAATGCCTCGATCAGGAAGTGGACGGCGTCATGGTGGGAATGCAAAAAGGGCGACTGGTTTGCGCTCCGTTCGCAATGGTTGTCCGGAAGACGAGAGGGCTAGACAGCAGTCTGCTTCGAATGATCGAACTGTTAGCCGCATAAGACCATATTGGGCGGACTATATTATGAGTGATGATTACCAAGTAGCGATTATCGGATCGGGTTCAGGCGGCAGGGAAGCCGGATTGCTGGCAGGGCGAAACGGGCTACGAACCGCCGTAATCGAAAGGGCTCAGATCGGCGGCACCTCGTTTCACCGAGGCTCCTACGCAGTCCAGGCTCTACAAGGATGTGCGCGCCAGTTTCGAGACAGCTGGCGGAGCGGGCGCTTTGGAAACCAGGTCGATCTCCTGAAAGCAAGCTTGCATGATTGGATTGTCGCGCAGGCGCAGGTGAGTTCGCGGTTGAGCAACAGTCTGAAAAAAGAATTCCGCGAACTGAATGTCGATCTGCTGAGCGGGCATGCAGAATTCGTTGATCAACAGACAATCCAAATTGTTGATTCCCGCGGAGCAAAAAATACGATCGCTACAGATAACATAATCATTGCAACTGGATCCAGGCCAGAATTCTACGGAAGCTCAACGCCAAGAATGGTGAATAGCGAGGAGTTGCTGAGAATCACCACATTGCCAAAGAGCCTTGTCGTTATTGGCGCCGGCTACATTGGCTGCGAGTTCGCGTCCATCTATCGCACGCTGGGCAGCGAGCTAACGCTAATCGAGCGTAAAGAACGAGTTTTGCCGAGTTGGGAACCCGAGGCCGGGACCCGCGTCGAAGAAGCTTTAAGGGAGCGTGGAGTAAGAATTATCCTTAACCACGACGTTTCGTTTCCAGAGACGCGTACGACTGAAGAGCGGGTTCTTCTCAACGGTCCAGATGGCGCGATAATCGACGCTGACCTTGTTTTGGTGGCAACAGGACGGAAGCCAAACACGGAAAACCTCAGGCTGGATCTTGTTGGGATCGAGAGCGGGTCATTTTTGAAAGTGGATTCGCAGATGCGGGTCTTGGACAACATCTATGCTGTAGGTGATGTCAATGGGATCGATATGCTGGATAGCACCGCGTTTTCTCAAGCTAACGTGGCGATTCAGTCGATTCTTGGACGTAAGAGCGCCTATGATCGGCGGCGGATTCCTTTCTGCGTCCATACCGAGCCTTGTTTGGCTTCCGTGGGATGGTCCGAAGCTGAAGCAATGAGGGAGCAGATCGAATACTTGGCTGTCTCGGATCAGATTTCTACCCCGTCGGATAGTAAGCAGAGTGTAGTCGATCCAGAACACACATTTATTAAAGTCATTGTCGACGCAAAGACCCATCACTTGCTGGGTTGTTTGGTTGCTGGAGATCATGCACCTGTACTCGTAAATATCGCAGCAATTGCGATGAAATCTGGTCTAACCGTCGAGAACCTTTGTGAAATGGCGTTGGTTCAGCCCAGTGCCTCAGAAGCGTTGATCGGAACTCTGAGGAAGGTGCGGCTGTAAACTGCCGCACCAGTCAACGCTATCACCAAAGACCGGGCGCTCCTTAGGTGGTGGTCTAGGTTTTGCACCGGGCCGTCCAGAGAAGGCACCTCTGCATTCGCGTTATCAGTGCTGTTAGTCATAGGTTGATTGCGTCCGATCTCATCCGGATCGTGAAAACCTCTGCACAAGAGATCGGCAGCAGCAACTAGTTAGACTTCAAACTAGGGCAGGGTGGTCGAAATGCTTCCGTAACATGTCCACTAGCACTTCTGTAGCGCTTGGATGAACGACGGAAAGGTTTGCGATGTGCCGAGCGGACTGGCCGTTGGCCATAGCCGTCGAAACAAGGTTAACAATCTCTGCGGCGCGTGACCCGATCACGATACATCCGAGGAATCGATTCGACGCAACCTCCAGAACGCACTTGAGCGCTATCTGCTCCTGCTGCACAGTACTGAGGTCGTCGTCGGTAAACATCGATCCTCGCCAAGATAAAGCTTCGATATTGAGGCCGGCGGTTCGGGCCTCTTCCTCCGTCCAGCCAATGCTGACGATTGGCGGGTCAGTATGGAGAAATTGCGGGAACCAACGTTTATCAAATCGAGCAGGCGTTTGTAAGATAGTACTCATGGCGACTTGGGCCTGAGCGGCCGCTACGCTGTCGAGCAAAGCGATTCCATTGACGTCACCTATTGCGAAAATTGAATCTACCTTGGTTCGCATGCACTCGTTGACAGGAATCCAGTCGCCGCTTGGTAAGCCAACCGATTCAAGGCCCAGGTTGTCGCTATTTGGTGATCTTCCGGTTGCCATGAGAGTAATATCCGGTTGAATCACGATGCCCGTACTCAAGCGGAAGTGCGCAGGCTTGGTTTGGCTCCTGGCGTCAAGATCAATTGGTTCGCTAAGAAGAACGTCAACTCCCTCCGCGCGCAACAGGGAGCCGAATCGTTCACCAGCGATCGCATCCAGACTCGGAAGGAGGCGTGATTTTGCTTCCGCCAGCGTAACCTGAACTCCCAGTGTCTGGTAGATCGAGGCCAACTCGCAACCAATATGGCCACCGCCCACTACGAAAAGATGGCGCGGCACGGTTGGCCGCCGCAGGAGCGAGTCACTATTCAGCAGACCGAGCTCGGGTTGACTCGGAATCTTCGGTCTTGAACCCGTCGCGACGATTATATAGTCGGTTGTGACTTCCTCGCTTGTACTTCGGGGATCGAGAATCGTAACCGTATTTGGCCCTGTAATAACGGCCTGACCGAACCGAACTTTTAGTTGGTCATGGTCAATCGCTCGGGAGAATTCGGCGGTCAATATGCTGCTGGTCCGCCGCTGGGCACTCAACCACTCGGTCCAGCTTGTCTCGATGAGATCGGTCGCAGCACCGAATTTAGAGCCTTTCTCCACGTACTTCAGAAAATTGGCGCAGGCCCGTAACGCCCGCACAGCATGACTGCCATTGTGGTAACTCGTTCCACCTAAATAGTCTTGCTTTTCGATCAGCAGAGTGCGCAGACCCGCCTCCAGAGCGATCAGACAAGCTTTTTGGCCCGCTGAGCCGGATCCGATAACTACAACTTCGTATTGGTTGCTCATGACTTTTGTGCCTTTTCCTTTTGCATAGAGATACTAGACGAGCACGTCAGTGGGGCTAACCACCGGTTGTTCAGAGATGGGCGTGCATTGTTGATCTCGCGTCGACCTAGCAAGCCAGATCAATCCGGAGAATTGGGCTCGAAGCTTCCAGCTTCGCCGTGGGTTGGGCCTCTGGCTCGACCTGGCGAAGCGGTATGAGATCGACCTGGAAGGTCACCCACGGTCAAACCGGAGGTTTGCAGCGCCTTGCTGAAAGCATCGTTGGTCGGGTTCAGAACAATCTAAGCAGGAAATGCCCAGGCTGACTCCAGCTCGATTCTTTTGCTCATCTCGGGCCAGAGCGTTTCGCTCAGACCTTCGTTGATTAAGTACCGGATTAAAGCGGCTTCCACATCTTCACTGAGCGGTTTTGTTGAGGAAAGACGAAATTGTTTTCCCGCACCTGGTATTTCCTGTTCGTACGGTTTAAAGAAATGACCGTTTAGACGAAATGCTTTTAATGAGGGGGAGGAGGATTCAAGCTTGAGGCTTCGCTTAAAAGCTTGTCGATCTAATACTTGCGGGCTGGACACGGTGAGACCTACTAGGCAGAGAAGGGATCCAATCGCGAATAGAACAATCCATGTTCCTAAGTGGTACGCCGTGTACTCTATACAGGCGACCGTTCCGACAATGGCACATTCTAGAACGATCCAGACACAGATCTCCTGAATTTCGTAAGCTCTTCGCTTTCTTTGCATCTTAACAATAACCTAGTTGGCCGAAGTGATTCGGCCTTCCGTGGGTTGTTGAATGTTGACCTCCAATCGGGCATTTTTTATCAAATGAGTAACCGCCATCTTGAGCTTAATTTAATTCAGCATTTGACGGACTGATTTAGCTTCGCGGTAAGCGGAAGGAGACTTGCCGGTTATCTGCCGAAAGACGCGATTGAAATGAGTCAGCGATTGGAAACCGACATCATAAGCGATTTCACTGATACGCAGATGCGGATTGAGAAGAAGTTGCTTGGCTTTTTCGACACGGACTCTACCCAGGTATTCGGTAAATGTTAGTCCAGTGGCTTTCTTAAAAAGTTTACAAAAATAGAAAACGCTCACGTGCATCGCCTGTGCGACCTTTTCCAGATCAATCGGGTCGCCCTGGTTAGCTTGAATGTAGGCGCGGGCACGCCTGATTAAGGGTGATTCGGTCTCATCCTCTTGCACGATCACTTCGTTTGCGATGAGGGATAAATGTTTTGAAAATGCCTCTAGCAGCTTCAGTATGCCCGCATATTGTTGGACAGTTATCTGGTGTGAGTGATAATAGGCGTCTTCCAGTTGTGCTAAATCGAGATTAACATTCCATTCCTGTAACTGTTTGATGATTTTGGCGAAGTGACTGGCTGTTGGTTTTCGGAGAGCAACTTGGCCGGTTTGAAGAAAGCCGATTGCTCTTGTTCCGACTTCGACCGGTACGGCGCTATCGGTTAGCCCGGCGAAACAGGTGACCGTTTTTGGCCCTGCGCCAGGGATGTCGTCCATCTTCTTTTGCATTTCTAAGCAGGCAGCACAGGTCCGATTGCATTTGGCGAGCATCGCGCAGAAAGGATTTTCATACTTCTTACCCTCCAGGCCGAGACGCCATGTTTCGACCGGCCGCAAGCTCAGCGGAAGTTGGGTGGCCTCGCTGAAGGCCCGCTCGTACTGCTTGTAAACATCGGAATTGGCTAATCGCTCAACGATTTGGGATGGCTTGTTCATCACTTGTATTTTGCCGCGAAGGTCGGAAAACGACAATTGGTGGAAAGCTGCGAGCAATTTAGGTGCAGCGCTGGAGCCGTGTGGAACAAGCCCTAGGCTAGGTAGGAGAGCGGCTTAGGGAGGAGTAGGGAGTTTGCTTACTTTTCGCTGGCAGACAATTGAGAATCGCTCGTGCCCAGGACTTCGGTTACATCGAACAGAGCGACCTGGCCGCCACTATCCTCATCGGGCGTGACCGCGTATCTTAAAAGAACGTTCACCGCCTTGTCCACTTGGCGGTCAGGAACGATCAGCTCAAGCTTTACCCTCTGCTCAAATTGATTCGGCAGACCGTTTGAAGCGGTGGTTAACGGTTTATATGTATCACCGTGCCGAACCTCGGTGAGTGTGATCTGACCGCAGATTCCACGGCGTGCTAACTCGGTTCGCACCACATTTAATTGCGAAGGATGAACCACTACTTCCATCTTCTTCATTTCGGCTAAGCTACGAACCTGCAGCTCGCTGCGCCCACCGAAATTTGTCGAGTATCGATCAGATCTTGCACAGGGTGGAATTCAAAATGATCGGCCTCCAGGCCGACAGTAACAATATCCCGTGAGACGGGGGCGGCGGCCAACACGATTGCCCACGCCGTTGCTCGATATCTTGATCGCGATTGTCCGGGGGACGATGGGTGTCCCTGGGCGCTGTTCGACTGGAATCTGGTGAAAAAGATTCTCGAAGACCATCAGCTTTCAGCGACGATGGAAAAGTTCATGCCTGAAGATTTGCCGTTTCCACTGACCGACGCACTCGAATCATTGCTCGGCCTGCATCCCTCGTCTTGGCATCTCAAAGAATGTGCCGATGAAACGATTCGCAGGCTGGCGGCTAATGGCAACGTGATTCTGGTTGGCAGAGGCGCGGCGATCATCGCATCGCTATTGTCGAACGTTCTCCATGTTCGTCTGGTAGCGCCGTTCAAGCTTCGTGTCCAGAACTGGTCGAAATCACACAACATTACGGCAAAGGAGGCAGCGCGGGTCGTGCGCGATTCTGATGAGGCGAGGCGTCGTTACGTACAAACCTATTTCGGTGTTAGCGTTGCGGATCCATTGCACTACGATCTCGTCATAAATACAGGTCGAACGGGCAATGAACTGGCCGCAAAGATAATTGCGGCAGCGGTGGTGGAAAGAGCGCGACCGGTCTGCGTGGGATAGCGCCTTCGGCGTTTCGCGTTTCGCGTTTCGCGTTTCGCGTTTCGCGTTTCGCGTTTCGCGTTTCGCGTTTCGCGTTTCGCGTTTAAACGATTTTTGCGAGCATATTCCGGCTTGAAAGTCACGATTAATTGTGACGGAGACATGACACGTGGGTCGTAGTGGCCACTGGCGCATAGCGACTAGAGGCGGTAGACAGAACCGAAGACTTCCGTGGCTCGAGGGACAAGGAACGGCCAGCATCGGTCAACGCATGGCGAGCAAGCATGGAGAGAGCGGGCGAACCTTATCGGCGAAGGGAGAAGCCCTATATGCAAGAGGTAATTCAACATTCGCAACCAGCGGAAGGGGGAGCCACCAGCTTCCCGCTTCGACTAAAGCGTATCGTAGCGCCGACCGATTTTTCACCCAGGTCGGAAAAGGCGATTCGCTACGCCGTTCGATTGGCAAAGCTCGTTGGAGCTAGACTAACGCTGCTACACGTTATTCCCGAGCCAGGTGCCCTCGATTATACGATCGAAGGATTTCCGGGATACCAAGTCGATCAGTGGCGGCAGGAAGCAAACGAAAGACTTCAGGAGGAGCTTGCTAAAGCGAAGCTCGAGTACGGTGCAGTTGATACTGTAATGACGACTGCGCTCCATATGCGCGACGAAGTCATCCGTGTAGCGAAAGAGACTGCGGCAGACCTGCTCGTGTTATCGACCCACGGCTATACTGGCTGGAAGCATCTATTGCTCGGAAGCAATGCCGAAAAGATCCTGGAGCACGCACCGTGCCCCGTGCTGGTCGTGCGGTGACGCGCGCCTTTGGCGCGCGGTTATCGGTCGACCGTCTTCCGCCTTCGCCAAGGCTTCCGCCTTCGCCAAGGCTATGTCGGACAAGATGGCGGACGGGTCCATTTTCGGTTTGGGAGCTAAGCCTCAACGCCCTCCCCGGCGTTTGAGTTCGGCAGCCTCGCCAAGCCAAGGAAGGGCCGGCATTGGTCAACGCATGGCGAGCAGGGACGGAGAGATCAGCCGATCCTGCTGGCGAAAGGAGAAACCTTATATGCAAGAGGTAATTCAAAATCGACAAACATCGGAAAAGGAAGCATCCAGCTTCCCGCTCCGGCTAAATCGTATCGTGGCGCTGACCGATTTTTCACCGAGGTCAGAAAAAGCGATTCGGTATGCTGTTCAATTGGCAAAACTGGTTGGAGCCAGACTAACGCTACTGCACGTTATCCCCGAGGTGTCGGCCAATGCCTATTCAATCGAAGGATTACCCGCCTACGAGGTCGAGGAGTGGCGGCAGGAAGCGGGCGAAAAACTTCATGAGGAATTAGCTAAAGCGAAGCTCGAGTACGACGTGGTGGATACCTTGATGACGGCTGCGCTCCATATGCGCGACGAAGTCATCCGGGTAGCGACGGAGACTCCGGCAGACCTGCTGGTGTTATCGACCCACGGCTATACTGGCTGGAAGCATGTAGTGCTTGGAAGCGATGCCGAAAAGATCCTGGAACACGCACCGTGTCCAGTGCTGGTTGTGCGGTAGTGTGCGCCTCCAGCCCCGAATGCTTTCGAGACGGTTGCCGGTTTTCCGACCTCGCACAAGGCTTCCTCCTTCGCTGAAGCTACGGCGGACGTGTCGTCGGACAGGTCAGGTTTCGGTTAGTTGAATCGCTAAGCTCTAGTTGACAGCCGACAGACTCTCGGTGGTCGAGTTCGGGACGTTGGAAGCTCGGTTCAGCGGGCTTTGGACGAAAGGCTAATCTTATGCATGGACAAAATATTATAGCTTAGGGTTGTGGCCTGTTGTGATCTTCAACGTTGTGATGGTGGTATTTTTTGCGCTGAGCTTCATCAAACCGAAGCGCGCGATTGAATGGCGCTCGTCATCTTCATCGCCTTAATGTTCGCGTGTCCTTTGATGATGCTGGGGCATCATCACGGGGGAGACGACCAGGATGAAAAGCGGCACCATTAATCCAAAAGGGCTTGGCCTTGCCCCAAATGCGGCATGACCTTAGAGCTCACCATGCCAAAGCCGGCTGAGACTAAGATCATCTACACTTGCCCGATGCATCCGGAGATCGAACAAGATCATCCGGGCCAGTGCCCGAAGTGTGGGATGACCCTTTAGCTCAAGACGGTTGGCGGTGTTGATGAACAGGAACAACGGGAGATCTGTTTGTTAGAAGTAAAATTCTGGGCGGGCCTGGCTCTGACAGTTCCCGTCCTGTTCCTGGCCATGGGCAAATATATCCCGGACCTGCACCTGTCCACCCTGATTCCGATGGCGGTATCCAGGTGGTTTGAACTGATTCTCAGCACACCCGTGATTCTCTGGGCGGGCGCGATGTTTTTTGTTCGTGGATGGCGCTCCATCGTTAATCGGCAGCTGAAACATGTTCACCTTGATCGCGATGGGGGTTGGGGTGGCCTATTTGTACAGCGTGATTGGAGTCCTGTTCCCCGGAATATTTCCGGACTCTTTCAAAGAAGGCGGTGAAGTCGCCGTTTATTTTGAGGCCGCCGCTGTGATTACAGTTTTGGTCTTGCTCGGGCAACTGCTCGAAGCCAGGGCGAGAAGCCAGACTGGACAGGCCATTCGAGCACTCTTGGGATTAGCGGCCAAAACGGCGCACCGGCTGCTGGATGGTGTTGAGGAAGAAGTACCAGTCGATGAAATTCAAAAAGGGGATGTGCTACGCGTGCGTCCGGGCGAGAAAGTGCCGATCGATGGTGTAATCACCGAAGGCAGGAGCAGTGTCGACGAATCGATGATCACCGGTGAACCGATGCCGGTCGAGAAAACCGTTAACGACCCAGTCATCGGAGCGACCGTTAACCAAACCGGCTCATTTCTCATGCGGGCAGAAAAAGTAGGTGCGGAGACGTTGCTCTCTCAGATCGTTCACATGGTCGCGGAGGCGCAGCGCAGCGTGCCCCGATCCAGAAACTTGCGGATACTGTCTCCGGGTATTTCGTACCGGAGGTCATTCTGACCGCGGTTATCACCTTTATCATCTGGTCTATTTGGGGACCAGCGCCTGCGATGGCCTATTCTATCGTAAACGCCGTCTCCGTCTTGATCATTGCATGCCCGTGCGCTCTTGGGCTAGCCACACCAATGTCAATTATGGTTGGCGTGGGTAAAGGCCTCAAACCGGCGTCTTGATCAAGAATGCGGAAGCGATCGAGCGCGCTGAGAAGGTGAATTGTCTTCTCACGGACAAAACCGGGACGTTAACTGCCGGCAAGCCCCGAGTTACCAGCCTGATTCCTAACGCCGGTTTTGACGAGCAACAAGTACTGGCTTTGGCGGCCTCTCTGGAGCAAGACAGCGAGCATCCGCTGGCGCGCGCGATTGTTAACGAGGCCAACGAACGGAAGATCAGTCTCGAGCCGGTCGGGGATTTCGAGTCGACCACGGGTGGCGGCGTCTCGGGTAGAATCAACAGACAGAGGGTGCTTATCGGCAAGGAAGCATTCGTCCAGGCAAGGGGCCTCTCGATTCCGTCTGAACTGTCCGCAGAAGCGCGCGAGCTTCAAGGAAAGGCCCAGACGGTGGTTTGGGTGAGCTCGAACGGCTCGGTAGCTGGGGTTCTCGGAATTTCGGATCCCATTAAGGCAACGACTCCAGGCGCAATCGAAGCTCTTCACGCACTGGGGCTCAAAGTCATTATGGCGACAGGTGACAATCGGAAAACTGCTGATGCGGTAGCCAGTGAGCTGGGCATTGATGAGGTACGCGCTGAATTGAATCCAAAGGATAAGAACGAGATCATTAAACAACTACGTCAACAAAAGTACGTGATTGCTATGGCGGGCGACGGGATTAATGACGCGCCCGCTTTCGCGGAGGCTGATGTGGGGATCGCGATGGGTACCGGAACCGACGTGGCGATGCAAAGCGCCGGTATCACACTGGTGAAAGGCGACCTGGTTGGCATCGTTAAAGCAATCGCGCTCAGCCGGGCTGTCATGCGCAACATCCGGCAAAACCTGCTTTTCGCTTTTATCTACAATGCGGTTGGTGTTCCCGTAGCAGCCGGTATTCTCTATCCCTTCTTCGGAATCTTGTTGGGTCCCGTAATTGCGGGCGCGGCCATGGCATTCAGTTCGGTTTCAGTGATTTCCAACGCCTTGAGATTGAGCCGGGCAAAGATCTAACGAAGACGCTATGATATGGAGCGCGCGCATCCGCGTCAAAGGCTCAAGGTTGTTAGGGTTTGGGCTTGTGTCCGGGCACGTTGTCAATGACTTATTTGGTGGTCGGGAGCGATTTTATCACTCGAGTCATTCAACCTGCTTAGAAAAAGTAGGCGGTTAGCGTCAGTAGTTTTATGCTTCGATTTTTCACTGGGTTAGGGGCTATTGAAAAACAGTCGACATTTTAGTGTAGGATCCATCCAGTTTAGGCCGTTACCGGCTTCGCGCGGGTCGGCTCCGGCCGCGGCTCCGCTTTGATTTTGCGTGAGCGCCAGAGGAAATAAATCGCTGGGAATACCACCAACTCCATTACTGTCGACGTCACAATGCCGCCGATCATCGGAGTTGCGATGCGCTTCATAACATCCGCACCGGCGCCCTGGCTCCACAAGATTGGCAGCAGACC
>JBKPCS010000160.1:0-11052 GCA_046727495.1 bacterium | reverse complement strand
ACTCACAACGAAGCCTCCCTGCTTCGTTATCTTCCTGCCCTAGTCAAATCTGTTATTTATCCTTCGCCGTCTCGCCCTATCGCCGTATCGCACCATCGCCGTATCGCCGTATCGATCCTATCAGCGGCGTTCCTTGTGTTTTATCCATACCTGGTGTGAAATGTCACTTTCGCCAGTGAGAATATCGGAGTCACATGGATGACCAGCCGTTGCCGGATGACGAAACGTTAGTTCGCCGAACCCAGGGCGGAGACACCCATGCTTTTGACGGCCTTTGGCAGAAGTACAGCCCTCGCATCTACTCGCTCATCTATAACATGACAGCGAATCACGAGGACACGAACGACCTCTTACTCGAGGTATTTGCTAAGGCCTACCGATCAATTAATGGCTTTCGAGGCAAGTCCAGCTTTTATACCTGGATTCATGCAATCGCCGTGAACATGACCATCAATTTCCTGAAAAAACGGGGACGCCGCTTTCAAATGAGTCTGGACGACCTCGATACAAACATTCAGAATGCAAAAGAGTTCATCGATTTGACCGCCGTGAGGACGCCGGTCCGGGAAGTCGACCTATCAGAATTGCAACAGAGATTGAACGAAGCGATGATGAAGCTGTCTGTTGAACACAGAGCTGTTGTGACCATGTTCGATATCCAGGGGATGCCCCACGCGGAAATCGCGAAGATCCTCGGGATACCTGAAGCCACGGTAAGGTCACGACTGTTCTACGCACATCGGCAGTTGCAGAATTACCTCGAGGAGTTTAGAAAGAGATGATGCTCGACGAACAGGATCTACAAAAACTGCTTCGACTCAAGCGGCTCGAGCAACCGCCTCCAGGATATTTTGATAGAGCACTGAACGAATTTCATCGCCGACAACGCGAAGAACTGTTGCGACGTTCTGCTTTCCAGATCTGGCTCGATCGACTTGTGTCGGGACTTTGGAGTTTTCGGGTACCGAATTATGCTTATGGCGTCGCCTTCGGGATATTCGTAATCGCCGCGAGCATAATCGGTTCGGGAGTCTGGGCGCCTGCAGGCGTTACAACCAATTCTCCTGCGGCTCAAACACGCGTTGTCAAAACAGATAATTCGCCTAGCCGCCTCGCGCTCAGCGGAGACCTTGATTGGTCCAAATTTGAAGGCCGATCCGCGCCAGTGTCTCGTGTTGTACCCGCTTTGCAACCCTCTCAATCTGCTCTTCCGCGCTACGTGATCGACGGTCGGCCTTTGAGCCACGAAGCTTCCTTCAGCTTTTAAACCCCGAATGTTCGATCTTCATCGTTGCAGCTTGTTGCAGCTATATTCTCACCCTCTCGCGACGAACCTCCGGCTTGCGTGCAAAGCTGTAGGTCTCAGCATGTTGCTCTTGTCCGGCGCGCCGCGCGCATTTACGCAACAGACTGCAGCGTCGATCGCTTCGGACGTCCAGCATGTTTTTGAGCGCGCGAAAAATGCGGTAGTCAAGATTCTTGCCGAAGATGACCATGGGCGGCTGGAAGGTACTGGTTTTTTTATCGAGCCGGACGGCACAATCCTGACATCGTATGGTGTCGGTGGTGAATCATACGATATTGTTGTCGAATTCGGTTCTAACCGTTTCCCAGCTCATCGTTTGGTCGCTGACACGCGGAGCATGGTGGCCATCCTCAAGATCGACGCCAATACGCCTTGGCTGCCGATGGGCAACTCAGAGTCCATCAAAGTTGCATCCCCTGCGATCATGATCGGATATCCAATGGATCTACCGGCCACTCCACATTTCGGGATGATTGGTGGCTTGGATCTCAAATATCTTCACCGATATTTCAGCACAGCCCTGATCCGGGCCAACATTCCGATGCAACGCGGAGAGGCTGGAGCACCCCTCCTGAACATGAATGGGGAAGTGATCGGAATGCTGATCTTCCCCATCGAGAACTACACGGCGGCTTACGCACTACCGATCAAAGCCGCAGAGAAGATCCGTTTCGACTATGTCCGTTACGGAGAAGTCCGCCCCGGTTGGGTAGGCGTGCTCCCGAAAGCGACGGATGATGAGAATCACAATTCGAAAGTAGCCATCGAAAGCGTTGCTGAGGGTTCCCCTGCTGAGGAAGCTGGACTGCAACAGGGTGACGTTCTCGTGCGAATCGGTACAGTTGACATCCACGAGCTGGCCGATGTTGCAAATGCAGCGTTTTTCCTGACTGCGCTGCAAGGTGTGCCAGTGACAGTTGTGCGTGATGGCCAGGAGAAGACGGTTAATATCACGCCAGTTGATCGCCCGGAGTATCAGCCTCAGCAGTCCCCCCTCTTCGCGCCGCGCGATTAATGCCAACGCCGTCAGCGCCGACAACGCCGTCAGCGCCGACAACGCCGTCGTCGCCGGCATCTGAAATAAGGCTACGGCGCGATAGATCCAAAAAAAGGCGACGTCGTGCGCTAGCCACACGCAAAGCGTCGCCTTGGCCCCTTTCATTGCCGGCGATGACGGCGTCGTCGGCGTTGACGGCGCTAAAATCTTCCTATTTGCGCGATCCACAGGGTCCGCTTACTATCCCCGCATCTAGTCATGCCAAAAGATGAGCCGAAAGCACTCTCGTTTGAGGGCGCGATGGAACGACTGGAGAAAATCGTCAATGAGATGGAATCTTCTAAGCTCCCGCTGGAGGAGCTACTGGTGCGCTACGAAGAGGGGATTCGCCTGATTGCTGTCTGCAACGAGAGACTCGCCGACGCTGAGAACCGCATTGAAACACTGACCCGAAACGCCGAAACCAAACCCTCTCCGACAACCGAACAACCGCCGGAAGGTCCATCGAAAGTATCAACAAAAAATCAGAATGATGAAATCAGACTCTTTTGAAGCCGCGACGGAGCCGCGACTATTGGACGGGATATCCTGCCCGGCGGATGTCAAACAATTGGACGAACACCAGTTGCCTAAGCTGGCTCAGGAAATCCGCGACGAGCTTATCACAGTACTTTCGCAAACAGGCGGCCATCTGGGACCAAACCTCGGTGTAGTGGAATTGACGATCGCCCTGCATCGTGTCTTCTCTACGCCGGACGACAAATTCGTTTTTGATGTCAGCCACCAAGGATATGTCCACAAGCTGCTGACCGGACGCCTTGACCGGTTCAAGACCATCCGGCAATACCAGGGCCTGAACGGTTTTCTGCTCCGGACCGAAAGCGAACATGATTGCTATGGAGCTGGCCACGCAGGGACAGCGCTGTCGGCCGGCCTGGGAATGGCCGTCGCCAGAGATCGTAAGGGAACGAAAGAGCATGTGGTTGTTGTCGCGGGCGACGCCGCGTTGACCTGCGGTCCGAGTTACGAAGCGCTTAACAACGTAGCCACGAACACCAAGCGCTTCATCGTCGTGCTGAATGATAACGAATGGTCAATCGCTAAGAACGTGGGCGCTATCGCGAACTATCTCAACCGATTGGTCACGAGCGATACCTATAGCCATTTGCACGACAAAGCAGCGAAGTTTGTCGAAATGATCGGAGGCAAGTTCGCTTATCAGTTGGCCCACAAATTCGAGGAGGGCGTGAAACATCTGGTTCTTCCCAACGTATTCTTCGAAGAACTTGGCCTGCGTTATTTCGGCCCGATTGATGGCCATGATATTCCGCTTTTGATCCGGACGTTCGAGTTCCTGAAGCGACAGAATGAGCCTGTTCTGCTCCATATCATCACTCAAAAAGGAAAAGGCTACCCGCCCGCACTAGAGAAGCCAGACAAATTTCATGGTCTGGGCAAGTTCAAGTTGGAAACCGGTGAAACCGCACCTGCGCCAACGCCGACATACTCAGAAATTCTTGGGAAGACCTTGGCGAAGTTTGCGGATCAGAACAACAAGATCATGGCGATCACTGCCGCGATGCCGTCTGGAACGGGGCTTTTCCATTTCGCATCGAAGCATCCAACGCAGTATTTCGATGTCGGGATCGCAGAGGAACATGCGGCCCTTTTCGCATGTGGGCTCGCCACCCAGGGTTTTAAGCCTTTCCTCACGATCTACTCCACTTTCATGCAACGCGCATACGACATGATCATTCATGACATCGCTTTGCAGAACTTGAATATCGCGCTTTGTATGGATCGCGCCGGATTGTCCGGAGACGATGGTCCGACGCATCACGGATTATTTGATATCGGCTACCTGCGACATATTCCGGGTATCGTTCACATGCAGCCGAAAGACGAAGATGAGTTTGTCGATATGCTGTGGACGATGGTCAATTACAACTCCGGCCCGATCGCTATTCGGTATCCCCGCGGCGCTGGCACCGGAGCAAAACCGAAAGAGCAACCGAAGCTCCTCGAGATCGGCAAAGCAGAGGTTGTGCAACATGGGCGGACCGTGGCGCTGTTCGGGCTTGGTACAATGTTCACTCTCGCGGAAGAAACCGCGAAATTACTTGAAGCTGAAGGTATCTCTGTTGCGTTGATCAACCCCCGTTGGATCAAGCCGTTGGACACTGGCACCCTTGAGTTCTTTGCCCGCAGTGTAGATGTAATCTGCACATTCGAGGATCACGTTCTGCACAATGGTTTCGGCTGCGCCGTTATGGAGCATCTGACAGAGAACCGCATCCTGACACCGGTTGTGCGCATTGGTTGGCCCGACCAGTTTATCGAGCATGGCACGATACCGATTTTGCGGAAGAAACATGGCCTGACCGCAGAAGCGGCGGTGGAGAAGATCAAGCCGTTCGTCAAGCTTTCGTGGACGGCTAAATCTAAGACTGCTGCTTAAAAGGAAACGCGGGGAACGCCAAGATCGCCGGAAACCGAAGAGAGGTTGCTGCGAACGACCCCAAAATGCGATCAGCGCCCATCGTCGGTAGGGTCGGCCAGCACCAGTTTCAGGCGACTTGAATCGGCGGGGTAACGGTGCGGCTCAAACTAGTGCTGGGCGACCTCGTGCGGCAGCCACCCCTGTCGCTCCCACGCTAAACTGTAGACGGAACACGGTAGACGGTAGAGATTCTCCCCGTGAACCCCGTCATCGTCGCCGAACATTTATCCAAGACCTATCGCACCTACAGGAAGCGCGAGGGTCTAACCGGGGCGCTGCGTGGGCTGTTTTCGAGAGAGTACGAGTCGGTTCACGCAGCGAAAGATGTTTCTTTCTCGATTGAAGAAGGGGAATTCGTTGGGTTTCTTGGGCCGAACGGGGCTGGCAAAACGACCGTGCTCAAAATGCTATCTGGTCTCCTGGTGCCTACCGGCGGATCCGCGCGAGTGCTTGGCTACATACCCTGGGAACGAAAGGCGCCTTTTAAACGCCAATTCAGTCTCGTTCTAGGACAGAAAAACGCCCTATGGTGGGACCTTCCCGCACGCGAGTCGCTAGAGCTAAATCGCGCCATTTACGAGATCGATCAAAAAAGCTTCCAGCGTATTGTCGATGAACTGGTCGATTTGCTGGATGTTCGCGACAAACTGAACGTGATGGTTCGCGAATTAAGTCTCGGCGAACGCATGAAGATGGAATTGATCGCCGCGCTGATCCATAGCCCGAAGGTTTTGTTCCTGGACGAGCCGACCATCGGGCTGGATGTGGTCAGTCAAAAAAAGGTCAGAGACTTTCTCCGCTTTTACAGTAACCAGAATCAGATCTCAACGATGCTGACCAGCCATTACATGCAGGACATCGAGGAGCTTTGTCCGCGCGTGATTATCATCGACCATGGCCAGGTCTTCTTTGATGGGAAACTAGAACAAATCATCGAGAAATTCGCTGGTTACAAGTTGCTCCAGTTTACATTTTCTCAGACTCCCTCTTGTTCATTCGAAATGGGCGAAGTGGTCGAAAAAAACGGTAACTCAGTGAAGCTCAAAGTTGAGCGCGAAAAGGTCACCGAAGTCTGCCGCGATATTCTTTCGAACTGCCCGGTCCAGGATTTTAGCGTAGAAGAAGAGCCGATTGAAGAGATCATCCGGCAAGTCTTCTACAATCGGTCCGAAGAGAAACCGGGGAGCGCCGAAGTCGCGGCTATCGCACAGAATTGATTCTGCTCTGCGAGGAGCGTGAGGTGTTAGCCCAGGGCTTTAGCCCTGCTGCAATCTATTACCGTTGATAGACTAGATACCCGTTTAGTGCATCAACGGCGCGATTGAGCTGCGAGTCAGGTGCTTGATCAACCAGCTTCTGGTCTTCTGGAGTTAGCAGCGTATGATGTTGGCGTAGCAGCAGAGCTCGCTCTTCGTCCGCGTTCAGTGAAGACTCAATGTCCGGCGCTATTCCCCTCTCCTGAATAACCTGCTTGCTGGGCGTGTAATATTTCGCCGTGGTCAGCCAAAGCGCTGAACCATCAGGTAACGGCATCTGGCTCTGGACTACTCCTTTCCCGAACGTAGTCTCGCCAACGACCACAGCGCGTTTAAGATCTTTCATAGCGCCGGCGACAACTTCAGCGCCGCTGGCGCTGAGACCATTCACAAGGATAGCAATCGGAAAATCGAGCCGCTGCTTCGAGACGTGGCCGGTGTAATATTCGCGGTGTTGCGCCGGATCACGGCCCTCGGTGTAAGCAACCAACGTCCGCGGCGGAAGGAAGACCCCACATACATCGACCGCGCTCGTCAACAAACCACCCGGATTATTGCGGAGATCGATTATTAGCGCTTGCATCCCGTCGGCCTCCATCGAGTCGAGTTTTTCGGAAAGCTCGCGCGCGGTTGGCTCGGTAAATTCGCTGATCCGCAAATAGGCGATTTTGCGTTCCCCATTCTTACCAGCCGTGATCATTCTTGAGTCCACAACGCTTGGAACCTTGATTAAGGCTCTCCGAAGCTCGACCTCTCTTGTTCCCTTCGTCGAAGGGCGATAGATAGTCACCTTCAAGGCTTGATCAATTTGACCCTTTAACAAATGATCCAGCTCATCCCCAGACATATCCTGAGTCGGCTTTCCATCAATTGAGATCAGGTGATCGCCGGGCATTATGCCGGCCTGGGCACTCGGGCTATTCTCCATCGTGGCGAGAATGACAATGGCTTGGTCTCGGCGCGAGACGGTAAACCCGAAACCACCAAACTCGCCTTTGGTCTCGTTTTCCCGGTCTTTAAGGTCGTCAGGCTCAATAAACTGACTGTGGGGGTCCAAATGTTGCAGCATTGCGTGCAGCCCCGAGTAGATGAGCTTTTGATAAGAGATGACGCTGCCGTCGACATAGTCATTACGTATCACCTGCAGCGCTCGAGTGAACGCAGCGAGCACACTATGGTCAATCCCCGAGTCGTCCCGGTTACCAGCAGCCAACACCCTCAGCCCAATCCAAACATCTAATGGAATGAATAGGACAAGAAACCAGAAAAGACTTCTTCGCTTCATCCGCGCAAGCACAGTAGCATGGACTTTGCATCTGATGCAAAATTCACCATGACCGAACGCATCTTCCAAGTTCTCGACGAATTCCGCATTGAAACACCCAGTTGGGGTTACTGCGACACTGGTACCCGGTTCGGCAAATTCCTTCAGGATGCCGCAGCGATCGATATTGCCGACAAACTCGCTGACGCCGGCCAAGTTCATCTTTATACCGGTTGTTGTCCAACCGTCGCGCTACATGTTCTCTGGGATTTCACTACTGGCCAAGATCCGTCAGAAGTGGTCGACCTGGCGGCGAAATACGGAGTGCGGATCGGGGCAATCAACCCAAACGTTTTTCAGGACCAGATCTACAAATATGGCTCCGTCTGCAATCGAGACGCGGTTGCCAGAAAAATGGCGACCGATCACCTGATCGACAGTGTTGCCATCGCCAAGAAGGTTGGGAGCAAGCTCGTTTCGTTATGGTTTGCCGACGGCTCGAATTACCCTGGGCAAGCCAACATCCGTTGGCGCAAACAGGCTTTGGTTGAGGCGCTTCGAAAAATGCACGCGTCGCTCGATGCCGACCAGATCATGCTGGTTGAGTACAAGCCATTTGAGCCGGCGTTTTACCACACAGACCTGGCGGATTGGGGAATGTCGTACGTCACCGCAAAAGCGGCCGGGCCCCAGGCCAAGGTACTCGTTGACACCGGACATCATTATCAGGGTCAAAACATTGAGCAGATCGTGGCGTGGCTATTGGACGAAGAAATGCTCGGCGGATTCCATTTTAACGATCGCAGATTTGCTGACGATGACCTGACGCTGGGGTCAAGTGATCCCTACCAAGCATTCCGGATTTTTCATGAGATTCTTTTCTACTGCTGGGAGAAAAACAGGAATGTCGACGTGGCGTATATGATCGACCAATCACACATCGATAAGCCTAAGATTGAAGCGACTCTACAGACTGTGGTGACCGCACAGGAACTGTATGCGAAGGCGGCGCTAGTCGATCATGCAAAACTTGCCCGACATCAAGAACGAAACGAACAGGTCGACGCCGAGGAGTGTCTCCGCGACGCGTTTTTCACTGATGTGCGGCCGGCATTGGTCGAGTGGCGGAAACAGAAGAATCTGCCGGTTGACCCGCTCCGAGCATTTCGGGAGAGCGGTTATGAAGCCAAAGTAGCCAAGGAAAGGCGGGAACGCCGAAAGCAGCTCGGGTTGACCGCGACGAGTTCATACGCGTGAAGCTGGATTGGTGGATTTGGGGGTAGCCACCCGCTGGGTGGTCGCAGAGGGCGCTCGGTTCCAATTATCCCTTGACTCTGCAGGCAAAGACGGTCATTTTCCCGGCTCTTTACGGAAAAGGAGACGACCATGTCTAGAGAATGCAGCATCACAGGCGCGAAACCGGCGAAAGGCCATGTTATCCACCGACGTGGTATGGCGAAGAAAAAAGGCGGCGTCGGCCGGCATGTTACCGCGAATACTCCGCGTTTGTTTCTGCCTAATTTGAAGACACGCAGGATCTGGGTCGCCGAGTTGAACCGTTACGTCACGGTAAAAATGAGCGCTCGGGCTCTGAAGACCATGGCTAAGAATGGAGCGTTCCGGACGTTGAAGGCAGCCGGCGTTATCTAGTTCGCGCAGCGTCGCAACGCGACGACAAAGCTTAGCTAGGGGTGAGCGCAAGCGAACCCCTGGAAACCGAACCATGCGCGTAGGCCCTGAAAGGGCTGAAGACGACGCGTGTCACGGTCGAACCGCTTCGACAAACGTCTTGTGAGAATAATCGCCGCCGGGACAACTCTGTCATCCCTGCAGGATGGACCGCATTTATATGGGGATACCAGGGGTTCTCCCGACGCCGGCGGGATCACCCCTGGCTGAGATTTGTTGTTCCCATTCGGGACAAAATCGCATGCCGTTGCCGAGCGGAACCGTTTGCCGACTCTGCACCCGCTTCTAAGATTGCGCCTCTACCGATCGTGGGGTTCGATTACCCCCAAAATCTCCCGCTGGCGGGCGATCAGTTCCTCGATACCTGACCTGCCCAGGTTGATCAATAGATTGAGCTCCTCGGCCGAGAACGTCGATTCCTCCCCTGCTCCTTGCAATTCCACGAACGCGCCCGTGCTGGTCATAACCAGATTCATGTCGACAGCGGCCTCTTTATCCTCCTGATAGTTCAGATCGAGAAGCGCCACTCCGCCCACCAGACCGACACTGACGGCAGCAACCAGGCACCGGATCGGCCATTGTTCGATCTTGCCTTGTGCTCGAAGTTTTGCGCACGCGACATTTGCCGCAATCGACGCGCCCGTGATCGCCGCAGTTCTGGTCCCGCCGTCGGCCTGCAAAACATCGCAATCAATCCAAAGCGTCCGCGCGCCGAGCGCTTCCAGATCGACCGCCGCCCTTAATGAACGCCCGATCAAACGCTGGATTTCGACGCTTCGGCCATCCAATTTCCCTTTCGAGACATCTCGTGGTCGCCGGCTCACCGTCGAATAAGGAAGCATCGAGTATTCGGCTGTGATCCAGCCGCCGGTAACCCCCTGGTCCTTCATCCATTTAGGCACAGATTCTTCAATCGTTGCAGCGCAAATTACTTGAGTGTCACCGGTCGAGAGCAATACCGAGCCATGTGCGTTTGGCGCGATTTCCAGCGTTGCGCGAAATGGCCTCAATTGGTCATGGGCGCGCCCGTCGATTCGCTGAAGCGCTGTTGGCTGAATCTCTTCTAACATTGGGCCAGATGATTTACGGCTTTCGCAGCTCGGCTGAAGAACCTAGGAAAAGCCGCATCGGTACCATATCTGATCGCTGAAATCCGTGTTTCTCAAAGAAAACAAGTGACTCTTCACTTACCCGATCGGTTAGCAGGGTGATCCTCAAGAAATCTTTCTGCTTCGCATATTCGATCGCATAGCTCAAGAGTTGGCTGCCCATGCCCTGGCCCCGGAAGTCCGAATGGATTATCAGGTCTTCCAGAAGGATAACAAAACCGCCTTCCGCTGTACTGATCGTAAACAACAGGTTGATCATCCCAATGATGCGATCTGCGCTTCGAAGCACGAAAACGCGGCCGCGGTTTGGTTGTTCCAGAATCAATCGTAGCCCTCGCATTTGATTATTATAGTTAGGGCGAAAATCCGACTCCTGAGCGAACAACTCCATAAGGAGTTGCGTTAGCTCCGGCAGATCTTGGATAGTGGCCGGCTCAATATGGGTGAGTTCGCTCATCAGGTCGCTCATTCAAATAGACACATCATTGCACAGGCTAAAAACCTCACCCAGTATTTTTTCCCAAAAGTCCTAGGTTAGTGTTACCCAGTATTCGTTTGTGAGCTTTAAAAGGATTCGTACTGGTAAAAGCAAGCGGGGATTGACGGCGCTTTCCGCGCGGCGATCCATCGAATCGAAGTACCTAGAGCGACGGAAGCCGCGTCCTCAAAAATAGCTTGGGAGCCTGCGGGAGTTTGAACAGGCCCGTTCAGAAGCGGCGAAGCCGCGGAATCAAAATAGCCTAGAGGGCGCAGCGAAGCGAAGCCCTAGGTCCCGGTGCCAATTGCGCGTGCGCACTGAAGATACGGTCTTGGGAGTCAAAGAGTTTTTGGAATAAAAACGAGATGTTGGTTGAAGGGTTGATGATTGGACAGAACGCCGAAAGCGATGTGCAGGAGTTTGCGCATAATGGCGCCGCGGATGGCGAGTGGG